>NZ_JBHSNP010000026.1:0-220613 GCF_042655825.1 Sporosarcina koreensis | reverse complement strand
TAAACGTTTTTGCCCACGCAAAAACACCTCCGATGTTAGTACTTTTTACAAGTGTACCACTCCGAAGGTGTTTTATATTGTCTCAAAAATTTAGGTTAGCCCACTTCGCGATTATCGCGATGGCAGCTTTTCTCATTTCTCATTTGTATCTTTTTCTTTTTCTTTTTCTCGTTCAAATCGGCGGTCTATTTTTTGATCTGTCGTTTCAGGAGCATTGGTCTTTGCCCGCTCTTCCTTCAAGTCAAAATAGGTGTCTAGCGACGTTCTGACAATCTCTTTCATCGCTATGCCTTGAGTAATGTAATTGCCTCGATCTGTCGAAGCGTATGGAATGACGACTGCATATGCTACTTCGGGATTATCTGCCGGGGCAAAGCCGACATGAGTTAAATTGACAGAAGCCATGCCATATTTACTTCGATCATCTCCGTAGTAGTAGGATTGCGCAGTTCCGGTCTTTCCGGCAGCCGTATAGGGAGCCCCGTTGAATATGTTGTGTCCAGTCCCATTTGGTCCGTAATACACGTAGTGCATCCCTTTTTTGACTTGTTCAATCTCTTTTTGCGTATTGTTGATACGATTGAGGACATTCACTTTCGTCTCCTCTAGCAAAGCTCCAAGTGTTTCACCGTCTTTTGATGGCTCCCTTATTTCTTTCAACACTTTCGGTGCAACCCTGTTTCCGCCATTCGCTACAGTCGAAATATATTGCACCAGCTGTAACGGGGTGTACGTATCGAATTGACCGATCGCAAAGTCAAGCAATTTACCGGAACGAGTATCCGTACCTGGAATGCCCGCGAATTCACCAGGCAAATCTATCCCTGTTTTCACCCCTAAGCCGAAGGAGGCGTATGCGTTTCGCAACCTATCAAAGCCGGCAATGTCAATTGGAAGCGCCTTATAAGGTCTGTAAACTCCTTTACCTATCGAAATGGCGATTTTGAACATATAAACGTTGGAAGACCTGCCAAGCGCTGTTACATCATCAACGGAAACCCGCCCGTGCTGATTGAAAAGAGATCTTTTATTCTGACCGGCAATATTCATCGGTTCGTCGATTTTCTTTTCTCCGACCGACAGCACCCCTTCACTATAGCCCGCCAAAACTGTCGCCACCTTGACAGTGGAACCGACTTCATAGGCGGAAGTGAATGTCCCATACGCATAATCGCGAACTTCCCATCGCCCTGAATCTTCATCCTTCACCAATCGTTTTCCAACTAATGAAAGCACTTCCCCATTATTCGGATCCATCATGACAAGGAATGCCCTGTCCAGCAATCCGGATCTGGGATCTTTTTTCATTTCCAGAAGTTTCTCGGAAAGCAGTTCCTCCAATGACTCCTGCAATTCACTGTCCATCGACAGTACGAGGTCCCTGCCCGGTTCCCCTTCCCTCACTGTTTTCGTCTCGATGACACGGCCGGTTCGATCTTTTATGTTTTTTACGATTGCTTTCTGCCCTCTTAACAGTTCCTCATAATATTGTTCGAAATAACTCCGGCCAATCCGATCGTTCCGTGAATAATCCCTCGCCAAATAATAATCCAGATGGCTTCGCGGGATTCCTTCAATCGGACTTGTCATCGTACCAAGAATCGTGCTATCCGAAAATTTGATTCGATCCCAATCGGTTGTCGTATTGACTCCTTCAAATTCACTCAACCGTTCCGACACGGCTGCGAATTCCTCCTCTGTTACATTTCCGCTCTTAATGATTTGAGGGGAGTAGGCATAACCTGACATCATTTCCCGATAAATCGCCAACACTTCAAGTTCATGATCCGTGAATGAGTTCAGTTCTTCATCGGTTACCCTTTCACGAGTTAATCGATTTAATTCCCGTTGGATATCCTGCTTGGAAACGGTGCCGTCTTTGCCAATTTCACTTATTTCTTCGGCACTCACTTTCGCCTCAGCTTCTTCTGGATGCAATAAAATCCAGAAATCACGCTTATCACCGATCGTGACTCTTTTCGTATCCTGGTGGATCAATTCAGATAGACGTTCCGCAATATCCAGCATGTCCTTAGATGTCGTTGAAGAAGTTTTCGTATATGTTATGGCATTCATCGGTTTATTGTCGACGAGGACCTTTCCTGTCCGGTCGTAGATCCTGCCCCGAGGAACGCTTGTATTGACAGCAATTTCCTCTTTCTTCTCCAATTCTTTCGTATACTCCTCGCCTTTGACGATCTGTAAGTATCCAAGTCTGAAAATCAGCAAGGAAAACAGGATGAAAATCGAAAAGAATAATAGGTTCATCCTGAAGGCGATATGTTTCCGTTGTCGGATTTTTGCTTGGTCCACTTTGCGCATCGGCTTTTTCATATGTATTCCCCTTACGTTATTAGTCCAGATTGAATTATAGCATTCTAAACATAAAAAGCATATATCCTGACGAACAGGATATATGCCTGGTTGCATTACTCTGGATGATTAACCGAAGTTTTTAGCGACTTCATCCCAGTTTACTACGTTCCAGAATGCGGAAACGTAATCTGGGCGTCTGTTTTGGTAGTTCAAATAGTATGCGTGCTCCCAAACGTCGAGTCCAAGAATAGGAGTTTTTCCTTCCATCAATGGAGAATCTTGGTTAGGCGTCGACATGATTTCAAGCTCGCCATTGTTTGATACGAGCCAAGCCCAACCTGAACCGAAACGAGTTGCAGCCGCTTTTGCGAATTCCTCTTTGAATGCGTCAAAGCTTCCGAACTTTTTGTCGATCGCTTCAGCAAGTGCTCCTGTCGGATTACCGCCACCGGATGGTGAAAGGATTTTCCAGAAGAACGTATGATTCGCATGACCGCCCCCATTATTACGGACAGCCGTACGGATGTTTTCAGGAA
This sequence comes from Sporosarcina koreensis, assembly GCF_042655825.1. Classification (NCBI taxonomy): domain Bacteria; kingdom Bacillati; phylum Bacillota; class Bacilli; order Caryophanales; family Caryophanaceae; genus Sporosarcina; species Sporosarcina koreensis. The sequence continues at coordinate 217,761 of NZ_JBHSNP010000026.1, read as the reverse complement.
CAGCATCCAAATCGGAAATCAGCTCTTCAACAGACTTTGCAGCCAAGTCGTCGTGCCCTTCCAATGCATTATTCACGTTCGTCACATACGTATTGTGATGTTTCGTGTGGTGGATGTTCATCGTCTCTTTGTCGATGTGTGGCTCCAACGCATCGTAAGCGTATGGTAGTTCTGGTAATTTGTAAGCCATTAGTCCATTCCTCCCAATTGATTCATAATTTATCCTACACTATAAACATTATCAAAATTAGGGAATCCATTCAATTGAAATGAACTATCGACAAAAGCGTCACCCGAAGCTGGATGTGACGTAGAGGACGAAAACCCCGATCATCAGCAGCATGACTGCACCTTTGGCGGCTATCGAAGTGAAGAAGCCGACGATCGATCCGATTCCCGTCTTCAATGACTGTTTTACACCCGTCCTTGTCACAAGCAGTTCTGCCAGAAAAGCCCCTAGAAAGGGTCCGATAAGGATTCCCGCCACAGGAATGACGAAAGGTCCTACGAGCAGACCGATCGTACTTCCCCACATCCCCGCCTTCGAACCACCAAACTTCTTTACACCGACGATATTCGCTAGCGTATCCGCGCCGAACAGCAAGATGACGAACAACGCCTGGATAACCCAAAATATCCAACTCATCTCATCGAAGGAAGCAAATAATCCATACAGCAGGAAACCGCCTACGATGAAAAATACGGAAGGGATGATTGGATAGATCAATCCGATAAAAGCGACAATGAACATGATAACAGCCGCAACCCAGCCTACTATCTCCATCCCTTTCCCTCCATTACACCCGTTTGCCTAAAATGGCTTCGGCAATATTTACGGCATGGTCGCCTATCCGTTCAAGATTGGATACGATATCGACAAAGACCATTCCGGACTGTGCGGAACAATGTCCTTCATTCAAACGGACAATGTGATTTTTACGGAATTTGCGTTCCATCTTATCAATCAAAGCTTCTTGCTCGGCAACTTCCCTTGCCAATTCAATATCATTCATGTCTAGTGAACGTACCGCTTTATCGACAGTCGCAATGGTCAACGTGAACATTTCCGTCAAATCATTCATTGCTTCCTCTGTCAATTTCACCCGGTTCACTTCACGGAAATCGATCAACTCGATAATATTTTCGAAATGATCCCCTATCCGTTCAATGTCCCGAACTGTATCCATCAGCATGACGTGCCTTGCAGACTCGACCGGCGAAATGTTGACCGCGGAAATATCCACGAGGTAATCTGTAATTTTCCGATCCAGATTATTAATGGCATCTTCAATCTGGTATGCCGTTTCAGCATGTCTTTTATTGCTCGTCTTCAAATACTCATATGTTTCTTCCATCCCTTGGACCGCGAAATCACCCATTCTAATAATTTCTTCCTTTGCTTGTCCAATTGCGACGGAAGGTGATTGGTTAATGAAGTTCGGATCCAAATGCTTCGGTCTGTACTCGATTGTGACGTCCTTGCCCGGGATAAGCTTCGTGACAAGCATTGCCCAAGCCCCTATGAGCGGGAATTGGATAACGGTGTTCAACACGTTGAACGTTCCATGCGCAAATGCGATTTGCATTTTACTTTCCAAAGCGAGCACTCCTGAAATCCACTCTACGTATAGCGTGAACGGATACAGCAGAATCATGAAAATGACTGTTCCGACAACATTAAAGAGGACATGTGTTGCTGCAGCTCTTCTTGCCGCGACAGATGCGCCGATTGACGCCAGAACTGCCGTAATTGTCGTCCCGATATTATCTCCGAAAAGAATCGGCAGAGCAGCCTGCAGCGAAACAAGATTTTCCGCGTATAGCCCTTGTAAAATTCCTACTGTTGCACTGGAGCTTTGCACGATAAGTGTAAAGACAGTTCCAGCTACTACCCCAAGGATAGGATGGTCAGCCATCGAAACTGTAAAATCAGAGAAAGCCGAAAGCGACCTTAGGGGCTTCATACCTGCACTCATCAGTTCCAGTCCTAGGAATAGGCCACCGAAGCCAAAGATGACTTCCCCCACATTCTTAACGGCGTTCTTTTTGAAGAAGAAAATTAGGATTGCACCAAGCGCCATGATCGGCAATGCATATGCCCCGACATCGAGGCCGATAATGAATGCCGTAATTGTCGTTCCGATGTTTGCGCCCATGATGACACCGATTGCCTGACGAAGGGTCATGAAGCCGGCACTGACTAATCCGACCGTAATGACAGTCGTTCCGGAACTGGATTGAATGAGCACAGTCACAATAATCCCTACGAGAACGCCCATGAAAGGATTTGTCGTGAATCTGTCCAAAATGCTTCGGAGCCTATCCCCTGCCGCTTTTTGGAGCCCATCACCCATATATTTTATGGCGAATAGGAAGATCCCGAGACCTCCTATAAATTGAAAGATTACTTCCTGCCAATTCACTTCCATTACAATGTCTACCTCCATCATGCTTTATGTATTAGCATTCCTATTATGTTGACTCTATTAATGAATTGTAAATAGAAACGGGCGAATCTTTACATTCCCTTTACAAAAGACATGGAAAAAGTCATCATTCTGTCGAATTTGGAATCCGCGCTTCACATGTCTAGACATGATAGACTATCAATAAGTAAAGGAGGTCCCGTTTTGAAGTTCCATCAACTATTTCTGGCAGCGTTCCATGAACCGAAAAAACTCGCGGCATTCAGGCTGCTTCCGATCGGTCGTGTGATCCGCTACGCTTTCCTATTCATCCTTTTAATGACCTTGATTTCATTCACCCGCTTCTCACTAGGGGATACTGAATTATTCGAGGCATCGCCCGAGCTGACCGAGTATAGCAAAACGATTGGTGGGCTTATTTATCCGATGGCTTTCATTTTCCAATTTGTTATTGCGACATTTTACGTATTCATCAGGATCAGCATCTTTGCAGGAATCGGTATATGGATCGGCAAAGTGATGAGAAGGCGTGTCGAATATCGTTTTATTTGGCGGACGACCGCCATCGCAATTACTGTGCCTTTGTTGCTGACGATTTTTCTGGATTTCTTTCAGTTCTGGGAAACTTCAGGCATTCTGATTTCGTCCTTTATCCATATCGGTTACATAATTGCTGCCCTGAAGTATTATCCCAAAGCAGCTAAATGAATACTTTCCAAATTCCCGCATATTGTGTGGGAAGGGGGAATGTTCATGCGCACTTTATTCGTAGCCGTAATTCTTTTTCTTACCTTTCACATTATCCGGATCGACTTGGGGGATGGGACAATCCCTCTAGCCTCGTTTTTCGGGAATGAACAGCCTTGTACCGAGACGACCACAGTGAAATCCATATATGTCACGACGATCCAAGGCGATACGATTGAATCACTTTTTTCAATGTACCCCGATGCCGAGACTACATTTGTAGAAAGATTATCAATTTTTTATTCCCTGAATCCTCACCTTCGAAACCAGGAGCTTGTTGGCGGTCTTTCCGTGCAGCTTCCCCTTTCGAAAGCAGGTCAGGAAAATTGCAAATGAAGATGTTTCAAGCGGTGTCTCTTGTCTTTTCATCCGATTGATTGCTAAAATAGAATCAGTTATGAGTTTTTTAAGGAGAGAATATATCTATGAGTGAAATAATACACAGATCTAAAACACGTCCTGTGCGCGTAGGCAATTTGACGATCGGCGGCAGCGACGAGCTGTTCATCCAAAGTATGACAACCACAAAAACACATGACGTTGACGCAACGGTAGAAGAGATTCTACGCCTTGAGGAAGCGGGCTGCCAGATCGTCCGTGTAGCTTGCCCCGATGAAAGGGCTGCTTATTCCATCGGCGCCATAAAAGAACGAATCAACATCCCACTTGTCGTCGATATCCATTTCGACTATAAGCTAGCATTGATTGCAATTGAACAAGGCGCTGACAAAATCCGGATCAACCCTGGCAATATCGGCCGTCAGGAAAAAGTGGAAGCTGTCGTCAAAGCTGCAAAAGCAAAAGGAATTCCGATCAGAATCGGAGTGAATGCAGGATCACTTGAAAAGCATATCCTGAAAAAGTACGGTTACCCGACTGCGGACGGCATGGTTGAAAGTGCTTTGCATCATATTAAAATATTGGAAGATCTAGATTTCCACGATATTATCGTTTCATTGAAGGCTTCGGATGTTAACTTGGCAGTCGAAGCATATATGAAAGCTGCAGCCGCATTCGATTATCCATTGCACCTCGGTATCACGGAGTCCGGCACGTTGTTCGCAGGATCCATCAAAAGTGCTGCAGGTCTTGGAACATTACTGTCAGCCGGCATCGGTAATACACTCCGTGTCTCATTGAGCGCGGACCCTACCCAAGAAATAAAAGTTGCACGCGAATTGTTGAAGATATTCGGTCTGTCCTCCAATGCTGCGACACTTATCTCTTGCCCGACTTGCGGACGCATCGAAATCGACTTGATTTCAATTGCAAACGAGGTCGAGGAATATATCTCCACCATTAAAGCGCCATTGAAAGTCGCGGTATTGGGCTGTGCGGTTAACGGCCCTGGTGAAGCGCGTGAAGCGGATATCGGTATCGCAGGTGCACGCGGAGAAGGATTGCTCTTCATGAAAGGGAAAACAGTCCGGAAAGTGCCTGAGGAAACAATGGTCGAAGAGCTGAAAATGGAGATCGATAAGCTTGCCGAAGAGTATTTCGAAAAGAAACGCCAAGAAGAACTGCTTCTTCAAAGCGGGGCATCAGAATGAGGAAAATCCGATTCGGCATTGATATCGACGGGACCGTCACATGTCCGACTTCCCTTCTTCCGCATATCAATGCACAATTTGGATGCAATCTGATTTTAGATGATATTAAGGAATATGATTTAACGAAAGCTTTTCCGGTTGATGAGAAGGAGTTCTTTGAGTGGTACCGTCAAGCGGAAAAGACGATATACGAAACATCCCCTGCGCAGGAGTATGCGAAGATGATTCTTTCAGAATGGCGGAAGCATTATGAGCTGTATTATATCTCTGCACGGGGGCAAAAAGTGGCTGATTGTACGTTTGATTGGTTTGAACGGGAGGAGATCCCTTACGATCATATCGAGCTGATCGGAAGCCATTATAAGATCGAGGCAGCGAAAAAGTTCAATGTCGATGCGTTTTTCGAAGATAAGCATGATAATGCAGTAGACATCCATGAGGAATTGAACATTCCGGTCCTTCTCTTTGACACACCCTATAACCGCGAACCGATTCCGGAAGGCGTCATACGGGTGAGAAATTGGCAAGAAGCCGACCAGTGGATCAAAAAGCTGTTCCCGATCGGAGAAAAAGTGAATTGAAAAAAGGAGTAGGGATTCAATCCCCTACTCCTTTTTATTGTTCCACACAAACTGGACATTTTCCGTATATCTCGAATTTGTGGCTTTCGACTTCATAGCCCGGCAGATTAAAGTTGATGGACTCCATTGGGCAATGGGCAATATTCCTCGTCTTGCCGCAATCCGTACAGATGAAATGATGGTGATGGACGCCATGATCGCACTGCATCCTGAAATGCCTTTCCCCATTCAGCTCGGTCTCTTCCAAAATGCCAAGCTCCGAAAAGGTCGTCAAATTTCGATAAATCGTATCGAAACTGATGCCTGGGTTGTCCGCCGCCATGAAATTCCGCACTTCCATCGCAGTCAAATATCGATCATTTTCGGAAAAGAACTCCAAAATGGTTTCCCTATTCTTAGTCCTCTTGAATTGACGCTCAAACAAAATGCGCCATGCCTCATCAAGTGTCATGCAAATTCCCCCTTCACTTTACGAGAAGGCTGTTTGCCTTTCATTTTTGTCCAGCCTAACACTAGCAATAAAATGATGATTGACGTGATAACAATCGTTCCGCCCGGAGCAATATCAAGATGAAACGCAGCAAACAGTCCGATAATGACCGACAGCTCACCTATGATTATGGAGTAAACAAGTGCTCCTTTGAAACTCTTAGCAAGCTGTATCGCCGCAGCAACGGGTATCGTCATCAACGAAGAAACGAGCAAGATTCCGACAATCCTCATCGAAGCACCGATGACAAGCGCAACAATGATCATGAAAACAATTTGAATGAATTTACCATTAACGCCGGAAACTTTTGCATACTCCTTGTCAAACGACAAGGCGAACATTTCCTTGTAAAACAATCGGATAAACGCAAGAACGACAATTGCGATAATAATGATGATCCATAAATCCTGCCTGCTGACTGCAGAAACGGAGCCGAATAAATAGCCGACAAGATCAGATCCGAAGCCTTTGGCCAAGGAAATGAAAATCGCTCCGAAACCGATCCCAGTCGAAAGGATGATCGGAATCGCCAATTCCTCGAAATGTTTATAGGCGCCTCTTAGCCTTTCAATCAATAATGATCCGCCTACTGCACTTGCCATCCCTAAATACACCGGATTCAGTGCAGAGAAGAGTAGGACCGACTGGCTCAAAAAGAGGCTTCCAGCGATGCCAGCCAACGCCACGTGACTTAATGCATCCGCGATGAGCGCAAGCCTTCTTACAACGATGAATAGCCCGAGCAACGGAGCTATGACGCCGATGATCAGTCCGGATAGGAATGCATTTTGAAGAAATTCATAGGTGAATAAAGCACTGATCACGGTCATACCCCTTTCTGTTCTTGATGGACGCGCCGCACAGGGTGTCCGTACCATAATGATATATCTGCATCGTTCATCTTCTTGTAGTCCGATTGGACGCCATGGAAGTGGATGGATCGATTCAAGCAAGCTACATGTGTTGCCAGTTCGGTGACAAGGTCGATTTCATGTGTGACAAGCAGGATGGCAATGCCATGTTCACGGTTCAATTCATTGAGCATAGAATAGAATGAAGCAACATTTTTCTGATCGATTCCGACGGTCGGTTCATCCATGATCAATAGATCCGGTTCACCAACCAACGCCCGTGCTATGAATACCCGTTGCTGCTGACCGCCGGATAATTCACCGATATTTTGTCCTGCGAAATCTTCCATTTTCACAATCCGCAATGCATCTAATGCTTTTTGTTCATCTTGTTTCGAAAAAGCTTTAAATAATCCGATCTTTCGAGTGAGCCCACTTTTCACGACTTCAAGAACGGTGGCGGGAAAACCCGAATTGAATGAGTTCGATTTTTGAGAGACATATCCAATTCGTTCCCGCTGTTTGAAGGAATCCACATTTTGGCCGAATAGCTTTACTGTCCCTTGATCGGCTTTCAATAATCCTAAAATGATATTGATGAGCGTTGATTTCCCGGAACCGTTCGGGCCGATAAGCGCCCAAAACTCCCCTTCTTTCACTTTCAATGAAATATCTTCAAGAACGGTGGAGTGTTCATATCGAAAATTGACATCCGTACATTCAATTATCGTATTTGTCATATAGTAAAATCCCTTTCTGTCAAAAGAATGTAAACAGGAACGATTACGATTACTAGTAGAAGTATATAGGAAGAGTCGGTCGGACACAACTAATTGAGAAGGAATGGTGTAAATTGGATTACATGCAAATATTGAATGAAATAAAGCGGAAAAGTGACGCAGAGGCAAAGCTGATAGCCGATGCGTACGGCATTGATTTATCAATCAATGAAATCAGGGCGTTGCGCCCGTTACTTGATGAAATTTCATTTCATTGGATTTTTACCGGCATTCCGGAAAGTTTCATCGCGAAAGTGAAGCGTGCTGTCGGAGATAAAAAAGGGGAAGAATTGTTCCGTCAGTATTTGGATATGATTTAATCAAAAAAACATCCCGCCAATGGAAATCCATTTGGCGGGCTTTTCAATTAGATCAATAAAAGCTCACGTTGATCGGCTTGGAATGTTTTTGATTTCAGCATTTCAATTTCATATTGATACGGCGCCTTCTTGTTTTTCGCATCAGTGCCGACGAATGGCGTTTCCAGGATTTTAGGAATCGCCATGAATTCCGGATGATGGACGATATAGCTGAGCGCTTCAAAACCGATATGGCCGTGCCCGATATTCTCGTGACGGTCTTTCATCGCTCCGCGTTCATTTTTGCTGTCATTGACATGGATGACAGATATTCTGTCCTTCCCGATGACCTTATCGAATTCATTCAACACTCCGTCGAAGTCATTGACGATATCGTAGCCAGCATCATGGACGTGACATGTGTCCAAACAGACGGACAGTCGTTCATTGTTCTTGACGCCGTCAATGATTTTTGCGATTTCCTCGAAATTCCTGCCGCATTCACTGCCCTTTCCTGCCATCGTTTCAAGCGCAATGCGGACTGTCGAATCTTCGGCCAGGACTTCATTCAACCCTTCAATGATTTTAGCTATGCCTTTATCCGCGCCAGCCCCGACATGGGCTCCCGGATGCAAGACTATTTGGTCTGCGCCAAGAGCTGCAGTTCTTTGAATCTCCGATTGCAGAAAGTCGACGCCTAACCGGAATGTTTCCGGCTTGGTCGTATTCCCGATATTGATGATGTAAGGGGCATGTACGACGATATTCGAAAGACCGTTCTCTTTCATGTGCAACAGGCCCGCTTCAATATTCAGTTCCTCGATCGGCTTCCTACGCGTATTTTGAGGAGCCCCCGTATAAATCATGAATGTATTGGCTCCGTAGCCTAACGCCTCTTCACTTGAACCTAGCAGCATGCTCTTACCGCTCATCGAAACATGTGAACCCAATAGCAATGGTTGATCATTTGTCATTTCTTCGTTTCAATCTCCTTTCCCTTTTCTTGAATTTCTCTATGTCTTTCGCCATTTTCTTTTTATAACCCGGCTTCACTTTTGATGGTTTACGGACAAACGATGCAGCTTTACGATCGAGTTCATCCGTCTCTTTGACCCGTTTCTTTCGGGCATGGCGTTCCTTGACTTCAATCCACTCGCCTTTTTTAACATCTTCGTGGATGAACGGGATGCCCATTTTTTCAATTTGCACGATTTTGTCGTCCTCTGAAGGTTCATACATCGTGATGGCGATTCCTTCTAAACCTGCACGTGCAGTCCTGCCAACCCGGTGGATAAAGAACTCCAAGTCATCCGGCAATTCATAGTTGATGACGTGGCTGACGCCAGGTATGTCAATGCCACGTGCGGCAAGATCCGTTGCAACGATATATTGATACTCGAGATCCCTGATCTGCTTCATCATCCGTGTACGTTCACGAGGTGACAAATCGCCGTGGATACGGCCAGCCTTTATACCATGCTCAGCAAGGTAATCAGCGATTTCATCCGCATTTTGCTTCGTGTTTGTAAAGACGATTGCCAAATAGGGGTTGATTGCATTCAGAACGTGAAGTAGTTTTTTCTTGCGATCCATGCTTCGGACAGGAACAAGCGAATATTTCATTCCTTCCGTCAACGGTTTTTTATTTCCGATTTGAACATGGACGGGACTTTCCATATATTTAGCCAAGAAAGGCTTCAGTTTTTCAGGAATCGTCGCTGAAAAAACATACATTTCCAAGTCCGTCGGCATTTTAGATGCAAATTTGTCGATATCCTCGATAAAACCCATATCGAATGCCAAGTCGGCCTCATCGATTACCAAAATGGATGCCGTATGGATTGCCAAAGCTCCTTCTTCCGCAAGGTCGCGGATCCTGCCAGGCGTTCCGACAATTACATGGGGATTCGATTTCAGTTTGTCGATGGAGCGTTGCTTATCCGTGCCCCCAATCAAAAGCGAGCTTCGGATCGTTGTATTTTCGATCATTTTATTCAATTCATCATATAGCTGCGATGCAAGTTCCCTCGTCGGTGCGGTGATGACTGCTTGCAGCTCGTCCTTCCCTTCATCCAGACGCTCAAGAATCGGAATCAGGAAGCTGTGCGATTTGCCTGTCCCTGTATGTGCTTGTCCGATCGCATTGGATCCTTTAAGGATTAACGGGATCATTTCTTTTTGTATGGGTGTTGGGTTTTCAAACCCCAATCGGGCTATAGCCTCCCGCAGGAAAGGTTTGAATTGATAATCAGTGAATTTAGACATTCAGATGCCTCCTAACGTATTCCTATTGTAGCATGATTCTGTTCCGCAGTATGTGATTTTCGCATAGTATAGATTGTGAAAGTTCACAATGACCAAATGAAAGGGGTTATCCATGAGGTACGAATCCTTCTATCCATTCGCGCGCTCCCAACAATCTCCGTTTGCAACGAGGCAGCCTTTCCGCGGCCCGCAGCAACAGCCTCCCTTCTCGCAACCGCCGAGACAACCTTTCCGGAGGGGTCCGATGGGAAATCCATATGGCTCAACGATGCAGGCTCCATTTCAAAATACATCCAAAATGGAAATGTACATGCAAACGGCCAACCGGTTTTTAAATACAGCTCAGCAGTACGCGCCGCTTGTACAGCAAATTGCACCGATGTTCCAAAACTTGCCCGCAATGTGGAGATTATATAAAGGCTTTCAGTCCCTTCCTTCTGCCGGAAGTACGGCGGGGGCGGCTGCTTCCAGCACGGCAGCGGCAGGGGCAGCAGGCCCAATAGCCGGCGCTTCCAATCCAAGGATCTTTCAACCGCCCAAATTATAATTTTGAAACGTGTGCCTGACTCCGCTATAATGGATACAGATCCCTTTAGAGGAGTGTGGAGTGAATGAAAGTTAAAAAGATTTCCCCGCGCGGCTATTGTTACGGGGTTGTCGATGCAATGGTCATAGCAAGAAATGCAGCGCTCGACAAAACTTTGCCGAGACCTATTTATATATTAGGCATGATTGTTCATAATAAACATGTCACAGACGCATTTGAGGAAGATGGCATCATCACCTTGGATGGGGAGAACCGGTTGGAGATCCTAGAGAAGGTGGAAACTGGCACTGTCATTTTCACTGCTCACGGCGTTTCGCCGGAAGTCCGTGAATTGGCCCGCCGCAAAGGCCTTGTTTCAATTGATGCGACTTGCCCGGATGTAACTGTCACTCATGACCTTATTGAAGAAAAGACTGCGGAAGGTTACGACATCATCTATATCGGCAAGAAGTATCATCCCGAGCCGGAAGGTGCTATCGGTGTAGCACCGCATGCAGTTCATCTGATTGAGACGTTGGATGACGTCGATGGGCTTGAACTTACTAATGAAAAGCTTCTTGTCACGAATCAGACAACCATGAGCCAGTGGGACGTTGCACATATCATGGATGCACTTAAGGAGAAATTCCCTCATATTGAAGTGCATAAAGAAATCTGCCTTGCGACCCAAGTGAGACAAGAGGCAGTCGCGGAGCAAGCTGGAGAAGCGGATCTGTTGATCGTTGTAGGAGATCCGAAAAGCAATAACTCCAACCGTTTGACACAAGTATCGGTTGAAATTGCGAATACACCTTCTTATCGGATTTCAGATGTTTCCGAGATTAATATCGATTGGCTTCAAGGCGTTGAAACGGTTGCTGTAACAGCCGGCGCATCTACGCCCACGCTGATTGTCCGTGAAGTGATCGGCTTCTTGGAAAGCTTCGATCCTGAAGATCCGGCGACTCATGTGCCTGAACGTAAATTCAAATTGGAGCGGATCTTGCCGAAAATCAAGAATCCGGAACCAGTAAAACGTATCGAACCATATTCAGTTACAGAATAAATGAGAGAGCTGTTCCGCCGTCGTTCAACGACACGGAACAGCCCTTTTCATTTCATATAAATTTGAAAGGCTCAGTATCAATTTCAGATTTGACGATTTTAACATCGTACCCTTTTTCCCGGCATGCCTGTTCCATATACCGGGCAACTCCTTCAATCATCACTTTCTCCACGTGATGACCCGGATCCACGATGGCGAGATCCATCAATTCGGCGTCTTGTGCACTATGGAAGTCCATATCGCCTGTTACGAATACATCTGCCCCTTTTCGTTTTGCAGCCCTTATATATTTACTGCCACTGCCTCCAAGCACTGCAATTTTACGGACCAGTTTCCCAGAATCGCCAACAATCCTGAGAGCCGGAACGTCCAGCGCTTTTTTGACAAGCTGGGCGAACTCTTGAAGTTCCATTGGCTCGGGTAATGTACCGACCCTGCCCAGACCGAACTCCTCCGTCCTTTGGTCAAGTACAAAAAAATCATAAGCGGGCTCTTCATACGGATGGGCAGCCAACATCGCTTGCAGCACTTTTGACCGAATCGGACCAGGAAGCACGACTTCGATTCGTTCTTCTGTTACCTCTTCCATTTTTCCGACTTCCCCGATGAACGGGTCGGCCCCTGCAGTTGGCGTGAAGCGCCCTGTTCCTGTGGACGTGAAGCTGCACCCAGAATAATCCCCGATTGCCCCTGCACCTGAGCGAGCTAATACTTCACGTAACGAATCAGCATGTTCGACAGGACAAAAGACGGCCAATTTATAGAGCGGATCGGAAATTGTCGGCTGCATCACTCCGATATTCTCAAGACCAAGGCAAGATGCAAGCAGATCATTCACCCCTCCAGGAGCGACGTCCAGATTCGTATGCGCAGCATAGACCGAAATGTCATGTTTGATGCATTTTTCAATTAGCCTTCCTTGAGGCGTATCTGTCCAAATATGTTTTAAAGGACTAAATATTGGTGGATGGTGCGCAATAATCAAGTTGGCCCCTTTTTCAATCGCCTCATCTACGACTGCCTCATTGACGTCCAATGTGATGGTGACCTTCTCGACCAGACGGTTCAACTGGCCGATATGCAATCCGACCGGATCCCAATCTTCAGCAAACCTTTTTGGCGACCATTGTTCAAAAAGGGTAATGATTTCATATCCATTCACTTTTTTCAATTTGACAAAACGCCTCCGATCAAGTTGATTTTCTTCTGTAGTTGTTCCTTTTTTTCAATGATTTCATTCGTATTTCCAGCATTCTCCAAAGAACCTAGAACCCTTTTCCACTCATCTGATTCCCGCGTCCATTTTTCAATGAAAACATTTGACTTTCTATCAAGCAGATAAGGCCCAACCATCATTTCCAGATCATCATATTGTGCATGCCCTTGTTCTAGTACAATGATTTCGTAGATTTTATGATCTTCCTTTAAAATCTCCTCATCAATAATTTTCCAACCGTTTTGGACTGCCCACTCACGGATTGATGAAGCGTGGATATTCGGTTGCGTGATGATCCGTTTGACGTTTTGCAGTTTTTCATGCCCATTGCTTAAAATGGATGCAATCAATGGTCCGCCCATTCCCGCGATCGTAATCGTATCGACTCCATCACTTTCATGTATGGCTTCCAAACCGTTCGCAAGACGAACGGTGATTTCATCTGAAAGGCCTTTCTTCCGGACATTTTTCACTGCCGATTCATATGGCCCTTTCACCACTTCTCCTGCAATTGCTTTTTGTATTCTTCCAAGCTTCACTAAATGACAAGGCAAATAAGCATGGTCGCTTCCAATATCAGCGAGAGTGGCGCCTTCCTCGACAAATGATGCGACCGTATCGAGCCTTGTTGATAATTTTTCGGAATTCAATAGATCCCCGCCTTTCCAATACCTTTATTGTAAGGGAACTTCATGATCTTTGCCAGAATTGAAAAAGCCATCGGAGGCGATTAGATAACGCCCCGATGGCTTCCCGTTCTTATTTAAGTGATAGGATGTACTCTGACAATTGGTCGATTTGATCATCGGAGATTTGTCCTCCGAAAGCAGGCATTCCGCCTTGACCGTTTTTAATGATGTCATGGATCTCGTCTTTGGATAATGACAAACCATGAAGATTCGGTCCCACTCCACCGGTTAAGTCACCGCCATGACAGCCGATACATTTTCCTTGAGCAAAGGCCTCAGGATCAAAATCTTCGGATGCTGCTCCTTCAGTCGTTTCTTCAGTTTTCCCTTCCTCATCCTTTGCAGCGATCTCTTTTTTCTGATCGATACCGTATAAGGACATGAAGAAAATAAGTCCTAATCCTAGCGCGAAAATCAGGATATAAGGCACAACAGGATTGTTTTTCATCGAATTACCCTCCTTCACCAGGAATTATTCTGTAAAAGTATACAGTGCACATCTCATATTGTACTGTATCCAGATGAAAACTGAAAGAGTTATCCCTAGACATTTCACCGTTTGTGACAATTTGGACAAATTTTCTTAGTGGCAACCGATTTGCCTTGCAATAACCATCCGTTGCACTTCGGATGTTCCTTCGCCTATTTCACACAATTTCGCATCCCTCATATAGCGCTCGACTTCATATTCTTTCATATAACCATAGCCTCCATGAATTTGAATCGCTTGGTCCGCAACTTCCATCGCAATTTCGGAAGCATACAGCTTGCACATAGCGGCTTCTTTCGTGAACGGACGCCCTTGGTCTTTCAACCATGCCGCCTTGTATACCATATTTCTTGCCAACTCAATCTTCATGGCCATATCGGCTAGCTTGAATTGTGTAATTTGGAATTCGGATAACGTCTTGCCGAACTGCTTCCTCTCCTTAGAATACTTCAACGCCCTGTCAAAAGCAGCCTGGGCAATCCCTACCGCCATTGCACCGATGCCGATCCTGCCCCCGTCCAACGTGACGAGAAACTGTTTAAAGCCATCTCCGCGCTTGCCAAGCAGGTTCTCTTTCGGAACTCTGACATTGTCGAGCACCAATTCGGTCGTGTTGGACGCATTCAAGCCCATTTTTTCATAATTGTCGATAACCTTGAATCCTTCCGCATCAGTCGGCACGATGATGGCACTGATCTCCTTCTTGCCATTTTCATTTCCAGTAATAGCTGTAAGGGCTAAATGTTTAGCATAACTTGCATTAGTTATATATACTTTCGATCCATTTATGACGAAATCATCGCCTTCTTCTCTCGCGGTCGTCTGCGTTCCCCCAGCGTCAGACCCCGCATTCGGTTCGGTGAGCCCAAACGCCCCAAATGTTTCCCCTGTAGAAATCGGTGTCAAGTATTTCTTCTTTTGCTCTTCTGTTCCAAAAAGATTCAGCGGCGCTCCGCCTAATGAAATGTGTGCGGAATATGTAATACCTGTGGATGCACACCCACGGCTCAACTCTTCTGTTACAATAGCAAAGCTTGTCGTATCCGCTCCCGCCCCGCCATACTCTTCCGGGAACGGCAGCCCCATCATTCCCATTTCGGCCAACTGCTTGAAGATTTCGATTGGAAATTGCTTTGTCCGGTCCCTTTCAATTGCACCCGGTGCAACGACTTCATCGGAAAACTCCCTCATCATCTTTCTAATCATCTGTTGCTCATCCGTCAAGTCAAAATTCATTTTCTTCATCCCCTTTGTTGTGAACGCTTACATTTCAATTATACCGAAAAAGTCGGTATTGTCACAATCATTCTTTCGAAGGATGCTAGATTACTGTCCTCATTATGAAGATGACAATCAAAACTAACCCTGCGGCTCCTGAAATTGTAAAGTAAAGCAATTTTAATAGTCTTCCGGCTAAAAGCCATAATAAACAGTTCATTATTAATAGCCCGACTAACAGCATCATTTTCCCGGTGAAAAAAAATGTCCATAATTTCAGGGACATGCCGAGCACCGCGAAAGCGATAAGTATGTATAGAAACTGAATAAAGATAACGCGAGTGTTAATCTTCTTTTTTTCTTTCGACAGAACTGCATCCGTTGCACTAATTTCCTGTTCAAGATCGCCTTGCGAATAAAGCGTGATAAGAAAATTACAGTAATGCTCGGGCAGCAATTTATTTTGTTTCCAATAATTAATTTCAGCCATAATGATCTTTTTACGCTGAGCATTCATCTCGCTTCGCCCCTAGTCATCATTTCGTACAAACTTAAAAGGCATCGGCATAATGTATGCCGATGCGGGTGATCATTCCAAAAAGTCCTTCAGTCTTTTGCTTCGGGACGGGTGTCTAAGCTTCCGTAAAGCCTTCGCCTCAATTTGACGAATCCGCTCACGGGTCACACCGAAGACTTTCCCGACTTCTTCCAAAGTTCTCGTTCTGCCGTCATCCAAACCGAAACGCAGACGCAAAACATTCTCTTCGCGGTCCGTCAGCGTGTCCAAAACGTCTTCCAACTGTTCTTTCAATAATTCATAGGCAGCATGGTCTGATGGTGATTGCGCTTCCGAGTCTTCAATGAAATCCCCTAAGTGCGAATCGTCCTCTTCCCCAATCGGCGTTTCAAGCGAAACCGGCTCTTGGGCGATTTTCAGGATTTCGCGCACTTTCTCCGCGGTCAAATCCATTTCTTCCCCGATTTCTTCAGGAGATGGTTCACGACCGAGATCTTGGAGCAATTGACGCTGAACGCGAATCAGTTTATTGATCGTCTCGACCATATGGACCGGGATACGGATTGTACGAGCCTGATCCGCTATTGCTCTTGTAATCGCCTGACGGATCCACCAAGTCGCATACGTACTGAATTTGAAGCCTTTCGTATGGTCGAACTTCTCAACCGCTTTGATAAGGCCCATATTTCCTTCCTGAATCAAATCTAGGAAGAGCATGCCACGGCCGACATACCTTTTCGCAATGCTGACAACAAGGCGGAGGTTGGCTTCCGCGAGCTTCTTCTTAGCATTTTCGCCTTTCTCGACGAGCTCCACAAGAGCCGGATCCGGTTTTTTCATTTCAGCAAGCTTTTCTTCCGCTTCCACGCCTTCTTTAATGCCAATTGCCAGTTTGACTTCTTCGTCTCCGGTCAACAAGTCGACACGGCCGATTTCTTTCAAATACATACGAACTGGGTCATTGATTTTAACGCCCGGGGGGACACTTAGATCATTCAAGTCGAATTGTTCTTCGTCCTTGGCATTCGCTTCCTCTTCATCTTTACGTTCCATTTCAATGCCTGCAGCTTCGATCTGATCGAGAAACTCTTCAAACTGCTCAGGCTCCATTTCAAAGACGGATAATTTCTCCGTCACTTCTTCAAGGGTCAATTCCCCAGCTTTTTTCCCAGCTTCCAATAAACTTGCTTTCACTTCATCTAATGTCATTTCGTGCTCCATTTCTCCAGACTGCTCTTTAGTCATAATACCCGTTCCTCCTTAATTCACCGGAATACGGCCTACATCGCCGATAATGATTTCCGGAGCTGTATGATTTCCCTGGCCAGCTCCAGTGCCCGGGTATGATCATTCATCTTTTCCGCTTCTTTGGATTCATGCATCATCTCATCGATACGTCTATGGATCCGCTGCCTGTTAAGATGATGAATGCAATCATTTATTTCTTGTTCAGCAAATTCGGGGTCCCTCTCAAGCATTGCGGCGTCCATAACAACCTTCCGAAGCTCCCGATCGTCCAGAGACTCAGCGAATCTGTGGAAATCGGGCGTGCTGTACTTTTCATAAAATCCAGCTAGCTTTATGAAAATCGCAGCATATTCCTCCCGGAAGAAAAGGTCCTGATGGTCATCCCGAATTCTGTCGAATAAATTTCCGTCGTTTAACAGATGGCAAAGCAGAAGCCTTTCGGCACGGTCGCTACCAGACAGCTTCCGGTTGGACACTGTCATTGGAACAGCTTGTCCTTCCGGTTGCTGTGTCTTTTCCTGCTTTGCCAGCTTACCGACCTTTTTCATCAACTGTTCGTTGAGTGCGTTCGAGGATACTCCCGTTTCCGCCGTCAGCTGCCTGATCATCAAATCACGTTCAACCGGCGAGACTTTCGAGGCAAGTTCCTCCAACACTTCGTGTATATATTGCAACACATCGTTTTCATGGGAAAGATTTTTAGATCTTTTATAATAAGCCATTATGAATGACATATACGAGTGTGGGTTGCCGATCACTTTTTCAGCGAATGAATCCCCGCCAAATGTGGAAATATATTCATCGGGGTCCATTTTACCCGGTAACAGGGCAATTTTCGCATCCAACCCTTTTTGATTGGAAAGGACAGCAAACCGTTTCGCTGCATCCCATCCTGCATTGTCGCCATCACAGCAAATGATCAGCTGATTGGCAATCCTTTTCATTTTGTTCAGATGGATGTCAGACAAGGATGTACCCATAACTGCAACACTATTCATGATTCCCGCTCTTTCCGCGGCAATTGTGTCCATAAAACCCTCGAACAGTATTACTTTACCCGTTTTACGAACATTAAGACGTGCGTTGTGAAAATTATAGAGCAAACGGCTCTTCTCAAAAATTGGCGTTTCTGGGCTATTCAAGTATTTGGCTTCCTCTTTCGATTCGGATAATGTCCTTCCCGAGAAAGCGACGACATTTCCATTATCGTCATGTAATGGAAACATAATACGTCCTCGAAACCTATCGAAATACCCAGTTCCATCATTTTTCATTATACAAAGACCGGCAAGCTCCATCTCCTTCATATCAAACTTCTTGCGCATCAGCAATTGGGTCAGCACTTCTCGGTCGTCAAGCGACCACCCTATACCATACTTTTCGATATGTTCACGGGAAAACCCTCTTTGCTCCAAATAATGTAATGCTTTTTCACCCTCCACTGTATTCAGTAATAAATGACTATAAAAGTTGGCAGCGAGCGTATGAGCCTCGATCATTTGCTGGAATTCATTCGATTTTCCGCCTTTGGAAGCCTCGTGGAAGGAGACTTCCAGTTCAATGCCCGCCCGCGCGGCCAGCTTGGAGATAGCTTCTGTAAAAGGACTATTTTCAATATCCATGACAAAGGTAATGGCGTTTCCGCCAGCACCGCAACCAAAGCAATGGAATATTTGCTTTTCCTCTGAAACGGAAAAAGAAGGGGTATTCTCCCCGTGGAATGGACATAATCCAAACCAGTTCCTGCCTCGTTTCGTCAATTGGACATATTCGCCGACCAGATCGACGATATCCGTTTTGGACCGGATCTCCTCGATTGTCTCTTCTGGAATTTTAGTCATCCTATCACCATTCTCTTCTCACATACTTGATTCGAGACAGTATTCATAAATCCTTCTTATTCGACAAAATAAATTCATGTTCCAATCATATTTTTCTAAAATACGATAATCGTAGTGTGACAATATACTATTGTACACAATCCGCAAAAGAAGAACCAACCATTTTTCACTGGGTGGTCCTTCTTATTGTTTCAATTATGAATTTCGATTGGAAACTTCACTTAAAATCAGGTTGGCTGTTTCTTCAACAGCTCTGTTCGATACGTCGATTACAGTACAGCCGATTTTTGAAACAACCTTCTCAAAGTGTTCCAACTCCTGTTGGATACGTTCGATTCTCGCATAATTCGCGTCATCCTTCAAGCCAAGTGCTATCAATCTTTCTTTTCTTATCGAATTGAGCACGCTTGGAGAAATGACCAGGCCGAAGCATTTTTTTGGATCGATTTTAAATAACTCCTCCGGTGGATCGACTTCGGGTACTAGCGGCACATTGGCAACCTTATAACGGCGATGTGCAAGATATTGGGATAATGGCGTTTTCGATGTGCGCGATACGCCCACTAAAACGATGTCCGCTTTCAGGACGCCCCGGGGATCTCGGCCGTCATCATACTTCACTGCAAATTCAATCGCTTCGATTTTTTTAAAGTAGTCATCATCCAACTGGCGAACGAGACCCGGTTCCTCAAAAGGCTTTTCCTCGAGGGTCATGCCGATTTCCTTCACGATTGGACCTAGCAGGTCAATACATTGCAACCCATTGCTCTGGCATTCCTCTTTCAGCTTCCTTCGCATGCAGCTTTTTACAAGTGTATAAATGATAATTGCATTTTGCTGTTTTGCCAAGTATGCGATTTCACGCAACTGCGATTCATCCTCGACGTGTGAAAACCGCTTTGTCGAAACTGTTTCAAGATCGTGCCTGAATTGGCTCGCCGCTGCCTTGGCAACTAAATCCGCTGTCTCGCCGACAGAATCGGAAACGATGAACAATGTCAACTTTCTCATTGTATCACTCCTCTTTCATTTTGCTCAAAAGGCAACCGCTTATAATTCATGGTCTTCAGCAAGCGAAAGGAATGCGCGGGTAATATTCGTCTTTGTGATTCTTCCCACAACTTCCAGTCCTTCTTCTTTGATTGTAACGACAGGCAGCGAATCGATTTGTTGCTCGATCATTTTCTTTGCCGCTTGAATAAGGGAATCCTGCTTCTTGCAATATGTAATATTCGGCATCCTTGTCATAATGACATGTACCGGCATTTTATCCAGTTCGCTTTTGCCAAGACTCGTACGCAATAGATCTTTGCGTGATAGAACGCCTGACAGATATGAGGATTTATCAACTACAAACAACGTACCAACGTCGTCTAGAAACATTTGACAGATAGCGTCATAGACAGTCACATTTTCATTGACAACTACAGGTATGGATTGAAAATCACCGACCTTCATGCCAATCATGCCGTCAGCAACAGATTGGGTCGGTTTTTTCCCTGAATAGAAGTAGCCGACACGCGGTCTTGCATCCAGATAGCCTGCCATTGTCAGAATTGCCAAGTCGGGTCTAATGGTGGCTCTTGCGAGGCTTAGCCTTTCAGCAATCTGTTCACCAGTTATCGGACCATCCATTTTGACAATTTCAAGGATTTCAGTCTGGCGCTTATTCAATTCCATATGAATCACCGCCCTAATCGTTCGATAATATATCCTTGCTTAGTATAGCATTTTCCATCCATAATTCCTAACCCGACAGCTTCGTTACCGTCATAATAGTTTGTTTGTGGGTGGATTGTAAAAGATCAATCTTGCTACTAACACCATTGATTTCCGTTTCGATTGGACGCTTTCCGATCGAACAGCGAAGGGTTCGATTTGCCGTATTTCTGCGTTCTTTGCAGAAATTAAGGCAGCCTGCAATATTCTGCTCCTTTAGGGTCGCAAAAAACATTACTCGCAACGCTACGCTTGTGCTGCAAACGCCGTTCTTCGTAACGGCGTTCGCAGGAGTCGCCAATCTACACTCCAATCAATTAGAATGTCCCAAATTCGAGATCTCGTTCTAGTATTATTCCATTAAGTCGATTATCTTGTTAGTTGATTCTTCTGGAAGAATGTAAATAGTATGCGTATCATCAGTTTTCATTAAGGCGCTTTCTTCAAACTTCCCACCCAACCATAGATGAAAACTTTGTTTGTCTTTATTTTCATAGACAATATCCGCATAAAACTCAGGATTAGCCATATTTACTATTCCACCTTCTTTTACAGCACTTGAAAATACGCTTTTCAATACTTCAATAGAAAAATCATCTTCAAAAACGGTTGCACTATTACCTTTTGATTTTGAAATACTGACCCTATTAATTTCTGCATCAAGTATTAACAAATCATTTTCTTTCGCTTGTTGTTCTGTCAGACCTTGTTCTTCTGAATCCTGTTCAGTAGTATCATTATTTGCATTTGAAGCAATGTCCTTTTCTTGGCACCCCCAAAGAGTAAATGACATAAAAGACAATGATAAAACGAGTAGGATAATTTTATTCATATACTTTAACCTCCATCGTATTCTTGGTTACTATTCAAGTTAGACGAACCAATACCTCTAATCGTTTCAGTTCATCGTAATCCCTAAAGGTGTTGTACCTCAAATCATATGCGGGTTATGTCCCTATATTGGTTGATTTTTAATGTTTTCTCTCAGTCAAGCGAACCCATATTTAGTGACATTTCTGTTGATTGGAGTGCAGAGCGGCGACTCCTGGGGGATTAGCGGGACAGGTGAGACCCCGCAGGAGCGAAGCGAACGAGGAGGCTCACCGCCCGCCCCCCGGAAAGCGTCCGCTCGGAACGGAAATCAACTTGGCTTGGATTACATTATAAAAATGATAAATACAATCAATCTAAACCGTGAGCAACGATATGGATTGCAGAGATTGAGGAAGCGTGCTACACTAATACTGAATTCAATAGGCGGAGATAGGTCAATAAGTAATGCCACCTTGAGCGAACGGGGATAGTGAAAGCCCGTATTGGCATGAAACGGCAGCCTGGAGCTATTTTTCTTCAAGAGGGTCGCTTTGGCGGCCAATCGAGGTGGAACCGCGGGTCATTATGCACTCGTCCTCGGACTTCATGTCCGGGGATGGGTGCTTATTTTAATTGGAGGGATTTTCATGTATTCAATGGAACAGATTGTCAATTTATCGAAGCAGAGAGGGTTTGTATTTCCCGGATCGGAAATATACGGCGGCTTGGCGAACACTTGGGATTATGGTCCCCTCGGCATCGCGCTTAAAAACAATATCAAAAAAGCTTGGTGGCAGAAATTCGTGCAGGAGTCCCCTTATAACGAAGGACTAGATGCAGCGATCCTCATGAACCCTAAAGTATGGGAAGCTTCCGGTCATATCGGAAATTTCAACGACCCGATGATCGATTGTAAGAAATGTAAAACGCGCCATCGTGCGGATAAGCTGATCGAAGATGCATTGGATGAAAAAGGCATTGAGCTTGTCGTAGACGGCATGCCATTCGAAAAGATGGAAGAGCTTATTAAAGAACATAATATTGTCTGCCCGAATTGTGGTGCAATGGATTACACAGGAATCCGTCAGTTCAACTTGATGTTCAAAACTTCACAAGGTGTAACGGATTCATCAGCTAACGAAATCTTTTTACGTCCAGAAACGGCACAAGGGATTTTCGTCAACTTTAAAAATGTTCAACGTTCCATGCGTAAAAAGATGCCATTCGGAATTGCACAGATCGGTAAGAGCTTCCGTAATGAAATCACACCAGGAAACTTCACGTTCCGTACTCGCGAATTCGAACAAATGGAATTGGAATTCTTCTGCAAGCCTGGCGAAGACATGAAATGGTATGAGTATTGGAGAGACTTCTCCGAGAAATGGCTATTGGACCTCGGTTTGACAGTCGGAAACATCCGCTTGCGCGAACATAATGAAGAAGAGCTTTCCCATTACTCGAAAGGAACTGTAGATATCGAATACAAATTCCCATTCGGATGGGGTGAGCTATGGGGCATCGCGAACCGTACAGATTTCGATTTATCCCGTCATATGGAGCATTCAGGCGAAGACTTCCATTATCAAGACCCAGTAACGAATGAAAAATACATCCCTTATTGCATCGAGCCGTCTGTCGGAGCCGATCGTGTAACATTGGCATTCCTTTGTGATGCATTTGACGAAGAAGAGCTCGAGGGAGATGACAAGCGTACTGTTATGCGCTTCCACCCTGCCCTAGCTCCAATCAAGGCGGCGGTCCTTCCATTATCCAAGAAGCTTTCAGAAGGCGCGGATGAAGTATATGCAGAGCTGCGTAAGCATTTCGCGACTCAGTACGACGATTCCCAATCGATCGGAAGACGTTACCGTAGACAAGATGAAATCGGAACGCCATTCTGTATCACATATGATTTCGATTCTGAAGAGGATCGCCAAGTGACTGTAAGGCACCGTGATTCGATGGAACAAGTCCGTATGCCGATTGCGGATGTTAAAGACTATATCGAAAAACATCTCATATTTTAATATAAAAATCCGGAGGAAAGGTCATTCGCCTTGTTCCTCCGGTTTTTCTTTTTGCGGCAACAATTCGGGAGTCCGCTCCAGCTGGTCTAGGAATGACCGGGACTTCAATCGGACTCCCACCTGTTCGTCATAAATAGTTCGTACGATCTTTTTCATGAATTGTTTAGTCGGCTTTTTTAAATTCAACGAACCTACCTGTTGGATTGGAACTGTGAAGAAGGTGCGGATCAGCCTCAGTTGGGTCGGTGTGATCCTCACAAGATAAGGGTCGATTTGGAAGCAGCGATGGCAAAGGAATCCGATTTCCTGAAACGAGAATGCGAATTCCCCCTCGGTCGCTCCGCAGTTCGCACATTGATGCAGGACGGGATGGACTCCCGCCACAGGAAGCATCTTCCATTCCACGAACAAAGCGATCGCTTCAGGATCGTATTGCTCGTTGATTGCGTGCAATGCTTCATAAAGTAAACCGAAGACATTCGGTCCTTGTCCATGGTCTTCCGTCAATCGGTCGATCAGCTCCACTATGTAACTGGCATAAGCCGTCGCTTCAAGGTCCTCGCGGATATGCCGCATCGAATCGATCGGCTCCCCCTGTTCAAGCGTCCCCATTCCACGTCCAGATCTTAGGAGGTAGTAGCCATATGTGAATGTCTGCGTCACGGCGGCTAAACGGCTGGCCGGTTTTTTTGCACCCCTCGCCATTGCAGTCATTTTCCCCGCCTCTCGCGTATAGAGAGTGACAATCTTGTTCGATTCGCCGTATGGCATACTCTTCAGGATGATTCCTTCCCATTTATTCAGCAAGGACACCACTCCTAATCAATATTCGTCTTCGCGGAATCCGAATTCCCGGAGTTGGCCTGGTTTATTGCGCCAATCCTTCTGTACTTTCACCCATAATTCCAAATACACTTTTGACCCTAAAAGCATTTCGATATCATGCCTTGCTTTTGTTCCGATTTCCTTCAATAGGGCACCTTTCTTGCCGATGACAATCCCTTTTTGGGAATCGCGATCGACAACAATGGTAGCAGCCACATCAACAAGTCCGCGGCTTTCATCCCTTTCGATCTTTTCGATGACAACAGCGACGGAATGCGGGATTTCTTCCCGGGTCAAGTGCAAAACTTTTTCGCGAATAAATTCAGAAATGATGAAACGCTCAGGATGGTCTGTCACTTGGTCGTCCGGATAATATTTCGGTCCTTCCGGCAAGTAGTCCGTCAATGTTTCCATTAACCTTTCGACATTATTTCCGTTCAAAGCGGACAACGGAACGATTTCTGCGAAGTCATACTCCTCCGTATATGAAGTGATGATCGTCAACAGATCGTCGGGATGGACAAGGTCGATTTTATTGATGACAAGAAAGACAGGCGTCTCCGTGTTTTGCAATAAATCGATAATGAATCTGTCTCCACCGCCGATCGGTTCATTCGCATTCACCATGAACATGATGACATCGACTTCTTTTAACGTATTACGTGCTGATTTCACCATGAAATCCCCAAGCTTATGCTTCGGCTTATGAATTCCCGGAGTGTCGATGAAAACGAGTTGAGAGTTTTCTGTCGTAACGACGCCTTGCACTTTATTCCTCGTCGTTTGCGGCTTGTCACTCATGATGGCGATTTTCTGACCGACAACCCGATTTAAAAATGTGGATTTGCCGACATTCGGGCGGCCGATGATGGAAATGAAGCCGGATTTAAAATTATTGCTGTCCTTCTGCATAATCAAGATCCTCCTTGGAGAACGCCCCCGGCAACAACTCTCCTACAGTCGTCTCTTGCACGTTGCCGTTCAAATTCGTCAAATAGACCGGCATGTCCGAATCACAAAATTCAGCCATCACCTGTCTGCATGCGCCGCATGGTGATATCGGGCCTTCCGTATCGCCCGTTACCGCCAATGCTTTGAACTCGGTAATTCCTTCTGAAATTGCTTTAAAGAATGCCGTTCTTTCTGCACAATTCGTCATGCTATATCCTGAATTCTCGATATTGCAGCCATGTATTACTTGGCCATCAGTAGTCAGCAATGCAGCTCCGACTTTGAATTTTGAATATGGAACATATGCCTTTTCACGTGCTATTTGTGCTTCTTCCATCAATTTCACTTTATCCATAATTACACCTCTACATAATTTTTTATTAGAACCATTTCGGAATGAAGATGATCATTCCAATGATTGCGGCGAAAAATGCGAACATCAAGACAGCCCCAGCTGCCAGATCCTTTGCCTGTCCTGCAAGAGGATGCATCTCTTTTGTTACAAGGTCGATGGTCTTTTCAATCGCAGTATTGATCAATTCCAAAGCGGTCATCCCACCGAAGAGGATGAAAATAATACTCCATTCAACCGCATTGAGACCCGTTAAAATGCCTGAAATTGAGACAACGACTATTGCAAAGGCATGGAATCTAAAATTCCGTTCAGTAAGCAGGCCATGCCTTATCCCCTTTAAGGCATAATGGAAAGATTTTAAGAAAGGATGCATTGCAGCTTACCTTTCCAGGCCGAAAGAAGCTAAGATTTCCTTTTGCCTTCCAAACATCTTCTTTTCGTCTTCCTCTGTCATATGATCGTATCCAAGAAGATGTAGGAATCCATGCAATGCCAGGAATCCGATTTCCCTCTTTTCATCATGGCCATATTCAGCTGCTTGCCGTGCCGCCGTCTCAATTGAAATCAGAATATCCCCGAGGACAATTGGCATTCCCTCTTCCGGGACAATGGCGACTTCCCCTTCCGTCATCTCCTCGAGCGCGAAGGAAATGACATCGGTCGCCTGGTCCTTCCCTCTGTATTCGGCATTTATTCTCCTGATTTCCTCGTCTGTCATAAAAGTGACGGACACTTCGGGATGATCCGAAAGCTCCTCCATTCCAGCGGCATGATTCAAGACATCTTCTATAAGTTGTGTAATGTCTTCAGTCACTTTTCCCGTTTCGTCATTAAAGTAAATATCAAGCATCTTTTCGCCTTCCTTCTGATCAGTCCGGATATTCGATCCGGCTATGGAAAATGCCGTTTAACGTTTCGCAAATGACATTTTCGATCGTTTTCAGTTCCTTCATCGACAAATCGCATTCATCGAATTGTCCATCATTCAATTTTGAAGTGATGATCGATTTTACCAATTTAGCAATTCTATCCGGAGTTGGTTCCTTCAATGAACGTACTGCGGCTTCAACACTGTCCGCAATCGAAATGATTGCAATTTCCTTCGTCTGCGGTTTTGGCCCGGGATAGCGGAAATCGTCTTCAACTACATCCTGTCCCATTTCCTTCGCCTTTACAAAGAAAAACTTTAAAAAGCTTGTTCCATGATGCTGTCTTGCAATATCGATGATTTCAATCGGCATTTTATGCTTGGCAAGCAGGTCGGCTCCGTCATTTGCATGGGCAATAATGATATCACGGCTTTTTTCCGGTGGCAATTCATCATGCGGATTCACTGTGCCGTGTTGATTTTCGATGAAAAATCCTGGCCGTATCGTCTTCCCGATATCATGATAATAGCTGCCTACCCTTGCTAGCAATCCATCCGCCCCTACGGATTCACATGCTGCATCAGCCAAATTTGCAACCATGACACTATGATGATATGTACCTGGAGTTTCTGTAAGCACTTTTTTCAATAACGGGTGATTCGGATTTGATAATTCGATCAGCCTCATATCCGAAAGCAGCCCAAAGGCGGATTCGAAAAAAGGCATCAGCCCGATCGTCAAGGCTCCCGATACGATCCCCGAAGCAACAGCGGCTATCAAGTAAAACACCAATTCGGAAAGCTCGTACGAAGACTGGGTCATCAGCAAATAGAAACCTATAAAAAGAATATTAGATGCTGCCACAACGAGGCTCGTCCTCAAAATATTCGATCTTCTCCCGTTATTCCCTAATACATAAATACTGATGATTCCACTGAACAGAATATAAAGGGCGATTTCCATCTGCATGATGGCGGCAAACCCTTCCTGAAGCATAATTCCAGCCGTCGATGCTGTAATGATCGTCATCATGAAGGCAAGCCGTTCATTAGTCAATAGTTTTACGAGAAGCGGCGCCAGTGCCGTCGGAAACAGGAATGCCACCTGCACATCAAACTCTTTATCAATCAAACTGAGGAGCTTCATTGTGATTACGAGAATGAAAAAGATTGAATAGATGATCAGCAGTGACTTCTTTTTCTTATTATTGTCTTCCTGCCATGTCACAAAATGCATATAGACGATGGCTGACACAAAAACTACAAACAGGATGAGACCCGCCATCGGCTTGGTGGAAGACTGATTCGTTAAAAGACCTGTCAATTCCAACTGTCTGTAGATCTCGGAATCGATGAATTGACCTTCACGCACTATGACTTGTCCTTGAAGGATCCTTGTAGGTTCAACAGCATTTTTTTCTTCTTCAATCCTTTTGTCGGTCAGTCCTTTATTGATTGTTTCCGTTTCAACGACCAGTGATCTGCCGAGAGTGATGAGCGTCTGCAATTCCGCAGGGGGAATCGCTTCGGATATTCGGAGCTTCCTTTCCACCTCGTAGCGGACTGTGGAAAGATCACCGCTGCGTACAGGCTTCGATAATTCTTCGACGATAATACCGGAAAACTCAGTCTGCATCTTGCGAAGAACTGATACATCCCTTGTCAACAAACTTGAAATCGCTTCATCGGTCAGTCGAAGGCCAGGCTCCTCTTCTTCCAGCTTCAGAAACTTCTCCCTGATTTCCTTGATCTGTTCTGATCGTGTTTTCACTTTTTTATCCGGATCTTCTGTGTCTGGAACATTTCCCTGTTTTTCTTCGATGATGAAATTGAATAAGTTAATGGCAATGGCTGCCCTATTTTTCGCGATATCCTCATTAAACTGGTAAAACGGGGTCACTTCGGCTTCGATTCTCCGTTTTTCCTGCTCCGTTTTCACGGTGTCCTCGACAGTTTTCAACGAGCGGATTGTCTTCGGAGATATTTTGAATTCATGGAGCTCATACGTCTCCTGCTTAACATTTCCATACATGAGGGAAAATAATGCAATAGCTGCCACTGCAATTACGAACAATAATAAGTACTTGAATTTCAAGGATTTGAATACTTTAATGATGGGTGCGAACACAAACAATCCCCCCTATCTCTCTGTTCACCCGTTTTGAAATGATGAAAGAGCAGTCATTTTAGGATGACTGCTCACTTTCATATGCTTCAATGATTTTTGCGACAATCGGATGTCGGACCACGTCACCCTGCTCCAAATATTGAAAATGGATTTCAGGAACCTTTCTCAATATCGCTTCGGAGGCGTTCAACCCTGACTCTACGCCCCGCGGCAAATCGATTTGTGTCTTATCGCCTGTAATCACCATTTTGGAGCCGAATCCGAGTCGTGTCAAAAACATTTTCATTTGTGCTTTCGTCGTATTCTGAGCTTCATCAAGGATGACGAATGCATCATCAAGCGTACGGCCCCTCATATACGCCAGGGGAGCGATTTCAATCACTCCGCGCTCTATGAGCCGCTCTGTATGCTCCGCCCCTAAAACGTCGTGCAGGGCGTCATAGAGAGGACGTAAATAAGGATCCACCTTCTCTTTCAAGTCGCCGGGCAGGAAACCGAGGCTTTCACCCGCTTCGACGGCAGGCCTTGTTAAAATGATCCTTTTGACGGACCCTGTCTTCATCGCTTGCACCGCAAGGACGACTGCGAGGTACGTCTTCCCTGTACCGGCAGGACCGATGCAAAAGACGAGATCATTTTTCCGGATGGCATGGATATATTCCCGCTGGCCGATTGTCTTGGCACGGATCGCCTTCCCTTTTGCAGTCCTTGCAATTTCCTCATCATAAAGCTCCGCGAAATATTCAATCGTACCGTTTTTCACCATTTCAATCGCTGTGGAAATATCCCGTAAATTGATATTGATGCCTTTACGGATCACTTTCAATAATTGTTCAAGGAGAAATTTCCCTGCAATGATATCCTGTTCCTCTCCAGCCAGTGAAATTGTTTCACCACGGGTAAGGATGGAAATATTCATGGACTCTTCAATCAATTTCATATTTTGATCGGAAATGCCTAAAAGCATTACAGCCTCATTCGGCTCCTCGATATGAAGTTGAATCAGTTGTTCGCTCAATAGTTTCAGTCTCCTTGGGATAACGGTCTTTTTATCGCTATATTCTCATTCATTAAAAATAATATAGTCCCCTCAACTGTATCATTTCCAAACGTCAAGTGTAAAATGTTTTCATCTTTTATAATGAGATCGGATTGGGTTTCCGTTAAAATTTTGTATTTCAACAATGGGATGATGACTTCTTCCTCCATGCCTTCCGTCAACTCGAATTGATCGATCCGGTCTTCGCGGAATCTTTCCGTCCTCATGAACGACTGCAGCGTTGGTCTCCCGCTTTTCTTCCATGCAATCGGGGATCTCCAATGAATGATGACATTCTCCTCCCCGAGCAGTTGGTAATCAACGGTTTTAGGGATTTTGAACGAATACTCCATCCAGAAATCAGCATAAACTGAGCCTTCAGCTCCTACGACCGCTGTTTTATCCCCTTGTTCCAATATGCCCGTCGCCAATAAATCCCCCTTTTTCACGGTCTGGTGTACCCGGGCAACCCTCTCCCCTCTGCTCAGTCGGAAACCGGTAATGACTCCGCCTGTACGGGCGACGAGATCGGATGGCGGACCTATTTTTTCAACACTGTCATTCAATTTCGGAGAGAGCATCGGAATGACCGTCAATGTGCTTCCGGATTTTTTAAATCGAACCCATGAGAGGGAGGGGTCCTCCACCATAAGCGCCCTTCGGATTTCTCCCTCGTCAGGAATTAAGTGAAGTGGGCGGAACATGGTGATCGACGTTTCCTCCAATTTGTTGCCAATCCGTTCCGCAACTTCAGGAACATCGGTCTCAATTTCGATTTTCCAAAGAAATAAAGATGCAATGAGCGGAATGATACATGCAATAAGAAAACGGAAAGAGCTGAATACCCTTTTCTCCACTGTCCCTTCATCCGCAGGTTTAATAGCCACCTTCAATTTATAGCGGCGCCTATGTTTCCTTATAACTTGAATACCTTTTTTATCGGTGCGAAACCGGATTCCTTTTCCGGATTCCATTACTCCCGAAACCTTCACGCCGGAACTTGCAAGGAATGAAAGGAATCTGGCCGGATCCGTTTTGCCGGTGAGGACGACGATATATCGTTTATGAATCATAGGCACCCTGTCCATTTTTCAATTCTTTGATATTCACATGTTTTAATGTTTCAAATGAGAATATCGCCACCTCTTCCGATAATGTTTCAACGATTAGATCATCCCCAGCAGCTTCAATGACATGGTCCCCACTCCGGATCACTGCATAATCAGGTCCCAGTTTCAATAAGGAATAAGGGCCTGTGATCCTGACCGAAACAAATTCTTCAATCGTTACAGCTGAGTTCATTTTAAATAATTTTTTCAAGATAAAACCCCCTATCCAAGCCTATGATTTGGATAGGGGGTCAATGATTATTGTTTTGATTTGGGCGGACCCAAAATTTCAGAGAAAATGATGCCTTTGATCAGGTCCTGTTCGTTTTGAGGAATCATAGGGTGTTGTTCAATAGGTTTTTCCCACACTGGATTGCCTTGATGTGTGGAAAGCCTGCCACTGTGGTTTGTCGAAGACTTCTTCTCCCGCTCTTTTCGTTGAAAAGACATTGGAACTTCCTTAGGTTTCTCTTGGATAGCAACCTTTTTTGGCATAACTGCCGGCTCACTCTGTCTGCTTGGCGGTTCATCAATCTCCATCTGAAACTCCCGTTGAACTTCTTTATACATCTCCCGTGACATTTCCTTCAACTTCCGCAATGGGTCATGTGTTTCCGGTTGTGAGGATGGCCATTGCGATTGTCCAGGGGACTGTTTAGGTTGTGTCTTCTTCTGGGGCTCATCAGACTTTTTCCCTCTAAAGAACATACTGATAAGTCCCATGGCGATTGCTATTATCAAAGTCTCCATCTGTGCATCCCCTTTCCGGGAATTATACGCTCAAACGTCACTCTTTCGTTGTGTCCGGTTTTTGCTGATCCACACCGATTTTACTGATGGAATCACGCATTCCCGTGTCAGCCTGGATATTTTTGTAGTTCATATAATCCATAATGCCAATGTTTCCAGTTCGAAGCGCTTCCGCCATCGCAAGAGGAACTTCCGCCTCTGCTCCGACCACTTTCGCACGCATCTCTTGGACTTTAGCCTTCATTTCCTGTTCATTCGCTACAGCCATCGCACGGCGTTCTTCCGCTTTCGCCTGTGCAATATTCTTATCAGCCATCGCTTGTTCAGTTTGAAGTTCCGCACCGATATTTTTACCGATATCAACGTCCGCGATGTCGATGGACAAAATTTCGAAAGCTGTCCCTGAGTCAAGACCTTTTGCCAAGACCGTCTGGGAAATCAAATCTGGATTTTCCAATACTTTTGCATGGTCAACAGAAGAACCAATTGTGGATACGATACCTTCCCCGACACGTGCAACAACTGTTTCTTCACCTGCACCACCGACAAGGCGGTCGATGTTTGCACGTACAGTAATCCGAGCTTTCGCCTTCACTTCGATACCGTTCATCGCCACACCAGCGATAAATGGCGTTTCAATGACTTTCGGGTTTACGGACATTTGAACAGCTTCAAGAACGTCACGGCCTGCTAGGTCAATCGCCGCGGCACGTTCGAATGATAATTCGATATTCGCACGATGTGCGGCAATCAATGCATTGACAACGCGGTCAACGTTACCGCCTGCCAAGTAGTGGCTTTCAAGCTGGTTGATCGAAACACTCAATCCTGCTTTATGCGCCTTAATCAATGGATTGACGACTCTGCTCGGAATGACCCGGCGAAGACGCATACCGATCAACGTGAAAATACTTACACGCACACCCGCTGCCAGTGCAGAAATCCATAGTGTTACAGGCACAAGTGTGAAAAATACCGACAATATGATAATCGCTAGGATAACGATTCCACCTGTCACAACCAAACCTCCAGCTCCAGCTCCAGCAATTAGATCCATTATTTATTTTCCCCCTTCTCTTCGAATTCCCGAACAACAATCCGGGATCCTTCGACCTTTACAATGATAACATGTTTTCCTCTATCGATATAGCTTCCTTGTGAAACGACATCGATTCGCTCGCCTTCCATATCGATTGTTCCCGAAGGACGGAGAGGCGTAATTGTAATCGCCTTCTTGCCAAGAAGCTCGACCCGATTGACATTCGACACATAACCGCTTTCCGTGTCCGTCGAATCCATCAAGACGACTTTGTTCAGCAAGTGCAATTTCCTACCGAAAAACTTCATAATGATCACCATCCCGCTGACGGCCACTGCAATCGCGATCAGGACGGAATACGCCATGAACATCGGATTGCCACCCGCCATAATGATACTTACAACGACAGCGACCGCCCCAAGGACGCCAGCTATCCCACCCGCTATGAAAAATTCAAGTACTATGAGCCCTAAACCGATAATGAACAGAATCAATGTTTCATATCCGGCTAGACCAGCAATGAGATGTCCGAAAAAGAACAGCAGCAATGCCGAGAGCGCCATCGTTCCCGGAACGCCGAAGCCCGGGGAGTAAAGCTCCACAACAAGGCCAAGACCCGCAATGGACAACAGGATTGGAACGACAATCGGATGTGTGACAAACCGCGCTACGCCTTCGGTTAACGTCACATTCGTTTTAACGATTTCCGCGTTTTCCAAACTATTCAATTGCAAGATTTCCTGGATGGACTTAACGGTTCCATCACTATAGCCAACTTCCGGCTCTGCCGCTTCGCGAGCAGTCAAGGTCAATAACTCGCCTTTTCCCGCACGGTATTTCGGCATATGAATAGACGGTTCTGCCATTGCTTCCGCATACTCCGGCTTACGCTCATGCGTTTCGGCAGCACTTATCATTTCGGCCACCCAAAAACTATGTGCTTTAACGTCCACGGCATTTCCCGCTTCATCTACCGCTTGGGCTGCACCAATCTTGCCGTTCGGAGACATGTAGATCTTGTCGGCATGAAGCGCAATGTAAGCACCGGCGGAGAGTGCCTTGTGATTAATATAAGCGAAAATTTCAGGCTTTGTCTCATCCATCAGTTTCCCGATTTCTCCCGCTGCGTTGATAAAGCCCCCATCTGTATTGATTTCAAGAATGATTGCTTTGGCTCCGGCTTCTTCCGCTTCCTTGAAAGAACGTTTCAAGTACGCTTGGAGCCCTTTTTCCACTTCATTATTCAACTTCACATGGTATACTTTTTCGCCGGCTGCTTCTGTATTTGCAAAAGGGATTGAAATCGCAGACAGAAATAAAATGAACAGGAGAAACTTCCCAATCATTTTACGCATTCGTTCATTCACCTCTTTCTTTATAACCATTATACCTTCTTTACGTATTGCCTTGTTAAAAAGTTTCATTCTTCGAAGGATACAATTTCACCTTTTGTAGGCAATCGTACAAAAACCGGAAAATCCAAAAGGATTTCCCGGTTTCATTCATAACATGCTTATTTTTGATAGTTAAAATGGACTGATATTAGAATTTACGCTTACGAGCAGCCTCAGATTTCTTTTTACGTCTGACACTTGGTTTCTCGTAGAACTCACGCTTTCTTACCTCTTGTATTGTACCACTTTTTGATACAGTACGTTTGAAGCGGCGAAGAGCATCTTCAAGCGATTCATTTTTGCGAACGACAGTTTTCGTCATATCTCTTGTCCCTCCCTCCGAGCACACTTCGAAACAAGGTGTTACTCCTTGTACTAAAAAATTATAACGTACTATACGCGAGTGGTCAATAAAAAACTTTCAAAATATCTTTGCGAAATAGGAAAATTTAATTTCTCAACGGCTGATGCCTATCAATATGCAGAATCGCCTTGTAGCCCTTGCATGATTTGGACACCAGAACTTGCGCCGATCCTTGTCGCGCCTGCCTCAATCATTTTTTCCATATCCTCGAAGCTGCGAACCCCTCCGGATGCTTTCACGCCCATTTCAGGACCTACAACTCCACGCATTAGCTTCACATCTTCAACTGTTGCCCCGCCAGTAGAGAATCCTGTAGATGTCTTGACAAAATCGGCGCCAGCAGCGCGTGAAAGTTCACATGCTTTCCTTTTCTCTTGGTCGGTAAGCAATGAAGTTTCAATGATCACTTTTACGATTGCTTTGCCTTTTGCCGAATCGACAACTGCCGCAATGTCATTTTTGACTAGTTCATCGTCGCCGCTCCGCAATGCTCCGATATTGATGACCATATCGATTTCACCCGCACCGTTTTCAATTGCGTCATTCGTTTCAAATGCTTTGACTGCGCTTGTAGAAGCACCTAAAGGGAAACCGATAACTGTGCACACTTTCGAGGAAGATCCGTTCAAAAGCTCTGCCGCTGTCTTGACCCATGTCGGGTTGACGCATACCGATGCGAACGAATAGGTTTTCGCCTCTTCACAAAGCTGGATGATCTCCTCTTTTGTCGCATCCGCTTTCAGTAATGTATGGTCGATGTATGCTGCATATTGTTGATTCAAAATAATTCCTCCTCCAGTTGTACGTACCTCTTTCATCATAGCAAATAATGATTCCCTTCGCATCAAAAAACAGTCCACCCAACAACGGATGAACTGTTTTCTTCATTTTCTTACGCGAGGGCTTCTTCCGATTCTACAACACGGACGAATTGACCTTCGTTATATGGATAGCCGGCCTTCGTAATTTTCACTTTGACGATTTTGCCGACCATCGACTCATCCGCCTGGAAGACGATTTTCAAATAGTTGTCCGTATACCCTTCATATAAACCGCTTTCCGGATCGAGTTTGTATTTCTCTTCCGGTATCACTTCAAGCACTTCGTCTTCAAATTCGGCAGCATATTGCTTCGCCAATTGATCGTTCAGCTCGATCAGACGGTGGACGCGTTCGTTTTTCACATCTTCATCTATCTGATCTTCCATCCGTGCTGCTGGCGTTCCCGTACGTTTTGAATAAGGGAAGACATGCAATTCGGAAAAACGATGATCTCTGATGAAATTATATGTGTCCATGAATTCCTCTTCCGTCTCTCCAGGGAAACCGACGATTACATCGGATGTGATGGCGAGATGCGGCAATGCTTCACGCAGACGATCAAGCCGTTCCGCGAAGAATTCCATCGTATATTTCCTTCTCATCCGTTTCAGCACCGTATCGGATCCCGATTGGATTGGAATATGCAAATGCCTTACAATCTTCGTTGACTCACGCAACACTTCAATGACTTCATCAGTCAATTGGCTCGCTTCAATCGAACTGATCCGAAGCCTTTTCAAACCTTTCACCTGTGTTTCAAGGTCACGCAGCAAGCGGGCTAGGTTATAATCTTTCAAGTCCTCGCCATATCCGCCGGTGTGGATTCCCGTCAGGACGATTTCTAGATAACCTGCATCGACCAGTTGCTGAGCTTGCCGGATGACTTCTTCAGGGTCCCTTGAACGCATTAGACCGCGGGCCCATGGGATGATACAGAACGTACAGAAGTTATTGCATCCTTCCTGTATTTTCAGTGAAGCCCTCGTACGATCTGTGAAAGCAGGTACATCAAGTTCTTCGTATACCCGATTCTTCATAATGTTCCGGACAGCATTGATCGGTTGGCGTTCCACCTTGAATTCATCAATCAGTCCGAGCAATTTCGTACGGTCCTGTGTACCGACGACAATATCGACTCCCGGAATCGCCATGATTTCCGCAGGGGAAGTCTGTGCATAACAGCCCGTGACACAAATGACCGCATCCGGATTCCGCCGGATGGCTCTCCGGATGACTTGGCGGCTTTTCTTATCTCCGGTATTCGTGACCGTACATGTATTAATAACGTAAACGTCTGCATTTTTTTCGAAATCGGAACGTTCATATCCGGCATCCTTGAAAAGCTGCCAGATTGCTTCCGTTTCATAATGATTCACTTTGCAGCCTAATGTATGAAAAGCAACTGATGACACTAGCTGCTCACCTCTTTCATTCAAATTCGTATGACATAGCGGACAAACAATAAAGCGGTGCAGTTTCCGTCCTCAATATGCGCGGACCTAATGAAACCGATTTAAAACCCGCAGCGCGCATTTCCTCGGCTTCCTTTCTTGACAATCCGCCTTCAGGACCGAAAACGACCAGTACCGTTTGTTTATGATACACGTTTTTCAATCGGTCTGCAATCCTGTTCGGATCGGTGCCTTTCGCATCCTCTTCATCTGCAAAAAAGCAGACATCATGGTTTCGGGACTCCTGCAGCAATTGCTTGAAAGACATTGGTGCCGATACAGCCGGGATAATCGTCCGGTGACATTGCTCCGCGGCCTCCTTCGCAATCTTATTAAGCCTTTCCACTTTTTTATCGCCTTTTTTCGCATCCCATTTGACGATAGACCGTTCCGCTTCGAAAGGAATGATCTTAGACATTCCTAACTCGGTCCCTTTTTGGACGATCAGATCGAGCTTATCGCCTTTTGGCAAACCGCACGCAATTGTCACACTAATCGGCATCTCATTCGATCGCAATGGTCCATCCATCTTTGTGACAGCTACCCCATCGGTAAGGATATTTGCTATTTCACAAATGAAAGCTTCACCATTGTTCACAGCGATAATGCGATCACCAGCCTCCATCCTCATCACTTTGGCGATATGTTTACCGTCATCACCTGAAATGAAGGCGTTTCCTACCTCATCGAATGGTGTTTCAAGGAAATAACGCTGCAAAACTTACACGCTCCTTTTGGAAGCGATAAGTGCAACCCACTCTTCCATTAAGACAGATTCGATAATTTCAAAGCCTTTGCTTTGGAGATCTTCCTTCACAAGGTCACGTTTTTGGGCAATGATTCCCGAGACGATGAACAGACCATCTTCAGGAAGGATGGCGTATGCATCTTCGGAAAACGTCATGATCACTTCGGCAAGGATATTGGCAACAATGATGGATGCAGGCTCTTTTACTGAATCTAGCAAGTTGCCATGCGTCACTTCAACAACCTCATCCACTTTATTCAAGCTGATATTCTCTTTTGCGGCCGTCACAGCGACCTCATCCAGATCAAGTGCATGGACTCGTGATGCTCCGAGAAGCGCTGCCCCGATCGACAACACGCCTGAACCGGTCCCGACGTCAATGACCGAGTCGCCTTTCTTCACATACTTCTCCAATGCCTGCAGACACATGACTGTCGTCGGGTGGGTGCCTGTTCCGAATGCCATCCCTGGGTCAAGTTCAATGATCAATTCGTCAGAGTCCACCGGCTCATAAGTTTCCCATGTAGGAACGATCGTGAATCTGCCCGAAATTTTGACAGGGTGGTAATATTTCTTCCAAGCTGTCGCCCAATCCTCTTCATCCACTTCGTTCGTCTGAACTTGATTGAGTCCAACGTCCAGGCCGAACTCAGCCAATTCATTGACGGATTCACTAATCTCCTTAACCGTTTCAATCAAAAAGCTATTGACTGGCAAGTAGGCTTTCACGATAACTCCCTCTACAGGGAAATCCTCTTTTTTCAGTTCATATATTTCGCCGAAACGATCTTCATGAATTCGGTCGGGCTCCGCAGAATCTTCGATGATGACCCCGCTTGCCCCCGCCTCATGTAAAATGTTGGCAACGGCTTCGGTCGCCTCATGTGACGTATGGATGGAGATTTCAGACCATTTCAACTACGTTCATCCCTTTCAGTCGCCTTTTATTGTTCTTTTGATTTTATCAAAAAGTGAGCTCGAATACTCATCCGGCGAGTTGCCTTCAATCGAAGCGAATTCACGGAGTAGTTCTTTCTGTTTTTCCGTCATTTTTTTAGGCGTAATCGCTTTGATGATGACGTGTTGATCACCCGTTCCATGTCCGTGGACATTTTTAACGCCTTTGCCTCGTAGTCGGAAATTCGTTCCCGTTTGTGTCCCGGCTGGGATTTTCAATTTGACGTTGCCTGTCACAGTAGGCACTTCGATTTCGTCACCTAGCGCCAATTGCGGGAATGTAATCGGAACTTCCAAGTAGATGTCGTCGCCTTCACGGACAAAGCGTTCATGGTCCTTCACTCTGAAGACGATGTATAAGTCTCCTGCCGGACCGCCATTGACGCCTGCTTCCCCTTGGCCAGAAACGCGCAGCTGTTGCCCGTCATCGACGCCCGCAGGGATCGTCACTTTGATTTTCTTGCGTTTCGTTACACGTCCGGAGCCATGGCAAGTGCCGCATTTTTCAGGAATGATTTTCCCTGTTCCTTGACAATGAGGACATGTTCTGCGGTTCACCATCTGTCCAAGCGGCGTATTTTGAGTGACTGAAATTTGTCCGGATCCGCCACAGTGAGAACATGTATTGACCGGCGTGCCTTTTTTGGCCCCGGTTCCGTCGCATGTGTCACAAGTTTCTTCTCTCGGCAACTCAATTTCAGTTTCTTTTCCGAAGACAGCTTCCATGAAATCGATTGTCATGGAATACTGAAGGTCATCGCCTTTCCTTGGTGCATTCGGGTCGCGACGTCTTGTACCGCCACCGAAGAAGGTGCTGAAAATATCTTCGAAGCCGAAACCGTCTGCAGATCCACCTCCAAAGCCTCCGAATCCTCCAAAACCTTGGTTTGGATCAGCATGGCCGAATTGGTCATACTGCGCACGTTTACTCTCATCGCTCAATGTCTCAAACGCTTCCGTCACTTCTTTGAATTTCTCTTCTGCTCCCGCTTCCTTGTTCAAATCGGGATGATATTGTTTCGATAATTT
This sequence comes from Sporosarcina koreensis, assembly GCF_042655825.1. Classification (NCBI taxonomy): domain Bacteria; kingdom Bacillati; phylum Bacillota; class Bacilli; order Caryophanales; family Caryophanaceae; genus Sporosarcina; species Sporosarcina koreensis. Next base: position 178,575 of record NZ_JBHSNP010000026.1, on the reverse strand, counting down.
CCTGTAGGCTTTCCTTATTTCCTCTTTGCTGGCCGTTTTCGATACGCCAAGCACTTCGTAAAAATCTCGTTTACTCATTATTCCACACTCCCATAAATGCTCGACTAATTGTAACACGTGAGTAACCTTTGCCAAAAGAAAAAGTCAAAGCCGGAATATCGGACTTTGACTTTTCCGTCAATCGTTCGTTCAATTAGTTTTTCTTGTCATCGTCAACTTCTTCAAAGTCTGCATCGACAACACTATCATCTTGCGGTTGGCCGCCAGCTTCAGCGCCGCCTTGTGCTTGTGCATCAGCAGCTGCCTGCTCATACAATTTGACTGATAATTGTTGGACAAGTTCTTCCAACGCTTGCTTCTTCGTACGCATATCGTCCAAGTTGCCTGCTTCTACAGCAGATTTCAATTCTTCTTTTGCATCTTCGACTTTTTTCACTTCGTCTTCAGATACTTTGCCTTCAAGGTCTTTCAATGTTTTTTCAGCCATGAAGACGAGTTGGTCGGAGTCATTTTTCAGGTCTGCTTCCTCTTTGCGGCGCTTATCCTCTTCCGCATTCGCTTCAGCATCCTTCACCATGCGATCGATTTCATCATCGGAAAGGCCGGAGCTTGATTGGATTGTGATGTTCTGCTCTTTTTGCGTTCCAAGATCTTTCGCTTTTACAGTTACAATACCGTTTTTATCGATATCGAATGTCACTTCGATTTGTGGAATTCCGCGTGGAGCCGGTGGAATATCCGTCAATTGGAAACGGCCGAGCGTTTTATTGTCTGCAGCCATCGGACGCTCACCTTGCAATACGTGGATATCAACGGCAGGCTGGTTGTCTGCAGCCGTCGAGAACACTTGTGATTTGCTCGTCGGGATTGTTGTGTTTCTTTCGATCAATTTCGTAAAGACGCTTCCCATTGTTTCGATACCAAGGGAAAGTGGCGTCACGTCAAGCAAGACGACATCTTTCACGTCTCCGCGCAGGATCGAACCTTGAACAGCGGCACCCATCGCGACTACTTCATCCGGGTTTACGCCTTTGAACGGCTCTTTGCCAGTCTCTTTTTTAATCGCTTCCTGTACCGCTGGAATTCGAGTGGATCCACCGACAAGGATTACACGGTCAATTTCCGATGGGGACAGGTCTGCGTCTTTCATTGCTTGGCGCGTCGGCACCATGGAACGCTCCACGAGATGCGCTGTCAATTCGTCGAATTTTGCACGTGTCAATGAAATTTCAAGGTGAAGCGGACCTGCTTCTCCTGCGGTGATGAACGGCAATGAAATTTGAGTTGAAGTAACTCCTGAAAGGTCTTTCTTCGCTTTTTCAGCAGCATCTTTCAGACGTTGCATTGCCATTTTATCTTTTGAAAGGTCGATAGCATTCTCTTTACGGAATTCTTGTACTAAGTAATCAATGACTACATCGTCGAAGTCGTCTCCGCCCAATTTGTTGTCGCCTGCTGTTGCACGAACTTGGAACACACCATCGCCGAGCTCAAGGATTGAAACGTCGAATGTACCGCCGCCAAGGTCATAGACTAGGATTGTTTCGTCCTCATCTGTCTTATCAAGACCATAAGCAAGTGCAGCTGCAGTCGGTTCGTTAATGATCCTTTCGACTTCAAGTCCTGCAATTGTTCCAGCATCCTTCGTCGCTTGACGTTGCGCGTCATTGAAGTACGCCGGAACCGTGATAACAGCTTTCGTCACTTTTTCACCTAAGTATTCTTCCGCATATCCTTTCATGTATTGAAGGATCATTGCTGAGACTTCTTGCGGAGTATATTCCTTATCTTCGACTTTCACTTTATAATCGGATCCCATATGTCTTTTCACAGACATGATCGTGTTTGGATTTGTAATGGATTGGCGCTTTGCAACTTCCCCGACTTGACGCTCTCCGTTTTTAAATGCAACGACTGATGGCGTCGTACGGTTGCCTTCCGGATTCGGAATGACTTTCGCCTCTCCGCCTTCATAAACTGCCACTACAGAGTTTGTTGTTCCCAAGTCGATACCGATGATTTTGCTCATTAAAATTCCTCCTAATTAATGCATCTTCACTTATCTACATTCATTCGTTTACTTTGACCATGGAGGGACGAAGTACACGATCTTTCAACATATACCCTTTTTGAAGCTCATCAAGCACGATGCCCGATGACTTATCAGGATCATTTCCCGTCATGACAGCCTGATGGAAATTCGGATCGAATTCCTTGTCCAATGCCTCGATTTCTACAAGGCCATCGCCTTTTAGCGCCTCGACAAGGTTACGATAAATCATATCCATTCCTGTCATGATCGATTGAGCCTCTTCCGCTTTAACTTCAACCGCAAGTGCACGTTCGAAATTGTCCAATACAGGCAAAATAGATGTCATTAAGCTTTGCGCTTTGTACTTGACCAGTGCTTCCTGATCGAGTGCGTTCCTTCTTTTGGCATTTTCAAAATCTGCAAGGACGCGCAGAAGCTTGTTTTCCTCCTCTTGCAATTTGGACTCCAGCTCACTGATTTTCTGATCCTTCTCGTCTATCTCTTCAGCAACGACTTCTGAGACGTCGTCCTCTTCGTTAGTTGCTTGTTGATCGGCTGCAACTTCCTCGACCGCTGCTGCTTCCAATTCTTCAGTTGCGGTTTCCTGCACTGCTTCTTTTTTATCTGTCACTAGTCGTTCCTCCTATCCATTCCGATGGTCATTTTCGATAAGGCTTGTGATAAATTATCACTTATAATGTCAAGCATCGTAATCACCCTTCCGTAATCCATCCGTTTCGGTCCGATGATCGCTATGGAGCCAGCCATATTTTCGCCGGCAGAGTAATTCGCAGTGATTACACTGCAGTCTTCCATTGCATTATGTTTGTTTTCCGAACCGATCCGTACATGGATGCCCTTTGAGTCATCCTGGAAAAACGTCATTGCCGGAGCACCGTTTTCCATCAACTCGAAAAACATTTTCATTTTCTGAAGATCATTGAATTCCGGCTGTTTCATCATATTCATTTTGCCGCCGAAATACAGACGTTCTTCAGGTTTGATTGTCATGGCCCTTTGAAAAGAGGCGAACAGTTCTCCGGCATGATGCACATGCTGTTCAAAAACCGTTTTCGTCTCATGGGCAAGCTTGTTCTGCAGGAAGCTCAACGGAGTCCCGACAAGCCTTTCATTTAAAATATTGACCATCTTTTCAATATCCGAAGCAAGCATGCCTTGCGGTACGTCGAACACCCTATTTTCCACATGTCCATTATCGGTCACGATGATGGCAACCGCTTTCGTATCATCCAGAGGCACGATGGAAAAACGTTTCACTGAATGCATGGACATGTCCGGACCTAAAAGTATGGACGTGTAGTTCGTCAATTCGGATATGATTTTTGCGGAATTCCTTATCAGTTCCTCTGTCTCTATTACCCGATCCTGAAAAATGGAACGTATTTGCATGCTGTCCGCCAATGTCAGCTTTTCGGGTGTCAATAAATGATCGACATAGAAACGGTACCCTTTTTCGGAAGGGACTCTGCCTGATGAAGTATGGGTCTTTTCGAGATAACCCAATTCCTCCAAATCAGCCATGTCATTTCGAATGGTCGCGGGACTGTATGGGGCTTCCGGTTTTTTAGATAACTGCCTTGATCCGACAGGTTGGGCGGATTCGATGAAATCGTTAACCGTCAGTTGCAAAATAAGCAATTGTCTGTTTGTCAACATAATCATCACTCCTGTTAGCACTCTTTAAGAATGAGTGCTAATACTACTCATAATTTAACAAATCGAATTGTCAGTGTCAATGAATTAACCCCTGGTCATTTGAGAAATTGCTGGAACACTTCATTCCCTCTGAAAACGCCTTTTCCTGTCAATTTTATACTACCCTCAGATTCGGAAATCAGTCCTTTTCCGTTCAGCTCTTCTAGCACTTCTCCATAGACTACCTTCAAGGGTTTGCCGAATTTCGATTCGAATGAACGGAGAGACACTCCTTCCATTTTCCGCAGCCCTAAAAACATTTCCTCTTCCATTGCTTCGGCAGCTGTCACATCATGCTCTTCCATGACAGGACGCATTCCAGTTTCCATTGATTCCATGTATTTTTTTAAAGGGCCGTAATTCGCGTATCTGCGACCTTTCAAGTATCCATGTGCGCCGGCTCCGATGCCTGCGTACTCATCATTATCCCAGTAAATGAGATTATGGATCGATTCATACCCAGGCAGCGCAAAATTACTGATTTCATATTGCTGTCTTCCTGCTTCAGCCATGCGGTCGATAAGCATGGAAAACATCTCCGCCTCAATATCCTCTCCAGGCAACGGCAGCTTCCCTTTATTCATCAAGTTATAAAAGACGGTTTTCGGCTCGACGATCAGGGAGTATCCGGAGTAATGGGGCAGTTCCAATGACAGTGCTTTATCGAGCGTATCCTTCCATTGTTGGACGGACTGCTCCGGCAATCCATAGATAAGGTCGATGCTTATGTTTTCGAAGCCGATTTCGCGTGCGTCCCGGATGACTTTTGTCGGAGTTTCCGCACTGTGCGTCCTTCCGATCCTTTTCAATAGTTGTTCGTCGAAAGACTGGACGCCGATGCTCAACCGGCCAACGCCGCCGTTTTTAAGGACGGATAGTTTTCCACAGGTCAACTCATCAGGATTTGCTTCCGTTGAAAATTCCCTCAATGAACGGACATCGACATATTGATGGATGATTTCAAGCAATCGGTCCAATTGTTTTTCTGATAATGAAGTAGGCGTCCCCCCTCCGAGGAAGACTGTTTCCAGCCCTTGGAAAGAATGGCCATCTTTCTCCATGATGGCAAGTTCGTTTCCGATCGATTCGATATACTCATCTACTGGCTGGTTTTTAAAGAAAACTTTATTGAAATCGCAGTAAAAGCAAATCTGGTGGCAGAAAGGAATATGAATATACATGCCTCGCATTTTGTGTTGTCCCCTTTCTTTTCAGTGCAAAAAGGAGCCCGAAACGGACTCCTTTCGATAATGTTAATCCTCATCCATTTTCAAGACAGCCATGAACGCTTCTTGTGGGACTTCGACGGATCCGACTTGCTTCATCCGCTTCTTCCCTTCTTTTTGCTTCTCAAGCAATTTACGTTTACGGGAGATGTCTCCTCCGTAACATTTGGCAAGAACGTTTTTACCGATTGATTTGATTGTCGACCGTGCAACGATCTTTTGACCGATTGCGGCTTGGACAGGCACTTCGAACTGTTGACGCGGAATAAGATTCTTCAGTTTTTCAACTATCGCCTTGCCCCGCTCGTAGCTGAAGTCGCGGTGAACGATGAAGCTTAGTGCGTCGACTTGTTCTCCGTTCAACAGGATGTCCATTTTGACAAGTTTCGATGTTTTATAGCCGATCAGTTCATAATCGAAAGACGCGTATCCTTTCGTCCCTGATTTTAACTGGTCGAAAAAGTCGTAGACGATTTCTGCAAGAGGCAATTCGTATATGATATTGACCCGCGAAGCGTCCAAGTAATCCATCGTTTTGAAGTTGCCTCGTTTTTGCTGACATAATTCCATTACAGAACCGACGTATTCGTTTGGCACCATGATCGATGCTTTTACATATGGTTCTTCGACGTGGTCGATTTTTTGTGCGTCCGGCATCATGGAAGGGTTGTCGACCTTCAATTCTTTCCCGTCCGTCGTGACGACATTGTAAATAACGCTCGGTGCTGTTGTGATCAAATCGATTTTGAATTCCCTTTCAATCCGCTCCTGGATGATTTCCATATGGAGCAAGCCAAGGAACCCACATCGATATCCGAAGCCGAGCGCCTGGGAAGTCTCTGCTTCATATTCCAAGGCGGAGTCGTTCAACTCAAGCTTCTCAAGCGCTTCACGCAAATCGACATATTTGGAGGAGTCGATCGGGTAAAGTCCACAGAACACCATCGGATTTAATCTACGGTAACCCGGCAACGGTTCGCTCGCTGGGTTCTTCGCATTCGTAATCGTGTCCCCGACCCTTGTATCCCCGACGTTTTTAATCGCCGCGGAAAGGAAGCCGACATCTCCAACCGATAGTTCATCGCGCATGGATATGTTCGGTGTGAACACTCCCGTCTCGATGACTTCGAACTCTTTTCCGGTTGCCATCATGCGGATTTTATCGCCCGGTTTAACTGTCCCTTCGACAATTCGAATATTGACGATGACACCTTTATATTGATCATAATGCGAGTCGAAAATCAATGCTTTCAACGGCGCTTCCGGATCTCCCGTAGGCGCGGGCACTTTCTCGACAATCTGTTCAAGGATCTCTTCGATGCCGATGCCGGCTTTCGCAGATGCATGGACTGCCTCGGAGGCATCCAAGCCGATGACATCTTCAATTTCCTGTTTCACTTTATCCGGATCTGCTGCCGGCAAATCGATTTTATTGATAACAGGCAAGATTTCCAGATCGTTGTCCAGCGCCAAATAGACGTTTGCCAATGTTTGCGCTTCAATTCCTTGGGCTGCGTCAACAACAAGCAGCGCCCCTTCACATGCAGCAAGGCTTCGTGACACTTCGTACGTAAAGTCGACGTGCCCCGGAGTATCAATCAAGTGGAACGTATACTCTTCGCCATTTTTCGCTGTGTATGATAATTGCACCGCGTTCAATTTGATTGTAATTCCACGTTCGCGTTCCAAATCCATTGAATCCAATGTCTGTGATTTCATTTCACGCGAGCTTACCGTTTCAGTCTTTTCCAAAAGACGATCGGCCAACGTCGATTTCCCGTGATCGATATGGGCAATGATAGAGAAGTTTCTAATGTTTTTTTGACGTGCCAATCTTTCATCATGATTCATCTGTTAGTTCACTCCTATATAAGCTATTTGCATTATAGCAAATAACTGATAAACATGTTACATTTTCTTATTCCCGCAAAGTAAATAATGAAAGCATTCTTTTGACTTATCAAGTCTAACAGATGACGGCGTATTGATAAAGATTGGTGGTACTTCCAATATAAAAAAGCCCCAGGGACAGTCCCGGGAGCCATAACTTTATTTATTTCTTTTCACTTTCATCATTTGCCAACATTTCTACAATCACTTCAGAGATAACGATTAGCGTTCTGTTCAACTCTTCCTCGGAGTTTCCAACCCCACCAAGTTCCATAAGAACGAGGTTTGGGTGAAGGTCCTGATTATACTTCCCATCGACACCTGCCCCGCCTTTTGATATGACATTTCTCATAATGCCAGGAATTCTTTTTTCCATCTCTGATTTGAATCTGTTTGCAATCGCTTCATTCTTTTTATAAGAAGGGTTGTTTTGCCCTAGTACAAATGCGACTTTCGCGTAACGTTCCCCTTCATGTGTAATCGTCGTCGCATCTGGTCCGGCTGAATCACGATGGATATCAATGATTAAATCATATTCATTTTCAGCTAACTGCTTCTGGACGAATGGTCTGATATCCTTATAAGCACGTGTATAGGGCACTTGCTTTTTCAGCATGTCTGTTTCTACACCGTTGATTTCAAGTAGACTTTTAAGTTTATCGCTCATCTTCACTACATTTTCGGTCTGGTGTTGATCAACAGCAATTTTTCCATCTACAGCTTTCGTGATCGGTCGATATGCTTCTGTTGAGTGCGTGTTATAAAGCAATACTTTCCCGGCAGTCGCGTCTTGCACCTCAATGACTTCGGGTTCAGGTTCGGGTTCCGGCTTCTCTTCTTCGACAATATTCGAGGCGTAAACGATCAGTGCGTTTTCTTTGACGATTTTCGAGTTTGAGATTTTTGATTCCTCCGGTATGAATTGGATGATTACCGGGAAAAGGAAAAGAACGAATACGATTGCAGTCCATATTTGCAGATTTTTCTTCATGCGACATCCCCCCGTCTTCAACTATATGCGCTGAAGAAGATGTCAATGACTTGTTTTGATATCCTCGATCCAATCACTGATGGAGTCGGTTAATATTTCTGCATAAAGGGCTGCCCAGGAGTCGATCTCTTTTGGCGATATGAATGTATTCAAATCGTGGTTCGACAATACCTCCTCAAATAACTGTACCCTTTCCTCATGCGGCCATGAGGTCCAATCTCCAAAGATCGGAATTAACTTTGTCCTGTCCGCATCCTTATTTGGCGTATGCAGCCAATTTCCCACTGACAGCCTGGATGAAGGATGGCTTTCCTCTTCGATTTTGGAAGCGATATACGAGAACAGCGTATTGATGGCATCCGCTATCAATACGGGGCCGTCCACAACTGTCGGAATGCCGATTGCGATCACCGGAATGCCTAACGTCTCTTTTGATAACTCTTTACGGCTATTCCCCACTCCCGAGCCCGGATGAATGCCCGTGTCGGTCATTTGAATCGTTTTGCATAATCTTGAACTGTCCCGTGCGGCGAGCGCATCGATGACAATCAAAAGATCCGGTTTAATTTCGTGGACAAGCGCTTTGACAAAGTCAGCCGTCTCAAGTCCTGTCTGGATTGTCACTCCAGGCGCATAGACGTATATTTCGCTGCCGCCGTCCGAATAATAGATCGGGACAATCTCTTTCAGTCGATCCATTGTAAGGGGGCCGACAGCATCAGGCGTAACTTCGCGGTTTCCTAATCCGACAAATAGGATTTTCCCTGTTTTCAAATTCTGTATGCCGGATGTCAGCTCGGTAAGCTTTGATTTGAGCATTTCCGCCATTTCTTGAAGGCCTTCACGGTCGGTATGTGTCAATGTAGGGTTTGTCAGCGTTAAGTAGGTGCCCTTTTTCTTGCCGATTTTCTTTTCCCCTTCGTCATTGATTTTGACCGATGTTAAGATGACCCTTCCTTGGCGCTGTTCATCAAATTGTATGCCTTCGGAATCCTTTAATTTCTGCTTTTCTTGTTCTGTCCGATGGCGCACCATTTCCTCGTTCTCAACGAGGAGGTCCGTTCGGTAAAAATCGTATTTATCCATTGTCATCACCTCAACATGCAGTTTGCACGTTGTGTCAAGGAAATATTCTTTGCATATTTTTATTGCGCTCCGGCTAGGTTTTTGCTAAAATGTTAATGTTGTAAAGAGATATCCGAAATCTATTATGGAAACACTCTTGCCTTACCTGAAATTGGAGGTGAATGGAATGCCAAACATCAAAGGTGCAATCAAGCGCGTTAAACAAAGTGCGGCAGCGAATGAGCAAAACTCTCAATACAAAGCTGCAATGCGTACTGCTGTACGTAAAGCTGACACTGCGCTCATCAATAAAGAAGAGAACGCTTCTGAACTTTTGAAAGACGCAGTCAAAAAACTGGACACAGCTGCTCGTAAAGGTCTTATCCACAAAAATACAGCTGCTCGTCAAAAAGCACGTCTTACGAAAAAAGCTCTATAAGAAAAACAGGCTGTCCCTTTTGTCGTTCATCGACAAAGTGGACAGCCTTTTCTATTACGCCCTTAGCGGTTCCATGAAGAAGATTTCTAGTACCCTTTCCCTTTTTCCGCTTGTCGACTTCAATTGGTGATCAATATGGGCAAGTTTTTGCAAAATAAGAAGAAGCCTCTCCATTTTAGGGATGCTTCGATTGTCCATGATCAGCTTGACCCGGTACGGGTGGACATTTAGTGTTTTTGCGATTTGCTGTTGTTGGTATCCTTTTTTCACTAATGATGTCACGTGGATCATTAAGCGGATCTGTCCCGCGATGAGGGATGTCAGCATGATGGGTTCTTCCCCATTTCGAAGCAGGTCATGGTAAATCGATATCGTTCGTTTCACATTCCCGGTCATGTATGCGTCCGTCAGACGGAAGACATCCATTTCCGGTAAGCGGGGAACGAGCTTTTCCACGATCTCTCTTGTGACTTCGCCACTTCCATTCATATACATGCCGATTTTGGCGATTTCGTTCGAAAGTGTTAAAAGGCTATCACCGGCCATATCCACGAGAACTTGGGCAATTTCGGGACTGATTTTGATGCCGTTTGTTCCTGCTTCGTTTTGGATCCATGTCGTCAAATCCTTGCCTGTGAGCGGCATTGCCTCTACAACGATTGCTCTTTGCTGCATCACCTTCACGATTTTTTTCCGTCCGTCCAGTTTTTCATAAGGGGCTAAAAAAACGACAGTTGCTGTCGGTGATGGATTGCTAAGCCAAGACTCCAGTAATGCAATATTATGTACGACTTTCTCTTTCGTTTTATCGGATGCTTTCAGGAATGACGCATTATTGGCGATGATCAATTTTCTGTCTTCCAAAAAGGGCAGTGTGTCCGCCTCTTCAAGAACGGCTTCAATCGGCGTTTCCTCCAAGTCAAAACGAATTACTGAGCTATCATCGATATCGGGCATCGCTTTCAATAGCCTTTTTACGGTTGTGTCAATCAAATGCTGCTCAATGCCTGTCAATAAATAAACAGGTTCTATTTTTCCTTCATTTATGTTTTTCCATATCGCATTGACCAATTGAATCCCTCCAGTCACTTACCTTGTCCCATTATACATTACCGAATCATGTCTATGAACAATTTGTGTCGATTGTCATAAACCCGGCATAATAAATCGTTTCATATAGATTTTTTTTTCATTATCATCTATACTAAATAGGAATTAGGAGGTGTAGCAATGAATGAGTTCGAACATGACGTACAGTCTAAACGCAATGATTTAATCGACTCCGGTGTCGGTTTCATTGTAGCTTTCGTTGCTTTTTCTGCAATTTTCGTTATTGCTACAATCGTAGACTTCGTCGCGCACTAATAGTACTCCTGAAAGGCGGCTTGTTCATTCCCCAAGTGGAATGGACAAGGCCGTCTTTTCATTTTCACTTGTCAAAATGGTATAGCTCCCGTCACTTCTTACGGAAATTGTGATGGAGCCATGCTTTGCCGTAGCCATCGTCTTCAGTCCATATTTTTTGAATGTCGCCACCACTTCTGCATGCGGATGTCCATACCGATTATCCTTGCCATATGAAAAAATCGTCAATTCCGGTTGCAATGCCCGTATGAATTCATCTGAGCTGGACGTATGGCTGCCATGATGACCGGCTTTGAGGATCAAATTCTTCCACGGCAAGTCACCATATCTTCTAATCAGTCTCCTCTCCCCTTCAACCTCCAAATCACCAGTGAACAGGAACGTCGGCCCTTCGGTTGTCATGAATAGCACAAGGGAGCTATCATTCCCTTTATATGCCCCTTTGGAGGGAGCCATATAATAAAACTCGGAGGACTTGTCCGACCAAGCCGCCCCCTCAGTCATTGCAAATATCGGAATCCCCTTTTCTGAAGCTAGCCGCATTACATCTTCCATTGTTTTCTCTTTCTCACTGCCAGGTGTAATATGGATTTCACCAACCCGAATTTCTTCCAGTACTTCATCTGCCCCTTCCATATGATCGCTGTCTGCATGGGTTAACATCAATTTATCGATCTTCGTAATGCCTCTCCCCTTCAAGAAAGGCACGACGATACTTCTTCCAACTTCAAATGCTTTTTCAGGCGTGCGCCAATTAGGCTCTCCAAAGTTGATTGTTCCTCCCGTATCAATTACATACACTCCTCGCCTGTGCGGAAGTTCGATAACGATGGAATCCCCTTGGCCTACATCAAGATACGTCACTCTCAAGCTGGAATCTGCATAGGGGACGATATGAATAAAGATGGCAGGAACGATGCCAAAAAGCACGGCATGCAACGCTTTTAATCCCCTTTCAAGCGCAATCAGGAACATAAGTGTACCGGCTACGGCAAGTGCCGATGAAACCGTTCCCGGCCGTCCGGGCACCCATACTTGGTATGGCAATGAAGCCAAGTGTTCTGTAAAGGCTTCTACCCATCCTCTAAGCGGACTATAAATCAGAAAAATGATATCGGCAATTGAAGGAGTTAAATAGGTCAAAATCAGCAAAAGGATATTCATCGGTAAGATGATAAAAGAGTAAAGGGGAACATAGAAAAGGTTCACAATGAACGACGACAAGGACAGTTCATAGAAATGAAATAAAAGGACGGGATACAACGCCAATTGAGTTATGGCGGTAACGAGAAAAGATACTTTGTATGCAGAAGCATGACGCGACAGGATCCTCGTCGAGTAAATCAATGAGAATGCCGCCAAATAGGATAATTGAAATCCTGGCTGAAATACGACAAACGGCTGCCAAAGGATAAAGCCGGCTGCACTCATGGCAAGGGCATCATCCATCCTCATTCTGAATCGACCGGTCGCAGTCAGCAGAATCAATATTGTCACGGACACAGCTCGCCAAACGGACGGCGCGCCTCCCGCCATCACTGCATATATCGGCAACAGGGTGATCAGTAAATTATCAATCGTCTCGACCCTGATCGACAATCTAATAAGAAGGCTCCGAAATAGAAACGTCAACAGTCCGACATGAAGACCTGAGATTGCAAACAGATGGGTTATACCAAGTGTCCTGTATCTGGCTGCCACTTCTTCATCCATGCTGCTCCGATCCCCGATAAGCAACGCTTGGGCCTCTGTTGCTAGCGATTCCGGAAAGGCAGCCTGGATGTGGTGCTTTACTCTCCATCTATGTCGGGATAATATTGTCTGCACCCCAGAATTTATTTCATAACCTATCAATCTGTCGGATTCGAACATGCCTACCGCACCATTCATTTTCAAGTAACGTCCCATACTGAAGGAATATTTATGTGCCGGGGTTGGCAGGTCCTGAAAAGCCCCTTCCAAAGTGAAACGATAGGTAGGGATGTGCAAGTTTTGGAATTGCAGTTTTTGTGCTTCATTTTCGAATTTCAGCAGAGCATAGACGACTTCGCCTGAATCAGTCTTCGCAAAGCCTTTCATTTTGCCGCCGTCGATTTTGACCTGGTCTGTCCACGTCAGGTTCAGGGTGGTTGGTTGGCCGCTTTCTTTAAGCCCGGGTATATGCATTGAAATGAAAAAATAGGAGAATACTGCTGCCACGATTGCAAGGATTGGTGTGACAGCTTCTTTTCTTCGGAGAAATATGGGGATAAGGAATAGATTGAGGAATAAAATTTGGGCCGGACCGTATGCAGCAAAAGCGGATACGGCAACCGGCATGCAAATATAAATAAGTCGGACTTCGCCGATCAATTGCCGAATAAGTCATCCACCCTTCTTTTGAATGGAAGAAGTTCTTCTGTCGGCGCGCCTAATGATTCCATTTCAGCAAGCAGGTCATTGATGAGCTGCATTTTCCCTTCTTTTGCGAAATCGACTTTCCTTTCATCGAAAGGGATATGCCTGATTTCGACTCCGGATTGTCTGAAGAGCTCGATCGCGTATTCATCGTTCTTATAATCCGATGCATAATTGACGGTCTTTATCCCGGATTGGATGATCGCTTTCGAACATTGCAAACAAGGAAAATGAGTTACATACAACGAAGACCCTTCTACAGGGCTACCGTATTTAGCACACTGGAGCAATGCGTTCATCTCGGCATGAATTGTACGGACGCAATGATTTCCGACGACATAGCACCCGTGATCGATGCAATGGTCCCCGCCCGAAATGGAGCCGTTATAGCCTCCAGCAATGATTCTGTTGTCCCTGACAATCGTTGCCCCGACTGTCAATCTTGTGCAAGTACTTCTGACCGCAAGCAAATGGCATTGCGCCATGAAAAACTGATCCCATGTAATCCGCTCCATATGTATGCCTCCAAACAGTGTCAATTATTTTGCCGTTATGAAAGACTCAAGCTTTTCAAATGTCTTTGGTCCGATTCCCGACACTTCCATGATGGCGTCGGGAGCAGGGAATGGTCCATGCTCTTCACGATATTGAATGATGGCTGCAGCTTTTGACGGCCCGATTCCCGGTATTGTCATAAGCTCCTGTGCATCAGCAGTATTGATATTCACTTTTCCGGCGTCCTTCACATCTCCCCCTTGTTGGGGGTGAAATGAAACGGACGGCACGGAAATATCGACTTCTTCGCCTTCCCTTGGAACGTAAATGAAAAATTCATCGGGAAGCTTCATCGCATGATTCAGCATTCGGGAATCTGCGTCCACCAAATAGCCGCCAGCCGCGTGAATGGCGTCGATAAGACGATCTCCTTCCAGCAGTGAATAGACGCCCGGGTACTTCACAGCGCCTTGGATATCGACCATGATTGTCATCGGGGCTGCCTCAATACTTTCAATCGGCTTCTCTTCATCTTTCTGCTTTTCGTCTTGCTGCTCCTGTAAAACATCAATGATTGGGGATTGTCCGCTTGCGACTGTCGGTTGACTGCCGGCCTGTCCTCGGGGAAAGAACAGAATCGCGGAAAGTACAGCGATTGCTGCGATAGGGGTGATAATCTTACGCCATTTTCCGGATACGATCGATAGAAACAGCTTACCCACCCTTTCTATGAGGCATCCATATGGAGTCATATCCCACTATATATGATTACTCGTTAAAATGGAAGATTCATTTACGCACTTGATAAAATATTCTTTCACTTTCTTCGTGCGGAGGCTCATCTTCCCAATCTGCAAATATGCGTTCAATCGTAAAACCGGCTTCCCGCAACAAATCCACATACTCAAAAACATTGAATGTCCGTTGTTGATGTCTTTCATCAAATCGGCGATAGAGGCCGCTTTCCTCTTTGACGAAGAAGCTAAGTTCCGAGAGGACGGAATGTTCCTCATCGCCTTCTTCCGTATGCCAGATGTAGGCGATTCGTTCATTATCAAAAGTGAAGGGGCCTTCCATGAAAATTACATCAGTCTTAAAAGTGGAATGCACGTCGAAAATAAGCACTCCACCGTTCTTTAAGACCGAATGGATTCCATTGAACGTGTTCAGCACACTTTCCCGGTCGGGTAAGTAGTTCAATGAGTCGATGGCAATGACTGCGGCGTCAAATTGCTCATCACCCTCAATTTCCTGCATGGGCTTTTCCTGAAATTCGATTTCCAAAGAAAGATCATTCGCACGTTTTTTCGCAATATCGAGCATGTCCCTTGATAGATCGACTCCAGTTACAGCTGCCCCTGCTTTTGCTAACTTGACGGAAAGCAAACCTGTGCCACACCCAACATCGATGATTTTCTTTCCTGTTATCCCGTCTGCCGCAATGGAAATCAAATCCACATATGCATCGTAAGGGATATCGGTCATCAATTCATCGTAAATGTAGGCAAAACCCGTATAGGAACCCTTACTGCCCATTGTCCATATTCAGCAATGGAGCGTCTCCCCATAACTTCTCCAAGTTATAATAGCCGCGTTCGTCCTTATGGAAAACATGGACAACTACATCGCCCAGATCGACGAGTACCCATCTACCGTTTTCAAGCCCTTCCACCCTTTTCACTTCAAATTCATTTTCCGCCGCCTTATCGGCAACTTCCCGTGCAATTGCTTGCACTTGACGTTCTGAATTTGCGTGACAGATGATGAATTGGTCGGCAATTAATGAAACACCTTCCATATTCAATACGACAATGTCCTGCCCCTTCTTATCATCTACCGCATTATAAGCTGTTTCAAGTATTGTTGGCATATTTTCACGTTTCCTTTCATAGTTGGCTCGTTCATATTCTTTGCACGTGTTCATTATAACATTCAATGGAGTCTGGAAAAACGGCTGCACGCCTTTCGATTAGGTAAAGGACTGAATGGGCTATGCAAGCTTTCATCGCCTCGTCAATTTTCAAGTCGGCGGTTTTGCGCAGTTCTTCGATGCCCGGAAAACTCCTTCCCGGCTCAATTAGATCGGCAATATAAATGAGTTTTTCGAGGACTGACATGCCTGCCCTGCCCGTCGTATGATAACGGATGGCGTTTAAGATATCCGGATCCTTCACGCCGAACTCCTTCTCCGCGATAATGCGTCCAGCAGCGGCATGCCAAAGTTCATGATGGAATGTAAGAAGCCTTCTGTCTTCGTCATTCTCTTCAATCATTATGCGCATATCGGAAGGCTCCATGAATTTCGCAATATCATGGAACAATGCCGCCTGTTCCGCTTTGTCTGTCGGGACACCGAAACGTGCAGCCAATTCCTTTGCCGTTTCCGTGACTCTCAGTACATGTTCATAACGTTTTCTCGGCAATCTTTTTTCAAGTTCATTTTTCAAGACCCCGGGTTCCATAAAGCCCCTCCTGTCGGATAAATGTTCCGATGTTATCCGGAACTAGGAATTGGATTGTGCCGCCAGTCTCTATCCGGTTACGGATCAATGTCGAAGACAGGTCAATTTCAGGGATTTGAACCATCGTAATCGGATATTGCGTTTCCCCTACAGTACCCGGCCTGCCTACTCCGACAAACGTCACAATTTTCATCAGTTCATCGATTTTATACCATTTATGCAGCATGTCGATCATATCGCCGCCGATGATAAAGTGAAATTCAATCTCCGGTTCCTGTTCAATCAATGCATTCATCGTATCAAACGTATAGGAGACACCACCACGGTCAACTTCAAACGAAGAAGCGGTCAATCCAGGGATTCCTGAGACTGCAAGTTCCACCATCTGCAATCGCTGCTGCGGTGTTGCATCTGACGGATCCGCTTTATGGGGAGGGATCGAAGTGGGCATGAGCCGCACTTCATCAAGTCGCAATGCATGCTTCACTTCATTCGCCATGATCAGATGACCGATATGAGGGGGATTGAAAGTTCCGCCCAATAGACCGACTTTTTTCATGGCTTCCTCCTTACGGTAAAACGAACCGCTTTTTCTCCTTCGACTCTTTATAAAGCACAAGGATTTTCCCGATCACTTGAACGACATCAATACCTTCGCCTTGCAGTCTTTCCGCAATTTCCGTCTTATCTTCTTCACAATTTTGAAGAATGCTCACTTTGATCAATTCGCGGGCTTCAAGTGCTTCTTCGATTTGTTTAATGATTGGCTCAGTCAGACCGCCTTTCCCGATTTGAAAAATCGGTTGAAGATGATGAGCCTCACTGCGTAAATAACTTTTCTGTTTACCTGATAACATTTATTTTCCTCCAAGTTCAGTTGTAATTGATTGAATCATTTTCTTCGTATCCGGGTAGACGCCCGTCCACAGCTCAAAGGCCAAAGCCCCTTGATGGACAAACATTCCGACCCCGTTCATCGTCTTCCCGCCTGCCTCCTGGGCGCGGCGGAGAAATTCGGTTTCGAGCGGATTGTAGATGATATCCGCGATAACAGCACCTTCAGAAATTCCAGTCGGATCTAGCGGCATTCCGCTTTGAGCGAAGTTCATTCCGACCGAAGTAGTCTGAACGATCAAATCGAATTTATCGATTGCCATTTGTGCTTCTTTCAATGAAAGAGCATGACTTCCCGGAAATGCCTCCGCCATTTGTTCAGCTTTTTCAAGGGTACGGTTCGTAATGGAAATTCTGCCGAAACGAGCAGCCTCAAGTGCATAAGAAATACCTGCTGCCGCTCCGCCGGCTCCAATGACGAGCAACTCCTCAACTTCATTTGGAGCAGCCCCGATCTCTTGCAAGGAGCGAACAAAACCCTGTCCGTCAGTATTCGTTCCGAACAGTGAACCATCCTCAAGGACTTTCACCGTATTAACGGCGTTCATACGCCTTGCCACCTCGTCGACTTCATCAAGGTATGGAATGATTGCGCTCTTATGCGGCACAGTAACATTCCAACCGCTGCAACCTAATCTTTTCAAGCTGGCAACTGCTTCTCCAAGCCGCTCAGCATCGACATGTATCGGTATATAAGTTGCGTCGATCCCGTTCTCCCGAAACCATGCGTCATGCATGGTCGGAGACATCGACTGCGCAATCGGGTTACCAATGACTGCATACCATTTTTTCATGAAACAGTCCTCCTTAAATAAGGGATGGACGGAGTACTACATCGACTCCACGCGGTGCATGTACAGCTACAACCACGCCCGGGTGCTGTACAGTGATCCAACCCAAACCCGAGATGACCAGATCCATTTTCGGCTTTTTAATCGAGAATTCATGCCTTACGAGCGGAGGCATCTTCTCAAGCGAATCACCGCTTGGCGGGGAGAGCATTTCGCCGAGATGCGCTGCATATAACGAATCTGCATTCTCAAGTTTCGTCCGATGGATCGGGACTTCGTTAGAAACATGGATTGTGAAGGATGAACGATCACCCGACAGAAAATCGAATCGCGCAAGGCCTCCAATGAATAATGTTTGTTCTGCATTCAATTGGAATACTTTCGGCTTCAATTCCTTTTTCGGCGTGATTGCTTTCAAATCCTTCGCATCCAGATGGTGGGCGATCTGATGGTCGTTAATAATGCCCGGTGTATCGTAAATTGCCTTTCCGTCGTCAAGCGGTATTTCTACTAGGTCAAGTGTCGTCCCCGGAAAATGGGAAGTCGTGATCACTTCACCCATACCGGTCGCATTTTTAATGATCCGGTTGATGAATGTTGATTTTCCGACATTCGTACACCCGACCACATAGACATCTTTGCCTTTTCTATATTTATCAATGGCTGTCAATGCCTCTTCCATGCCATGCCCTTTGTATGCGGAGATAAGCAATACATCAATCGGTTTCAAACCAAGCTTCGCTGACTCTGTCTTCATCCAATTGATCAGCCGGTTGCGATTGATGGATTTGGGAAGGATGTCCGATTTGTTCCCGATCAGAAGGATGTCTTTATTCCCGACGAAACGTTGCAAGCCGTTGATCCAGCTGCCATTGAAATCGAAAATATCGACGACTTTGATAACAAGCCCCTCTTTTTCCCCGATGCCATTCAAAATCGCTAGGAAGTCGTCTCCCGATAACGAGACAGGCTGTAGTTCATTGTAATTCCGAAGCCGGAAGCAGCGTCGGCATATGACTTCCTCCTTCTCCAATGAAGCAGCAGGTGCATATCCTTCCTTCTTCGGGTCTTCTATTTGAATTTCAATTCCACAACCTATGCATGTAAGTCGTTCCAAACTTATTCCTCCCATTTAATCAGTCCTTGGCGTTTCAGTTTCGCCATGATCCTTCTTTCGATCATCCTATTGAATTTCGTCACGAATCCGTCTGAGCTTGCGACAGGCACGACTAGAATCGTATGGAGACCGAAACGGTTACCGCCCAGAACATCTGTCATGAGCTGATCGCCGACCATGACGGCCTCTTCCTTCTTCAAGCCCATCATCGCGAGAGCCTTTTTGAAATTTTTCGCGAGTGGCTTTCTCGCCTCGCAAATGAATGGTGTGCCTAGCGGATCGCAGAATGATTCCACCCGGCTTTGATTATTATTCGAAAGGATCGCCACTTGGAGGCCGGCTTCCTGCATCATTCGTACCCATTCCATGATTTCAGGCGTCGCTTCCGGACGATCCCACTCCACCAAAGTATTATCCAAATCGGTGATAATCCCTTTGATGCCTTTTTCTTTTAATGCCTCAGGTGAAATTTGAAAAATATCTTTTACATATTCATCCGGCAAGAAATAATTATACAAGTCAACCACTCCGTTACTTCACTAATTGTATTCCGATTATACCATATTGGCATCCTTTGGCACGGATTGTACCAAGCAGTAAATCTGTTCGATTTACTCACAAGCATTCTGAATGTAAACAAGCAGTCATCGCATATGCTGTCATATAACGACACAGGAGGTGGACCGATGAGCGGGTTTGTCATGGCACTCGTCCAACTGTGGGTCGAAGTCCCTGCTATGGTCGGCTATATCAGGGGGCAGGCGTTCCGTCGACCGCTTTCCAAAGCGGAAGAGGCTGATTGCTTGAAACGATTGGCAGAAGGCGATGAAAGTGCGAGAGATGAACTCATTGAAAGGAATATGCGCCTTGTCGCTCATGTCGTAAAAAAATTCCATCCAAAACACGAACAACTCGACGATTATATTTCAATCGGCACAATCGGGCTCATGAAAGCCGTGAACAGTTTCACACTGGATCGTAAGACGAAGCTTGCGACATACGCGGCCCGTTGTATTGAAAATGAAATACTCATGTACTTGCGCACTCAAAAGAAAGTGCAGAAGGATGTATCACTCTTCGATCCAATCGGAACGGATAAGGACGGACAGTCCCTTCAGATAGCAGATCTGTTGCAGACCGACGAGGAAGCGCCGATCGATACAGTTCAACAGAAGGAGCAAAAAGAAAGACTTTACCGCCATCTCGGCAAATTGGACGGAAGAGAGCTGGAAATCATCCAAAGAAGGTATGGTCTTCTCGATGACCAACCGATGACCCAGAAGGAAATCGCGCAGCAGCTTAACATTTCAAGAAGCTATGTCTCACGCATCGAAAAAAGGGCCATAGTCAAACTGTATCAGCTATTCAAGCATGAGTATAATGAATGAAAAGATGCACAGCAAAAATGAAAAGGCGTTTCCTGACGCGGGGCCACGGCCCTGAGATAGGAAACGCCTCTTTTCACTTCATCTTCATTATCCGTGCTGCTTGCCTTTTCAGTCTGCACTAACCTCGCGAGCGATGACGACTGCAATGACTGTCGATACTATAAACACACCTGCCATTAGATAAAACATCCTTTTTACCTCCTTCACAGCATTATGTAATCTGCTATTATCTTACCATAACCAATTTAGAATTTCGAGATGGCTTGCATGACAATTTCCGAAGAATGCTTTGCGGCTAGCGGAAGGAATTCATCAAAGCTGAGGGACGATTCTTTTCCTGCAATATCGGACAATGCACGAATGACGACAAATGGCGTTCCAAACTGATGGCACACTTGCGCAACAGCTGCAGCTTCCATTTCCGCCGCGATCATCTCAGGGAATTGCCCCTTTACAACATCGACCCGAGCAGCATCGCTCATAAACACATCCCCGGAAGCGATCAATCCGACTGCATGCTTGTGCTCACCGACTTCCTCCACCGCTTCTTTCGCAATACGGATAAGCTCTTCATCCGCCGGATACGCTGGCGGCATCCCAGGAACCTGTCCGATCTCATAGCCAAATGCAGTTGCATCGACATCATGATGTCTTACTTCGTCTGAGATGACGACCGTTCCAACGTCAAGCGATTCTTTAAAGCCGCCGGCTGACCCCGTATTAAGAACTGCATCCGGCTTATAAAGCTGGATAAGCAATGATGTTGCGATTGCGGCGTTCACTTTCCCAATCCCACTTTTCACAAGCACGACATCATGTTGTCCGATCCTGCCTTCAATGAATTCACAGCCGGCAATCGTTTCGATTGCTGGCTCTTCGATTTTCCCTCTTAATATTTCTACTTCCTGTTCCATTGCTCCAATGATTGCAATTTTCATCTTTGTAAACCCTCCGATTATTGGTCAGGCGTCCATGGCCTCTGTTCAATATTCAAAATCCAATGTATTCAAAATATCCATCTGCACAGGCTGCCAACCCTTTCCATCGACCCATTCAAGAAAAACTCGGTATTTCTTTGACTTATCTCTTGTCGATGCGATTCCAACTGATTTCTGGGGACCTCCACCATTTTTAATTTTCCAGAAGATCAATTCCTCTTCAGAATGGCCAGTTGCATATGAAATGGCTTTTTTCTTCTCATTCCAATCAACGGATACACCATCGTACTTCGATTCGTGGACCCCCGTCTGGCTAGTCCCTATCGGTTGCCACGCAGTATCGATTACAGTTTCCATGACGATATCGTCATTGTCCGGGACGATGGTGACTTTGCCCGGTTCATCTTCATTAGCCTCTTCATCGCTGTTGTCAGATCCGCCTGTCCCTTCGCTTCCGGAAGTGGACTGTCCTTTATCATTATCATTACCGGATTCCGATGATTCTTTCCCCTCATCGGAAGGATCGGAATTATTCTCTTCACTATGAGATTCGTTTTCTTTAGAACCGGCATTGTCTGCCTCTTCTAGTCCAGAAACGCTCTCTTTCCCATCATCACCATTATTGCCGACAATGATCGAAGCGCCGACAATGATGATCAAAAGGACAACCAGGCCAATCATAATATTTAAAAGCTGGTTGCTGCGGTTGCGCATTTTCTTACGGTTGACACGCGAGTATCTAGGATCATTTCCTTTCATATTGCCTTCCCCCTATCATCTTGCTAAAGAGTAATGGCCGCCCTCATTTGAAGGCGGCCATTTATGGTCACTTAATTTCAACAATAACGACCGACATTTCTCCACCAGGAGTCAAGATTTTCACTTCATCGCCCTTACTGCGGCCAATCAAGCCCTTTGCAATTGGTGAATCGTTGGAAATCAATCCTTCAATCGGGTTCGCTTCAGCGGAGCCGACAATTGTGTATGTCTCTTCATCTCCGTCAGGCAATTCTTTGAATGTAACCGTTTTCCCGAGTTGTACTTCATCGGTATTCATTTCGTCCTCTGTAATGATGACGGAGTTGCGGATCATCGATTCCAAGGAAGAGATCTTGCCTTCCACAAATGCCTGATCTTCTTTTGCAGAATCGTACTCCGAGTTCTCCGATAGGTCTCCATAGCTTCGTGCAATTTTAATGCGTTCGACAACTTCTTTGCGCTTTACAGTTTTAAGAAATTCAAGTTCTTCTTCTAGTTTCTTTTTACCCGATGCAGTCATCGGATACTTTTTCTCTGATACCATTATACAACACTCCTCATATTCCTGTTCATAAAAACACTATGCCGCTCCTGCTAGAGGTATGCGACATAGTCTCATTTATATTGAATTCTGACTTCATCATATTACAAATTCGTACCAAATTCAAGAATTGTTTTTATTTTCGTGACCATCAAATCGACTGCAACTTCGTTATGACCGCCTTCAGGTATAATTATATCCGCATAGCGCTTTGTCGGTTCGATGAACTGATTATGCATTGGACGGACAACTGACAGATATTGTTCGATGACCGATTCGATCGTACGGCCCCGCTCATTAATGTCCCGCATAAGTCGTCTGATAATGCGCAAATCCGCGTCCGTATCGACAAAGAGTTTGATATCCATTAAATCCCTGAGTCTTTCATCTTCCAAAACAAGGATACCTTCCAGGATGATGACATCCTTCGGTTCTATTGGGATGATCTGTTCGGATCTTGTATGGAGCGCATAATCATAAACCGGCTTTTCAATCGGCTCCCGATTGAGCAGCCTTCCGATATGTTCGATCAAAAGATCCGTATCAAATGCCAGCGGGTGATCGTAGTTCGTCAGCAATCTTTCTTCAAACTCAAGATGAGATTGATCCTTGTAATAAAAATCCTGTTCAATGACAACAACCGAGTGTTCCTTGAACACTTCATAAATGCGGTTCGTGACACTTGTCTTCCCTGATCCCGAACCACCGGCAATGCCGATGACAAGAGGTTTTTTCCTATCCATATCTTTTCCTCCCATAACTACAGGGCTCTTGCTTAGTCCCTCTTTTTCACAGCAACCAGGATGCCATCGCCTACAGGCAGCAGTGATGTTTCATAATCTGGATGCTTCATGACCCATGAAGTGAATTCCTTCAGGTTCCGGATCATCGTGCGATTCCGTTTCGGCACTTCTTCATCAGGAAGCATTACCGCACCATGCATGAACATATTATCGCAATAAATGATGCCGCCTTCTGCCACATGTTCGGAGTATTTCTCAAAAAAACGTTTATACTGCCCTTTTGCAGCATCGATGAAAAGGGCATCATATCGCAAAGAAGGAAGCGATTCATCGGACAGGAGAAGAGCATCTCCTTCAATGATCTTGATCCTGTCTCCAAAGCCGCTCCGGCCAATATATTCCACTGCGGATACAAACCGTTCCTTATCCCGCTCAATCGTGACGACTGAAGCTTCTTCCAAAGCAGAAACCATCCGGATAGCAGAATAGCCTATTGCGCTTCCGATTTCAAGTATAAGCTTCGGGCGTTGGATTCGAAGCAGGCCGATGAATGTTTCCATACCGCTTCGATCCATGATCGGAATCCGGTGTTCTGAAGCGAATTCCTCCATTTCATGGATTAACGGATTGTCATCTTCCCGCAAATCTGAAATATAGGATTCAAAATCATTCATTCAAGGCACATCCATTCTTATCGGATCAGTCGCCCGATATATGTTCTTTCTTAAGTTGCAAATGCTCTTCATACGTCTTTGCAAAATAATTCTTCCCGTTCTTATCGGCAAGGAAATAGAAATAGTCTGTGACAGATGGATCTATAACCGCTTCGATCGAAGAACGTCCGGCGTTTGCAATCGGACCAGGAGGGAGACCTGTATGGACGTATGTGTTATACGGATCCTCTACTTTCAAATCGGATAAAAGTACCCGATCCTTATGTTCGCCTAATGCATACAACACTGTAGGATCCGTCTGCAATGGCATACCTTCATCCATCCGATTGTAAAAGACACTTGCAATCGTTTCGCGATCGGTATTTGAAGTCGCTTCCCTTTCAAGCAGACTAGCGAAAGTGAGCAGCCAATGGACCGATTTTTCCTTACTTTCCAAATAAGCGAAATAAGGGGTGATATTATCTGATGTTGCATCCAACATTGTTGTCACAACCGTCTCGACTGTCGGTTTTTCTTCAAAAAATGGATAAGTCGCCGGGAATAAGTACCCTTCCAACGGATACCTTACATCCTCCGCTACTATTTCTTCGGTTAGGATGTTCGGATACCTTCCCATCAAATCCGCAATCGTATGTTCATCGTTGACATACTTCAAAAATTCCTTTTCCGGGATGCCTGCACGCTTTTCTACAATTTTTGCGATCTGGTCCAGCGTCAAGCCTTCTGGAATTGTCATCGTGAATACAGGAGTTCTGTATACTTTTCCTGTCTTCAAGCTTTCAATCAATTCATCTAAGGTCATCGCCTTTGTCAAACCATAAGAACCGGCTTGAAATTGAGATTCATTGTTGAATTTTGCATAGTATTTAAAGATCTTCGCGTCTTTGACAAGCCCTTTCTTCTCCAGTATCTCAGAGATCGATGACAAGCCCGAACCGATTGGAATTTCCACTTCAATCACTTCTTCTGAGTTCGGATCGACCGGTTGAAGAGCTCCGCTTATGTATTTATAAACCGCCCGCCCTCCGATCAGGCCGCCGATAATAAGAACGAGCACAACAACGAACACGATACGCCTGACGATCTTCACTTCTTTTTTCTGCTCAAGCATTTTTTCGAACATTCGATCCTTTTTCGAACCATTATTCATCCAGCATCACCTCATTCCGAACAATTACTATCTATAAAAAGGTCCATGGCAGTGAAAAGACGGAATGGCCTGCACCATTCCGTCCGTGCACATATGGATTATTCTTCGTCCTCGTCTTCAGCAAGGAAAGTGTTCAACATCTCTTCGATCATATCCCATTCCTCATCTGTTTCGATCGGCAATAGTTCGCCGTCTTCGTTGTCTTCAGAAGGAATGAAAGCAGAAGCATGAATTTCCACTTCTTCATCATCGCCCACTTCTTCTTCGCCTAAAATATGATAAAGGACGTATGATTTTCCGAAATCCTCCGACTCGAATGTGAAGATCACTTCACATACATGCTCTTCCCCGTGCTCGTCAACAACTGTCATTGTTTCTTGTCCATGTTCCATTGTTAATCACCTCATCTATTTTTTGAATCAAGATACCCTTGAAGTATCATGACTGCCGCCATCTTATCGATGACCGTCTTCCTTTTCTTTCTGCTGACATCAGCTTCGATCAGCATCCGTTCTGCAGCCATCGTCGTTAAACGCTCATCCCAAAGCAACACGGGAAGGCCAAACGCCTCTTTCAACATGTCAGCGAACTTTTCGGACGCTTCCCCTCTCGGACCGACAGAGTTATTCATGTTCTTCGGATATCCGACCACGAAAGAGGTGACAGCATATTCGCTTACGAGTTCCTGAATTCTGGACATGCCAAATTGGCCGGCATTTTCATCGATTTTAATCGTTTCGATGCCTTGGGCTGTCCACCCAAGCGCATCACTGATTGCTATACCGACCGTTTTGGATCCGACGTCCAATCCCATTACCCTCAATTCGTCTTACCTCCGTTTTCACGGATATAAAACTTCACCAATTCCTCGAGGATTTCATCCCTCTCCAATTTCCGGATAAGGTTCCGCGCCTCATAATGGCGAGGAATATAAGCCGGGTCGCCCGATAAGAGGTAACCGACAATTTGGTTGATGGGATTGTAGCCCTTATCTTCCAGTGCTTTGTGCACATGGAGCATGACCTGTTTCACTTCTTGCTCCATCGATTCTTCAGGAAAGTTGAATTTCATCGTCTTGTCGTATGAATTCATAGTCGACACCCCGCTTTCCAATCGTCCGTTTGCAAATCGGATACCTTTCCCACTTACTCTATACCCGACATCCATTTCCACTTAAACGGATTTGACATAATCATACACGGAATGAAGTGCTTCATCAAGTTTAGAAGCATCTTTCGCACCTGCCATCGCCATGTCAGGACGGCCACCGCCCTTGCCGCCACAGAGAGATGCTACATGATTGACGATTTTACCCGCATGGAAGTTTCCATTTTTCAAATCTTCCGTCACTCCTGCTGCCAATAGAACTTTCCCATCGGAAGCAGCGCCAAGGACAATGATACCTTTACTCACTTTCTGCTTCAATTCATCGATCATTTGCCTGAGGGCATTATTATCTTTCACATCGACTCTAGCTGAAAGGACTGTCACATCATCGATCTGCTGTGCGGATGTAAGAATATCCGTAAGCTGACTGTTTCCAAGTTTGGCGGAAAGCGATTCGTTTTCCCTTTGAAGTTCCTTCATTTCCGTCAAGAAGGAGCCGACTTTTGTGACGAGGTCTTTTGGATTGGACTTCAATAATGACGCAGCTTCTGTAAGAAGCGTCTCTTCTTTTTTAAAGGAATGATATGCCTCTTGGCCTGTGACTGCTTCAATCCTTCTCGTCCCGGCACCTATGCCGCCTTCCGATTCAATCTTAAAGAGTCCGATCGTCGAAGTTGCAGGCACATGGCAGCCGCCGCATAATTCGATTGAATAATCCCCGACTGAAACGACGCGGACGATATCTCCATATTTTTCACCGAATAAAGCCATTGCACCCATTTCTTTTGCTTCACTGATCGGTTTTTGTTCGATTTGGACAGGAATATCCGCCCAAATTTTCTCATTCACGATTTCTTCGATTTTTTCCAGTTCCTCTTTCGTCACTTGCCCGAAGTGGGAGAAGTCGAAACGGAGACGGTCAGGGCCGACATATGAGCCCGCCTGATTGACATGCTCACCAAGAACGGTTTTCAAAGCTTTATGGAGTAGATGTGTAGCTGTATGGTTTTTAATGATCATTTTGCGTGATTCCGCATCCACTACAGCAGTCACTGTAGCTTTATCCGCAATTTCACCGGAACGGACTACAGCAGTGTGCAAATGCTGACCATTCGGAGCTTTTTTGACATCTCTCACATCAACGATGAAGGCATCGCTTGAAATCGTTCCTTTATCTGCGATCTGCCCGCCGCTTTCAGCATAGAATGGTGTACGTTCTAGCATGAACTGGATTTCATCGCCTTCCGAAGCATGTGCAACCAATTCGCCATTATGCAAGAGCGCAATGATTTGAGTCTCACAAGACAATTGATCATAACCGATGAATTCGCTTTTTTCATGGATGTTGCCAAGCACTTCCGACTGAACGTGCATCGAATCGACATCTTGACGGGCAGCTCTTGCGCGTTTCCGCTGATTGTCCATTTCCACATCAAATCCTGCACGGTCGACTGTGACGCCCGCTTCCTCGGCAAATTCCTCCGTTAGCTCGAAAGGGAACCCGTACGTATCATATAGCTTAAATGCATCAGCGCCGGAAACTACCGGATTACCTTCCGCTTTCGCTTTTTCGATGACGCCATTCAAAATCGTCATTCCTTCATTCAATGTTTCATGGAAGCGATCTTCCTCGTTTTTAATGACCTTCATGATGAATGCTTCTTTTTCTTTGACTTGTGGATAGAAATCTTGCATCACTTCCCCAACGACAGGGACAAGTTCATACATGAACGGTTTATTGATGCCCAATTGTTTTGCGAAACGGACAGCGCGACGTAAAAGTCTTCTCAGTACATAGCCCCTACCTTCATTTGAAGGCAATGCACCGTCGCCGATCGCGAATGCAACTGTACGGATATGGTCTGCAATAACTTTAAATGCCGTATCCTTCACTTCTTCCTTGCCATACTTCTCACCCGACACTTTTTCAACAGAGTGGATGATCGGCATGAAAAGATCTGTATCGAAGTTCGTCGGCACTTCCTGGATGACGGAAGCCATCCGCTCAAGCCCCATCCCCGTATCGATGTTTTTCTTCGGAAGCGGTGTATACGTATGATCCGGATTATGGTTAAATTCGGAGAATACTAAGTTCCAAATTTCCAAATAACGTTCGTTTTCACCGCCCGGGTACAATTCCGGATCCGAAAAGTCGTCGCCGAAAGTTGGGCCGCGGTCGTAGAAAATTTCGGAGTTCGGGCCGCTTGGGCCTTCCCCGATATCCCAGAAGTTCCCTTCCAAACGGATGATGCGCTCTTCAGGAATGCCGATTTTGTCTCTCCAGATTGCATATGCCTCGTCATCTTCCGGATGGACAGTTACGGATAGCAAGTCGGGATTGAAGCCGATCCACTTTTCATTCGTCAGAAAATCCCATGCGCGGATGATCGCTTCTTCCTTGAAATAGTCACCGATCGAGAAGTTTCCAAGCATTTCGAAGAATGTATGGTGGCGCGCAGTTCTCCCGACGTTCTCGATATCGTTCGTTCGGATGGATTTTTGTGCGTTGACGATCCGTGGATTTTCCGGGACGACGCGTCCGTCAAAGTATTTCTTTAGTGTTGCGACGCCGCTGTTGATCCAAAGTAGGGATGGATCGTCGATTGGGACGAGTGGCGCTGACGGTTCTTCACTGTGTCCATGCTCTTTGAAGTAATCAAGAAACATTTTTCTAATTTCAGCTGCTGTCAATTTTTTCATTGTACTTCCTCCTTTAAATATTCGGGGAACCAAATAAAAAAATCCCCGCCCCTGTACAAGGGACGAAGATTTTTCGTGGTACCACCCTAATTTACCGACGGAAAGCCGGTATCTCAAGAAGCCATAACGCGGCTAACGGCAAGTGTTAGTTGCTCTCAGGAGTAGCTTTCCGGCAAACGGCCATGGGAATCCTTGCAGCCTTGGGATTCCTTTCTGAACATGGCGGTAGGCGTACTTTCTCCGTCATCGGTTTTTCTATGATACTTTGGATTATAGGGAATTGCCGTCCCCATGTCAATCCATCACTTCCGAAAAATCATAAGGGCTTACCCCTTGCATCCCGATCATCGGGTCGATTCCAAAGATTGTCTCCATCGTCAGCCTATACTCTTTCGGTATTTGTGATGTCTCGTTGATTGGCTCTGAAGGTGACGTTTTTTCCTGATGTTCTTGTGGTGCTCCTGCGATTTCTTCTTGTAATTCGACAGTGGATTCCTTCCGCAGGCGGTCTTTCAATGTCGTCTGCCGTTCCAATTCATCTGTCCGATTGATACCAATTTTGAATTCTTCCGGTTCGCCGCATAGGATGAGAAAGTTCTTTGCTCTCGTAATACCCGTGTATAAAAGATTTCTCCGGAGCATTTTCCTGTATCCTCTGACAACCGGCATGACGACGATCGGAAATTCGCTTCCTTGCGATTTATGGATAGAGCAGCAATAGGCTAGCGTGATTTGATTCAGATCGTTACGCTCATATTCTACTTCGATTCCGTCATAGGAAACAATGAGCATCTCTTTTTTATCGACAGTTTCCTTCGCCTTGATGATGGAGATGACTTCGCCCATATCGCCGTTGAAAACATTGCTTTCGGGTTGATTGACGAGTTGCAGTACTTTGTCCCCGATCCGATAGACGACATCTCCGAAGACGACCTCTTTTCGATCAGGGGCAGGCGGATTGACCATCTGCTGGATCATCTTGTTCAACCCGTCGATGCCGGCCGGTCCTTTATACATAGGGGCCAGTACTTGGATGTTTCGAATATGATGACCTTTTGATATAGCATTTTTCACGACTTGTTCCACAACTTTGAGAATCTGGTCCCCACTCGCCTTAATGAAAGAGCGATCCGTCGTTTTCCGGGTGACGTCATCTGTCCATTTCGCATTTTTAATCATATGGGCCATTTCAATTATTGTCGATCCTGCACTTTGGCGATAAATTTCGGTCAGCTCCACGACAGGGATCTTGCCCGAGTCAAGCATATCTTTTAGAACTTGACCGGGTCCGACTGGCGGAAGCTGGTCCTGGTCGCCGACAAAAAGGATTTGGATGTCGTTAGGCAATGCTTTCAGCAGCTGATGGGCGAGCCAAGTATCGACCATCGACATTTCATCGATGATAACGAGGCGCCCCTCCACTTCCCTGCCGATCGCATCGTCCTTTTCCTGACCATTGAAACCGAGTAGCCGATGAATGGTCATTGCGGGAAGCCCTGTCGACTCGGACATCCGTTTCGCCGCACGCCCTGTTGGCGCTGCTAAAACGATTGGAAAGGTTTCTTCTTTTTCCACATAGACTTTCGGGTCGAGTGAAAGACCGTGCAGCTCAGCATACACTTCCACCAACCCGCGTATGACAGTCGTCTTTCCTGTTCCGGGTCCCCCTGTCAAAATCATCGCTGGTGAATGGAGCGCTTTCTCGATTGCAGCCACTTGGGTTTCGGCATAACTGACGCCAAGTCTCTCCTCCGCTTCACCGATCGCTTTGCGGATTTCAGAAACAGGGAACTTATCGGATAAGTCATTCTCCATGATTCTCTCCATTTTGGAAGCGATTCCGATTTCTGAAAAATAAAGCGTAGGGATATAAAGCCTCTTCCCTTCTCCGCACAGTTTACTTTCCTCAACCAATTCGATGACGCATCCGGAAATATGGTCGAATGGCACCTCTTCCGATTGGCTCGATTCCAACAACCGTTTCACTTCAGGCAACACCGTTTCCGCCATTAAGTAGACATGACCTGCCGATTGGACACCTTGGTTCATCGTGTGGAGAATTGCTGCTTTCACCCGGGAAGGATGCTTACCGGTAATCCCTAATTGCCTTCCCAATTCATCCGCGCGTTGGAACCCGACTCCCTCTACGTCCTCGATAAGCCTGTACGGATTCTCTTTTAACAGTTCGATAACTTCCTCCCGATACGTTTGGTAGATCCGCATTGAAAGCTGGGGGCCGAACCCCCATTCATTCAATTGCACCATGCTCCGTTCCAATCCTAAATTCTCTTGAAGCACAGTGACGAGCGTCTCCTTCCTTTCTTCCGAGAGTTTTGGCACTCGATCAAGAACTGCAGGGTTTTCCAGAATCTGCTTGATGGCATCCTTGCCCAACGTTTTCACGATGGTATCAGCAGTCTTCCTTCCGATTCCAGGAAATAGATCACCGGACAAATAATGGACGATTCCCGTTTCGGTTTCGGGCATCTCTTTCGTGAACGTATGCACATCGAACTGTTGTCCATACGTCGCATGATTGACAAGTCTCCCGGTCAGTCTGTAGTCATCTTCGTTCGCCAAAGGAGGAAAGTTCCCTTTTATGACGATCTCCTTATCCTCATAGCCGCTATTCGTCTTGCTTATTTTCATTTTCACAATGGAAAAGAGATTATCAGGATTGTGGAAAATAGTGACGACAGGCCGTCCGACGATGAAAACCGCTTCATTATTCCCTTTTTCCCCTGCCATACAGCTCACCGCCTTGCATATCCGCCTTTTTGTAAATCAACCCAATTGGATCATATCGTAAATATATCTCGCTTGCGTATGTTCCGGTTCAATCGTATACGCCTTTTCCAAATGGTAAAGCGCGTCATCCTTCCGGTCTGTCGAAACTGCATAAAGCACACCTAAATTGTAATGGGCATCTGCATTCTCATTATCCTTCTCTAAGACAAACGATAATTCCTTCCTCGCTTCTTCAAAGAGTTCCATTTCCGCTAAAAGTATCCCATATGCCAAACGGATTTCAAGATCGTCAGGCGCCAATTCCGATGCTCTTTGGAAATAAGGCAATGCAAGCTTGGATTTATCCGACTGTTTCAAGCTCTTTCCAAGCATGAAAAAAGCATCTGCTTCATTCAAACCGGCGCGAATGGCCCTTTCATAAACGATTGCCGCCTCTTCGAAACGCTCATTCGAATAATAGAGATTGCCTAAGCCATAAAGCGCAGAACCCGCATTTTCATCCAGACTGATCGCTTTCTGGAAGAAGCGTTCCGCCCTTTCTGTATCGCCGGCGGACGCGAAGACGTTTCCTAGGTTGATGTAGCCGACCGGATTTTCCGGCTCCTCTTCCGCTGCTTTCATGAAAGCTTCGATAGCTTTTTCATAATTTCCTTCTTGAAGTGCCTTGATTCCAATTTCATTGTATTCCATAACGTTTCCCCTCATCCTACGTAATCTAGCTGCACGCCATTTTTCAAGACTTTATCAATCGTTCCCCCACCGAGGCACTCTTCCCCGTCGTAGAAGACGACAGCTTGTCCAGGTGTGATTGCCCGGACGGGATCCGCAAATATTACGTTTGCATTGCCGTCGCCAGTAAGTTCAACCTTCACTTTCGTATCCGGTTGACGATAGCGGAATTTCGCTGTGCATTCAAAAGTGTCCGGCAAAGTGCGGGCAGTTGCAAAGCTGATGTTGATGGCGGTCAAGCTGTCGGAATAAAGGGCATCATGATGAAAACCTTGGCCCACTAGCAGCGTGTTATCTTTCAAGTCTTTCCCGATGACGAACCACGGATCGCCCGCACCGCCGATTCCTAATCCATGTCTTTGGCCGATCGTGTAATACATTAAGCCATCGTGCTTTCCGACCGTTTTGCCGTCCATCGTTTTCATGTCTCCCGGCTGAGCAGGCAAATACTGTCCAAGAAATTCCTTGAAATTCCTTTCACCGATAAAGCATATGCCGGTCGAATCCTTTTTCTTCGCGGTCGCAAGCCCGGCACGTTCAGCAATTTGACGAACTTCCGACTTGTCGAGACCGCCGATTGGGAACATGACCTTTTGCAGTTGCTCTTGGGACAGCTGGTTAAGGAAGTACGTCTGGTCCTTGTTCTCATCTTTCCCTCTGAGCATCGCCACGCCTTGATCCGTTTCGACGACTTGGGCATAGTGGCCTGTCGCAAGGAAATCCGCCCCGAGGCTCATTGCATGGTCAAGGAAAGCTTTAAATTTTATTTCCTTGTTACACATCACATCCGGATTCGGCGTTCTGCCGGCTTTATATTCCTCTAAGAAATAAGTGAAGACTTTGTCCCAATATTGCTGTTCGAAGTTAACGGCATAATAGGGAATTCCGATTTCATTGCACACGCTAATGACGTCTTCGTAATCTTCGGTTGCTGTGCAAACACCGAACTCATCAGTATCGTCCCAGTTTTTCATGAAGATGCCGATGACGTCATAACCTTGTTCCTTCAATAAAAGGGCGGCGACAGACGAGTCGACTCCTCCGGACATTCCAATGACTACCCGTGTTTCGGAGATTGGTTTATTTGCAGTTCTCATATCATTTCATCCTTTTTCATTTCATTTCACGAGTCGCTTTATAATTTGCGCCGTTTTCACCGCCGCTTCGCGGACCGCCTGTTCATCAAGCCCCAATCCAAAACTGAAGCGTACCGAGTTTCGCAATTTCGGAGAATCGCTACCCCACATCGCCGATAAGACATGCGATGGCTCAAGTGATCCTGCTGTGCAAGCCGAACCGCTCGAAACTGCAATTCCCGCCATATCCAAGTTGACGAGCAATGATTCAATTTCAGTTCCGGGGAAGCTGATATTCAATACATGCGGCAGTCGGGCTGCTTCATCCGCATTCACTTCAAAATCGATTCCTTCCTGATGAAAGACTTCGGTCAAAATCGTTTTATATCGATCATAGTTACGATGATTTTCTTCCATTTCACTTCGGGCTATTTTTATAGCTTCCGCAAAGCCAGCGATTGCAGGGACATTTTCAGTGCCCGCACGCCTTTTCCGCTCCTGCTCTCCGCCAAATTGAAGCGGCGTTGTCTGTAGTCCTTTACGCTGGTACAGGAAACCGACCCCTTTTGGGCCATTCAATTTATGGGCAGAGGCGCTTAGAAGGTCGACTTGAAGTTCATTTACATCCAAATCCATTATTCCGAATGCTTGGACAGCATCGGTATGAAAAACGGCTTGATGGTCCTTCAATACTTCGCCGATCTCCTTGATCGGTTGGATGGTGCCGACTTCATTATTGCCGTACATGACTGTGACGAGCACCGTTTGGCCAGTAAGCGCAGCAGCTACCTGTTCTGCATTTATCTGTCCATTTTCATCGACCGGCAAATAGGTGACGTGAAAACCACTTCTCTCCAACTCCTTGCAGGAGTTCAATACGGCATGATGTTCAATCGCCGTCGTAATAATATGATTCCCTTTTTCCTTCATTGCAGAGGCAGTGCCGAAAATGGCTACATTATCGGCTTCCGTGCCGCCGGAAGTGAAGATGATTTCATTCGGTTCAGCATGGATTGCCTCCGCTATCACTTTACGGGCATCATCCAGCAATTTACGGGATGACCGTCCAAAGCTATGGATGCTTGAAGGATTGCCAAAAACCGTATCCATTGCTTTCACATATGCCGCGCTCACTTCCGGATGGATCGGTGTCGTGGCGGCGTGATCCAAATATATATTTTGCATAATAAGACTCCTTTATCTGAATAACTTCAAATATAGAACATATATCCGTCAAGATCAGTGGATTCGTCCGATTCCACCAGATCTTTGATTGTCGTTGTATCCAAAACTTCACGAATCGCATCGCCGATACGGTTCCATAATGACTGTTGCGGAACTTTGTCATCGTCGATTCCTTCTACAACCTGAATAGGGCCTTCGAGTAACCTGATGACGTCACCTGCAGTGATCTCAGCAGGTGGCTTTGCAAGTTTATAGCCACCGTATGCACCACGGACGCTTTTCACGATTCCGCTATTTCGCAATGCCGGGATGAGCTGCTCTAAATACGCTTCAGACAAGTTATGCTCTTCAGCGATCCTCCGTAATGGCAAAGGGCCTTCCCCATAATTTTTACCAAGCTCTACTACTACAGTAAGCCCATAGCGGCCTTTCGTAGAAATCCTCATATATAACCAACTTCCTTTTCTCGTCCATTTCAGTCCGTATTTCATCAATACACTTCAAAATATTATAGCATAACTGCCCTAGCGCTTCCTTCAAATGACTTCCGGCTTTGCGTTGTGTATAATAGTGGAACGGATGTACGGGGGAGTGATTTGATTGCATAATGAACCATTAGCATTTCGGATGAGACCTAAAAACATAGACGAAGTTGCAGGACAGCAACATATTATCGGGAAAGACACTGCGCTCTATCGGATGATCAGCAAAGGGCATGTGCCTTCCATGCTGCTCTATGGCGAGCCGGGAATCGGAAAAACGTCTCTGGCATATGCGATTGCAGGTACGAGCCATTTGCCGTTCATCGCACTGAATGCGACAGTGTCAGGCAAAAAGGATGTGGAGCAAGTTGTTGCGGAAGCCCGGATCACGGGGAAAGTCATCTTGTTCCTGGATGAAATCCATCGTTTTAATAAATTGCAGCAAGATACGCTGCTGCCCCATGTCGAAAAAGGGTCCATCGTGCTGATCGGTGCAACGACAGAAAATCCTTTCCACGATGTGAATCCGGCCATTCGGTCGAGATGTGGCGAGATTCTTCAATTGAACCGGTTGGAGCCTGATGACCTTGTTGTATTGATTGAACGCGCCTTGCTTGATGAAGACCGCGGCCTAGGAAAAATGAAAATCGGGATGAATGATAGCCAAATAAGGAAAATTGCTGAAGGTGTAAATGGAGACGCACGAAAGGCGCTCACATTATTGGAATCCATCATCTCCGCAAGCGACGAGGAAGAAGGCAAAGTCATTGTTGAAGACTGGCTGATCGATAATTTGATCGGAAGAATCGGCCTCGTCGGGGATAAGAAAGGATCGCATCATTACAATCTGCTTTCCGCATTGCAGAAGTCGGTGCGTGGCAGCGATGTGAATGCAGCGATCTTTTATTTGGCGAATCTGCTTGAGATAGGTGACTTGATTGCGGTATCGCGGCGACTCCTCGTCATGGCGTATGAAGACATCGGATTGGCGGCACCGGAAGTAGGTCCCCACGTGCTCGCCGCAACCGAGGCGGCAGTTCGGCTCGGCATGCCGGAAGCCCGCATTCCTCTAGCGAATGCGGTCATTGAGATGTGTCTCGCTTCCAAATCGAATTCGGCTTATAAGGCGGTCGACGCCGCCGTGAAAGCGATCAACGATGGAAAAACGGGAGATATCCCTCTCCATTTACGGGATACCCATTATGCAGGCGCCGCGGAACTCGGCCATGAAGGGTACCGATACCCTCATGACACACCAATCGGAACATTCGGAGGCTGGGTGAACCAGCAGTATTTACCGGATAAAATTAAGCAAGCGGAGTTTTACGAACCCGTTCATGCAGGCGAAGAAAAAAGGCTGGCGGGCATATATGAGCGGTTGAAGGAATTCAGGAAGGAAAAATAAAGAGACTGAAGAAAATAAAGCACCTCCCTCGAGAAAAAAAGGGAGGTGCTTTCATTTTTCACAGAATATACTTATCCATTTTAAGGACGAGTTCTGCAATTTCCGGTTTGCTCACTTGGTCGTTGGCACCGACATTGATGCCTTTATGCTTCAGCTCGTCAGTGATCAATGAAGAGAAAATGATGATCGGCAGCATCGCAAGTTCATTATTTGCGCGGATCCTTTTCGTAAAGTGGTGCCCATCCATTTGAGGCATTTCGATATCAGTGATGATCAGTTGGATTTCATCGGACACCTTTTTACCTTCGGCAACCAGACTTTCCAAAAACGCCAGGGCGTCTTTCCCGTTTTCAAAAAACTCGATATTTCCGTAACCAGCCTCTGTCAATGTATCGCTCAATAATTTCCTAAGCAACGGTGAATCCTCTGCAAGAAGGATTTTTTTATTGGACCTTTCCCTTACGCCTAGCTTCTTTACTTGTTCGACTTGGATTCCGCTATCGGGGTTGATATCGACGACGATTTTTTCAAAATCAAGGAGCAGAAGCATGTCATTTTCCCGTTTGATGACTCCGATGACTTGGGAGGCGTCTCCAGAATAAAGATCCGAAGGCTTTTCAATCTGATCCCAGGATACCCGATGGATTTGTGCGACTTCGTGGACATGGAAGACGACTTCCTGTTTGTTGAATGCAGCTACGATATATTTCCCTTCGTTTTTACCGATCGTTTCCGGCAGACCCATCACTTTTTCCATGTTGATTACAGGAAGGACCGCTCCGCGGAGCTGGATGATTCCTTCAATGGAGGGGTGTGCATGCGGGATGATTGTAATTGGTGTAGGCAGGATGATTTCTTTTACTTTGATGACGTTGATGCCATAGCGGTTCTGGCCCATTTGGAATTCGACGATTTCGAGCTCGTTCGTTCCACTTTCGAGTAAGATTCCGTCCTGTTTTTGCAATGGTTTCAGCCCTTCCGATTTATACTATGTAATGCATAAGTTTTATGATTTTTTACCTATGTGATAATTGTATCAGGTGAACCGTAATGGAACAATACAAAAAGCTGCTTTCCCGAATTACAGGAAAACAGCTTTACATTACTTCTTGTCCTTTACTCTTTCAATGTGGATGTCTTTTACGATGTCGTTGAGTACCCAGCTTGCGCACACTAAGCCTGCGACTGATGGGACGTAGGAATTTGAAGCGGGCGGCATTTTCGCTTTTCGGATTTGCGCATCGGGTTTACCGACCGTATCTACGACGTCTTCCCTGACGACGATTGGGCTTTCATCGGAAAATACGACAGGAACGCCTTTTTTGATTCCTTCTTTTCTTAATCGTAGTCTGATTACTTTTGCTATCGGATCTGTATGCGTTTTGGAAATGTCCGCGATTTGAAAACGCGTTGGATCGAGTTTGTTTGCGGCACCCATGCTGGAAATGATTTTGATGCCTCGCGCTACACATTCTTTAATCAAATGGATTTTATAGCTGATTGTGTCTGATGCGTCGATAACGTAATCAGGCGTATAGCTGAAAAACTCTTCGTACGTCTCTTCCGTATAGAACATATGAAGTCCGATAACTTCGCAATCTTTGTTCACGTCATGAATCCGTTCTTTCATTACTTCCACTTTGGATCTGCCGATTGTCGATAATGTTGCAACGAGCTGGCGATTGACGTTTGTAATATCGACCGTGTCTTTATCAATGAGGATGATCCGGCCGACACCGCTGCGGGCGCAGGCTTCGGCTGCAAATGAACCGACGCCGCCAACGCCTAGTATCGCAACAGTCGTTTGACGCATCAAATCGACGCCTTCTTTGCCGATGGCCAGTTCATTCCGGGAAAATTGGTGTAACAATTGGATTCCGCCCTTCTCTAAATCAATTACGCCTCGGCGTAATTGCGTCCAGATTTTGAATTGCGCTTGCGCAATTAACTCCCTTCAAAATCTGTGACATCCGCCGGAGGCTTCATCTTCATTCAGGCATCTTCTGCTGAATGAAGATGAATCAAAACAAAACCCCTCCGCAACAACGCCAGAGGGGAATATAGTCTACCAAATGTTTTTGAAATAATAGGAACGAATCCCAAATGTGCCGTCTTTGTAGTATCGTTTTGAACCCGCACTCAGCAGGTGGGTGCTCCATCCGTCTTTTCTGAAGTCCCTCATTAGGGCATTCCATCCAAAACAGAATGACAGCTCCCTACGATAAATATGTTCGGTCAAAACTGATTTGCAAGAAACGAACACTTCAGGATTCGTATTAATTGTATCCTACCACACTTAAGAATTGCGTTCAATGATTTTACATCAGCAAATTATCACAATTATCTTTCAAGTACTTGTCCGTTCCACTCATTTCGACTGGATGGAAATCCCTAATTCGGTAAGTTGTGAGTTATCTACGCTGCTCGGCGCTTCTGTAAGCAGGTCACTGGCACTCGCAGTCTTCGGAAAAGCAATTGTATCGCGGAGATTTGTCGAACCGGATAATAACATGACGATCCGGTCCAATCCGAATGCGATACCTCCGTGCGGAGGCGTGCCATATTCAAATGCATCAAGCAAGAATCCGAATTGCTCGCGTGCTTCATCCCCGGAGAATCCAAGCGCCTTGAACATCTTCTCTTGGACATCGCGTTGATAGATCCGCAATGAGCCTCCTCCTAGCTCAAAGCCATTCAAAACGAGGTCATACGCTTGGGCTTTGACATTGCTAGGATCTGATTCAAGACCATTAACATCGGCTGGCATCGTGAATGGGTGATGGGCTGCATAATACCGCCCTTCCTCTTCGTCATATTCGAATAATGGCCATTCTGTCACCCAAAGGAAATTGAATTGTGTTTCATCAATGAGATTCAAATCTTTACCGAGTTTCAACCGGAGTGCACCCAACGCATCCGCGACGACCGATTTCTTATCGGCCACGAATAACAGAAGGTCACCCGCCTCCGCGCCTAGCGAACGTGCCAATGCTTCTCCTGCTTCACCTTCAAAGAATTTAGCGATCGGCCCTTTCAAGCCTTCCGCGTCAACTTTCAACCAAGCAAGCCCTTTGGCTCCGTAACGTGAAGCAAATTCACCAAGCGCATCGATATCTTTGCGGGAATAATTGTCCGCTGCGCCTTTCACATTGATCGCCTTCACTTGCCCGCCTGATTCAACAGCGCCAGCAAATACTTTGAAAGAAGAATCCTTCACGATTTCAGACACGTCCTGAAGCTCCATGCCGAAGCGTGTATCCGGCTTATCTGATCCGAAACGTCCCATTGCTTCCTCATAAGGCATACGCTTGAATGGAGTATTGATGTCAATTCCTTTGACATCCTTCATCACTTTTTTCATAAGACGCTCGTTCAATTCCATAATGTCTTCAATGGACATGAAGCTCATTTCCATATCGATTTGAGTGAATTCAGGTTGGCGGTCCGCACGGAGGTCTTCATCACGGAAGCAGCGCGCGATTTGATAATATCTGTCGAATCCTGACACCATGAGCATTTGCTTGAAAAGTTGAGGGGATTGCGGCAAAGCGTAAAATTCACCAGGGTGTACACGGCTCGGTACAAGATAGTCCCTCGCCCCTTCTGGCGTAGACTTCGTCAGAATAGGAGTTTCCACTTCAAGGAACCCTTCCTCATCCAAGAAATTACGGACAGTCTTTGTAATGTCGGATCGCATTTTAAATACACGCGCCAATGCCGGACGACGGAGGTCCAAGTAACGGTATTTCAATCTGAGCTCATCATTGACATCCGTTTCATCTTCCAGCATGAAAGGAGGCGTTTTCGCTTCATTAATGATGTTCACCTTTTCCACATGCACTTCAATTGATCCGGTTTTCACTTTCGGGTTTTTTTGCTGTTCTTCACGTTCAACGACATTCCCAGTCACTTCAAGAACATATTCATTGCGTACCGTTTCAGCGATTTCAAGCGCCTCTTTGGAGAAATCCGGGTTGAAGACGACTTGAACAATCCCTTCACGGTCCCGCAAATCAATGAATATGAGACCTCCAAGATCCCGTCTTCTTTGTACCCAGCCTTGTAATGTGACCGTCTGGCCAATGACTTCCTCTGTCAATTGTCCGCAATAATGTGTCCTTTGCATATCGTTCATCAACCTTCCTTATTTCAACTGTTCTTTAATTTTTTCAATTATCATTGTATCTTCTATTTTTTCTTGGGAGCCTTCAGCCATATTTTTCAGCTGCACCACATTCCCATCAACCTCATCTTGACCGATAACGATGACCGCCTTTGCATTGAATCGGTCCGCCGATTTCATTTGGGCTTTCATTTTACGGTCCATATAATCCATGTCCGCCCGGATGCCGGCATTTCTAAGTTCATTCAACAATTTGAAGCCTTTCCGGTGTGCCGACTCCTCAAGAGTGACGATATAGACATCGAGTTCCGCTTCCTGTGTAAACGACTTCCCTTCCGCTTCGAGCGCTAACAAAAGGCGTTCGATGCTCATTCCGAAGCCGATCCCCGGCGCGTAAGGACCACCGATTTCCTCTGCCAAGCCGTTGTATCTGCCTCCGCCGCAAAGTGTTGTAATTGCCCCGAAGCCTGATGACGTACTCATGATTTCAAACGCAGTGTGATTGTAATAATCAAGACCGCGGACCAAATTCGGATCAAGCTCGTAAGCAATGCCCACATCGTCCAAATAGCCCTTCACCTGTTCAAAATAGGCCGCAGATTGTTCATTCAAGTAATCGGTCAATGACGGTGCTGTCTCCATCAAAGGATGTTCGCGGTCCACTTTGCAGTCGAGGATACGGAGTGGATTTTTCTCGAGACGCGATTGGCAGTCACTGCAGAATTCGCCGATACGCGGTGTAAAGTGTGCAACGAGTGCATCCCTGTGTGCATTCCTCGATTCACGATCTCCCAATGAGTTGAGGACAAGCTTTACATCCGTCAAACCTGCTTGCTTGTAAACGTCCATTGCCAAAGCGATCACTTCGGCATCAATTGCCGGGTCAGCGCTGCCGATCGCCTCGACACCGAACTGGACGAATTGACGGTAACGGCCAGCTTGCTGCCGCTCGTAGCGGAACATTGGGCCTTGGTAGTAAAGTTTGACAGGCTGATCGGGATAACCGAACATTTTATTCTCGACGAATGAACGGACGACTGGAGCTGTCCCTTCAGGTCTCAATGTCATTGATCGGTTCCCGCGATCCGTAAACGTATACATTTCTTTGGTTACAATATCGGTAGTATCCCCAACTGTCCGTTGAAACAATTCGGTCTGTTCGAAAATTGGAGTTCTGATTTCCTTGTAACGGTAATTGTCGCATAAATTACGGATGATCGATTCGACTTTCTGCCATTTCCACGACTCGGAAGGCAGGATGTCCTGTGTCCCTCTTGGCACCTTGAAATTCATTTGACTTCCCCTTCTTTCGCTCTTTTTTCCCGGAAAACTAAAAAAA
Source organism: Sporosarcina koreensis (assembly GCF_042655825.1). Classification (NCBI taxonomy): domain Bacteria; kingdom Bacillati; phylum Bacillota; class Bacilli; order Caryophanales; family Caryophanaceae; genus Sporosarcina; species Sporosarcina koreensis. Next base: position 136,608 of record NZ_JBHSNP010000026.1, on the reverse strand, counting down.
GCCCCCATCCCTTGTCTTAACAAGGGACGAGAGCTTATATCAGCTTCCGCGGTTCCACCCAAATTGGCACAAATTACATGCCCACTCGTACCCGGATAACGGCCGGTTCCGTCCGCACCTACTGAAGAAGCCTGTTCAGCACGGAGCCTCGATGGTGTTGTTCACTATATCCGTCTGTAAGGTGGATTTCAGCCACGTCCACCTCTCTCTTGTCAGCCAGCGATACAATTACTTTCCATGTCTACGGCGATTTGAAGTTTAGAATTAAAACTAATCTTAGCCATTCATTCACGAAGTGTCAACCTTTTTCATTTCAGTATGGTTTTTTCTTCACAAAACTTCTACAATGGAAAAAAGGGAGAGTGATAGTTTGTCGAAATTTAGTAAATGGGTTCTAGCTATCATCCTTTTCGCTTCCATAGTTTACGAGATGCCGACAATTTCCGCAAAAGGCGAAACGGTCATCATCAATACGAAATCGCTGAATGTACGTTCAGGTCCCGGACTTACCTATCCGGTCACCGGTTCCATGAAAAAAGGGGAACGCGCGGAAGTGCTCGCGACGTCAGGAGATTGGCATGAAATCAGATTCGGTTCCGGCAAGGGCTGGATCGCTTCATGGCTCGTCATAAGCGAGGGAGCGAAGGAAGCTGTGGCAATGACTGCCGTCTCGAAAGTGAATGCATTGAATATCCGGACCGAGCCTTCATTAAACGCAGCCGTCATCGGGCAACTGAATGCTGGTGAAGCAGTGGTGATGACAGGCCGGCAAGGAGAATGGGCTTCCATCGTCAAGAACGGCATGGAAGGTTGGGTACATACCGATTACATTACTGAAATTCAGCAAAGTGAAAATGGACAAGCCGGTAAAGCAACTAAGCCGGATGTGAAAAATCCGCCTGGCCAGTTCACGGTATCGGTCGATGCGCTGAATGTCAGGAAAGCTCCGGGTTTATCGTCTAAAAAGGTCGGATTGATCCGGAAAGGGGAATCTTATCCGGTCGAAGAAACTGACGGGAACTGGGTCCGTCTTACATTAGGCAAGAAAGCATCCGGATGGGTCTATTCATTCCACGGTACGCTTGGGGCGAAAAGCGAAACAGGCGGCAACTCGGATGTTGTCAGCAATAAAAAAGTGACCGTATTGACGAACGGGACGAATATCCGATCCGCTGCAACGACCTCTTCGTCGATCGTTACAAGAGCAAATGCCGGGGAAAAATTGACGGTCATTGGGGAAGATGGCGAATGGTACAATGTTTCACTTTCATCTGGTGAGACAGCCTTTATTGCCAAGTGGGTCGTATCAACAGGCGACGTCTCAATTGCTGTATCGTCAGAAACACAGAAGAAAAAAGCTAGAGTGCCCGGCACATTAAAAGGACTCACAATCGTGGTCGATGCGGGGCATGGCGGTAATGATCGAGGCACCACGGGCTTGCAAGGAACCGATGAGAAACTGCTCACATTGATGACTGCTGAATTATTGTCCGCTAAACTCAAAGCTGCGGGAGCCAATGTTGTCATGACGCGTGAATCAGATACGTATGTCGCGCTGCGAAAGAGGGTCGCTGTCAGCCTGCAATCGGATGCGGACGCTTTCATCAGCCTCCATTACGATGCGAATCCTGACACTTCAATCACAGGATTCACGACCTATTACACCCATGGCAATCAAAAATCGTTAGCCTCCTCCATTAATGGAGGACTAGCCTCGACTATCAGTCTGCGGAATCGCGGGACGCAGCCAGCCAACTTCTTGGTCTTACGGGAAAATCGTCAAAACTCCGTCCTTATCGAATTAGGCTTTTTATCGAATCCATCCGAGGAACGGGTCCTCACGACTGAAATGTTCCGAGAACAGGCAACACACGGGATTTATCAAGGTCTTATCGATCATTTTGATACAAAATAACAGAAAAAAACGCAGCCCTGTTTTATCAGGCGCTGCGTTTTTATGCCTCATTTCGATTCAATTATGATTGTCACTGGACCGTCATTGACGAGACTGACGTCCATCATGGCGCCAAATACTCCAGTTTCAACAGTCAAGCCTTGCTCCCGCAGCGCTTCGTTGAAATAATTCCAAATGGGTTCCGCTTTGTCCGGTCTTGCCGCTTCAATGAAACTTGGGCGGCGACCTTTTCTTACGTCGCCATATAACGTGAATTGGGAAACGGAAAGAATCTCGCCTTCCACCTCATCGATAGATCGGTTCATCTTCCCTTCTTCATCCTCCCACAGACGAAGTCCAGCGACCTTCTTCGCAATATAGTCCGCATCCTGTTCCGTATCGTCGTGAGTAATTCCGACGAGCAGGACATACCCCTTCCGAATGGCTCCAGTTACTTCGCCATCTACCGTTACAGAAGCATTGCCGGACCTTTGTAATACGACTTTCATGAAAACACCTTCCTGCTTAATGGATCACCCGCTGCACGGAATAGATGTCCCGTATTTGTTTAATGCGGTCCACAATCCTATGCAAATGGGAAATATCCGTAATTTTTATCGTCATGCTGATTTTCGCTAGCTTGTCTCGGTCCGCTTTCCCGCTCACAGCCACAATCGGTGTTTTCGAATCTGCCACCATCATCATCACTTCATTCAGCAGTCCTTGTCGGTCGAACGCCGAAATTTCGATATCGACTTGGAATTCCTTGCGTTCATTGTTCGAATCAACCGCCCATTCAACATCTATGAGGCGATCGCTATCTTCATCGGTCAGGATATTCGGGCAATCTGCGCGGTGTACGGAAACGCCGCGGCCTTTTGTGATGAATCCGACAATCTCGTCCCCTGGAATCGGATTGCAGCATTTCGAAAGACGGATGAGTAAGTTCTCAAGACCTCTGACGATAACTCCCGATTCTGTCGTCCGTACTTGTTGAGGCGTTTTCATATCGGAGACGATCTTATCGATTGCATCTTGTTGATCGCGCTCGCGACGGATTTTTTCCGCCAGTCTATTGACGACCTGCTGTGCTGTGATTCCATTGGATCCGACAGCGGCATACATGTCCTCTTCAGATGTAAAGCTAAATTTATCAATGGCCCGCTGAATGTTTTCAGGAGTAAGCACAGCCTTCGGATCGAATTCCTGGAGCTTCACTTCCCTTTCAACTAGTTCGGAGCCTTTGACAATATTCTCTTCCCTCAGCTGCTTCTTGAAATATTGACGAATTTTATTCCTCGCCTGCGATGTATTTGCGATTTTCAACCAATCACGGCTCGGTCCGAACGATTGCTTCGATGTGAGAATTTCGACAATATCGCCTGTGAATAGCTCCGTATCCAACGGAACCATTTTGCCATTCACTTTTGCGCCGATTGTCCGATTCCCAACTTCCGAATGGACCCGGTACGCAAAGTCGATAGGTACGGAGCCTTGCGGGATTTCAATGACATCGCCATTCGGTGTGAAAACGTACACCATATCCGAGAATAGATCGAATTTCAATGATTCCATGAATTCCTCGGCATTCGAAGACTCATTTTGGAATTCAAGGATCTCCCGGAACCATTTCAGTTTGGAATCAATATTATCCGGTTTTTCCGAGACGGTTTTTCCCTCTTTATACGCCCAGTGCGCGGCAACCCCGTATTCTGCAATCCGGTGCATTTCCTCTGTTCGAATCTGGACTTCAAGCGGATCGCCCGCTGGCCCGACTACCGTCGTATGGATAGATTGATAAAGATTCTGTTTCGGCATCGCGATATAATCTTTGAACCTTCCCGGCATCGGTTTCCATAATGTATGGATGATTCCAAGCACCGCATAACAATCCTTGATGCTTTTGACGATGATGCGGATGGCAAGGAGATCATAAATTTCATTAAACTCCTTATTTTGCAGGATCATTTTGCGGTAAATGGAATACAAATGCTTCGGCCTGCCGCTTATCTCGGCTTCGATGCCCATTTCGGCAATTTCTGCCCGAATCGTATCCATGACGTTCAGTAAATATTTTTCGCGCTCATCCCGTTTTCTCTTCATCATATTGACGATCCTGTAATATTGCTGAGGATTCAAATAACGGAGGGCAGTATCTTCCAGTTCCCACTTGATCGTGGAAATTCCGAGCCGATGTGCAAGCGGTGCGAAAATATCAAGAGTTTCAGCTGCCACCCTGCGCTGCTTTTCCTCCGGAACATGTTTTAATGTCCGCATATTATGGAGACGATCCGCGAGCTTGATAAGAATAACTCTGATATCTCTCGCCATCGCAATAAACATTTTGCGGTGGTTCTCTGCCTGTTTTTCCTCGTTCGATTTGAATTTCAGCTTTTCAAGTTTAGTCACTCCGTCGACAAGCATCGCCACTTCTTCACCGAATACGCGTATAATGTCTTCTCGGCTCACGTCGGTATCTTCCACCACGTCATGAAGGAATCCTGCTGCGACTGTTGATGGATCCATCTGCAATTCTGCTAGAATACCTGCCACTTGGATAGGGTGAAGAATATACGGTTCGCCTGAACTTCTGAATTGCCCTTCATGAGCAGCCTTCGCTGCCTCATACGCCTTTTTGACGAACGCGACATGCTGTTCATTCATATATGTGGCAACGATTTCAAATATATCTTCTGCCGTCATGTCACGATTTTTCGCCATCTTTCTACTCCTTTCGACTAATTCCGCAAAAAATTAAAGATAATTCTATTGTATGTATAAACAGACAAGAATGTAAAGCCCTATGGATAAAAAAAGATCCTCCGCTTCATCGCGGAGGGCCCTTTCATCAATAAGTGATTAGTGCTTGAATATCATAGCCTTTTAGTTTTTCACGGCCGCTCAAATACGACAGCTCAATCAGGAATGCACATCCAGCCACTACCCCACCAAGTTTTTCCACGAGTTCAACTGTGGCACCGACAGTTCCGCCAGTTGCAAGCAGGTCGTCAACGATTAATACTCGTTGGCCTGGTTTGATGGCATCTTTATGGATTGTCAATGAATCCTTGCCATATTCAAGATCATACTCCACTGCAATCGTTTCGCGCGGCAATTTTCCTGGCTTGCGGACAGGTGCGAAACCGACCTCAAGAGCATAAGCGACAGGACACCCGATGATGAATCCCCTCGCCTCAGGACCGACGATAATATCCGTTCCCACTTTCCTTGCAAATTCGACAATCTGATCAGTCGCATATTTATATGCTTCTCCATTGTCCATGATTGTTGTAATATCTTTAAAACTGATGCCTTCTTTCGGATAGTCCGGGACGATTGTCACGAAACTTTTCAAATCCATACTTGTTCCTCCCTAGTAACGGTTTCTTTGCAAATTTCATCGAACCACTTTTTCAATTCCATATATGGTGCATACACAAGCATCTTTTCCAATTCGATCTGACGCACTCTCTGTTTGTAAGATGGTGCCTCGGAAAGATTCTTCTTCTCAGCATCTTCGACAATTATAGCAAGACCATTCTCTATCTTAACAAATCCAAGCTCGGAAAACACCTTTGTCATGAAATAAATTGTGTCGATCTTCCAACCTCTATGCTTTGATAATTCCTGAACTTGCTTCCGCAAATCAAACGAACCCCGCTTTTTCAGGAAACTGTAATACCAGCCGAAATGCTCCCGACTTGGAATCCCTTCGAAATACACCGATTCATTGACGAAGAAATGGGCATATACCCTTTTCGGATTCGTTTTTTCAATCAGCTCTTTCATTTGCTCCGTCCCAGCCGGCATATCCAATATGATCACATGATCGGTTTCGGACAATTCCACTTGTCCGAATCGATGGATTTGGATATTTTTCAGGATTGGCTGGAAATAGGCGATTGAAGATTCGTGGAATGCAATAAATAAATTATTTTTTTCCGGAATGACAGAAATCCATCGATTCGGCTCCCGGATACCCCTTAAATCGAATAGCTGGCGATCTTTCGATTGGATATCTTCAAGCAGCATCTGTGGTTTTTTACGGCCATTCCATTCATTCACTTGCAAATCCCCAGTGACGGATAATTTGATGCCCGGGCTCATTTCGTCTGCAATCCCGCCATTTCCGAAGCCGATTACGTCCAGTGAATCCACTCCGTCGGACAGCTCAAGCTTCAAATGATTTTTCGCAGCGCCGATCTTTCTGACGGATGAAGCGGAAAGGTTTTCAATCATAAAAACCGGCTTCTCAAACGATACACCGAAAGGTCTGAGCAATTCCATCGATTCCAATACGTCGACATCGATTTCCCCGATTTCAAGCGGAACATCAATCTTCAATTGCGGCGTTAGCATTTCATCCGTCAAACTTAATTTCCCTTGATCATTCAATCGATCCCGGAATGCTGCGACGTCCTCCATTGGAAGCGACATGCCCGCGGCCATTTCATGACCGCCGAAATGCGGTAAAAGGTCGGCTGTTTTCGATAGTTCTTTGAATAAATCAAAACCTGGAATGCTGCGTCCTGAACCTTTAGCGATTCCTGTCTCACTGTCCACGGACAGGACAATCGAAGGCCGGTAATATTTTTCGGTCAATCGGGATGCAACGATACCGACTACCCCTGGATTCCAGCCTTCCCCTTCAATGACGATGACATACGGCAGCATATCTCCATACATCTCGATCATCGCCTGATCTGCCTCATCCGCGATTTTCGTGACGAGCGCCTGTCTTTCCTTATTCAACGAATCCAATTGCTGGGCAATGGACATCGCTTCCAGCATATCTTCCGTTTTCAACAGATGGACAGCTGGATCCGCACTGCCAAGACGCCCTGGGGCATTTAATCGCGGGCCAATCATGAACCCTAGTGATTCTTCGGATAGCGTGTGCTGCTCAGTCCCACTCACTTTTACGAGTGCCTGGATTGCAGGCCGCCGGGACATACGCATCCGTCTGATTCCTTCTTTGACGATGAACCTGTTTTCCCCTTTCAAAGGCACAAGGTCTGCAACCGTACCGATTGCTGCGATTTCGTACAGCTCTTCAGGCACTTCCCCGAGCAAAGCGCAAGCTAGTTTAAAGGCAACGCCCACTCCCGCAAGCTCGCCGAAAGGATAATCGCCTTCCGGATGCCGCGGATGGATGATGGCGTCCGCTATCGGAAGCTCGTCACCGATTTCGTGATGGTCGGTCACGATGATATCCATTCCAACGGATTTGGCGTGCGCAACTGCCTCCAAGCCCGAGATTCCGTTGTCGACAGTGATGATCAGCGAAGTGCCTTCCTTGTGCAACTCATCAAACAACGCGATATTCGGTCCGTATCCATGTTTGAACCGGTTCGGAATGGCAAAGCCGACGTTTGCGCCAAGCTGCTCAAGAGCAGTCGTCAACACTGTGACGCTTGTGACGCCATCCGCATCGTAATCTCCGTAGACGGTAATCTTTTCACCCGTTTCGATTGCCTGTTGGATTCGGCTTACCGCTTTCTCCATATCGAACAACAAAAATGGGTCATGCAGGCAACTGTCTTCCATATGTAAAAAGGACTTAGCTTCCTCCACATCCGTAAATCCGCGTGAAACGAGGATTTTGGCATGGATTGAAGGGATACTAAGCTCTTTCATGAATGTATTTACAACTGTTTCATCAGGACGATTGATCGTCCATGTCTTCATTGATTCTATCAAAATGCTCACATCCTCTACTGCCCATTATATCGGAAGATGGCATACTCTTAAAGGGGATATGCGAACGACTACAAATAAAGAAACGAAAAAAGCATCCTACGTCAGGATGCTCACATTTCTCCTTCAAACTTGTCTTCATTGATTGCCGGCTCCACCAGGTGCTGCAATTCAGCTATTTCGTTTTGCTGTGTTGCAATCGTAATTTCTTTTGCAGTCATTTCCTTTTTTAATTCATTGATTTGCCGGTTGGCACTGATGGATCTGAACATGGCCATGAAGCCGCTGATGGCCGCGCCGAGAAGCGCCGTGAACAGAATGACGAGGATGAGCGGGAGATGTGCTTTTCCGAATAAGTAGTTCACTTGGACAGGTGCAACGTTAAGTATAGCGAATACAGCTATAATGATGGCGAATAGTATACTGAGTATCAATGACCATTGCATCTTCACCCTTCTCCACCTTCCCTTTCAATAAAAAAACAGGATATACACTAGGTATACCCTGTTCCGCGGAGTTTTGAAACGCAAGTCGAGCTGTAGTCATCAGACTACGGGCTCGTCAGAACCCCATTGCTTTTTCTCTTTATCAACTTTCAACGTTCCCGTTTTATCAAGTTCCTTCTTCTTCAAGTCATACCAGATTTGTGCCGAAATGAAGATGGAAGAATACGTACCAGCAAGCAATCCGATCATCAATGCAATCGAGAATGGACGGATCGCTTCCGCTCCTAGGGCGATCAATGCAACGACGACAAAGACGACTGTCAAGACGGTGTTCACTGAACGGCCCAATGTTTGGCGAAGTGATTTATTGACGATATCCGCCAATTCTTTTGCATCATTGATCTTGCCGACTTTATGCAGATTTTCCCTGATCCGGTCGAACGTAACGATTGTATCGTTGATGGAATACCCGACAATTGTCAATACGGCAGCAATGAATGTGATATCCACTTCAAGCCTCGTGATACTGAAAACCGCGACCATGAAGAATGCATCATGGATCAGACCGATAATGGATGAAACACCCATACGCCATTCGAAACGGAATGCAACATAGACAACGATTCCTAGTGCAGCAACTAGCAATGCTTTCAACGCATTTCCCGCAAGTTCTTTACCAACTGTATTGGAAACTGTTGAAATATTCGGGTCCGCACCGTAGTGGGCCTCTAAATCTTTTTTGAACTTATTGACAGTTTCTTGCTTAAATTCTTCTTTATAACGAACAACGCCAATATTGTGCTTATCCCCAGAAATGACGATGTCTGTTGACGGGTGTCCGATTTTTTCAAGAGTACCAGAGACTTCCTCAGCTGTTAAAGGTTTGTCCGATAAGATTTCAACACGTGTACCGCCTGCAAAGTCAATCCCAAGGTTTAACTTGAAAATACCAAGAACTATGATGCCGGCAACGATCAATGCCATCGAAATGACATAGAACTTCTTACGGGCATGAACAAAGTCAAACCGATCGAATTTCGTTGTAAGATCTAGCGTATCCACATTTTCCTCAGGTGCGTGGATCCGTTTTTTCGAAATCCCGAATAGTCCTGTCTTGCCATCAAGCATCCCGCTATTGACGAGAAGACCTAGCAATAGACGCGAGCCCCAGACAGCTGTCAAGAAGCTGACGAGGATACTGATGATCAGCATTGTTGCAAAGCCTTTGACCGAGCTCGTCCCGAAAATGAAAAGGACGACAGCTGCGAGCAAAGTTGTGATATTGGCATCCAAGATGGCGGTGAATGCTGATTTCGCACCGACCGAGAAAGCCGTTTTTACTGATTTCCCAACACGGAGCTCTTCTCTGATCCTTTCGTATGTCAGGATATTCGCATCGACCGCCATACCGACCCCGAGCATCAGAGCCGCGATTCCCGGAAGCGTCAATACACCATTGATCCCGGTGAAGACGAGAAGAATAAGATAAATATAAATGGATAGTGTGACAATTGCCACAAATCCTGGTACACGGTAATAGATCAGCATGAAGATGAAGATCAGTGAAATACCGACGATTCCCGCAAGAATCGTTTTATCCAAAGCTTGCGCACCGAATTGTGCACCAACGGAAGTGGAATAGATCTCTTTAAGGTGAACAGGAAGCGCACCGGCATTCAAAATTCCAGCCAAATGCTTCGTTTCCTCCACTGTGAAGCTGCCTGAAATTTCAACATTGGATGAATTGATCACATGACTTACATAAGGCGCGGAAATGAATTTTGGTTTTTCCTTCATTCTTTCCTCTTTGTATGAATCGACGCCTTCTTCAAAGTCAAGCCAGATAACCATTACGTTTTCTGGAGCTTTGGCTTTGATTTCAGCTGTTACTTCCCCGAACTTGTCCGGGTCTTTCATTTCAAGGGTAACGACTGGATTTCCGCTTTGACCGAAGTTCGCTTTCGCTTTTCCTTCTTTTAAATCATTACCATCCAACATCAGATTGTCGTCTGCATCTCTGAATGTCAGGTTTGCTTGTGTGGATAATAGCTCACGAGCCGTTTCCTGGTCTTCCACACCGGCCAATTGCACACGGATCCTGTTATTGGATTCAACTTGGATGACCGGTTCATTTACTCCGAGCACGTCGATACGGTTCCGTAAAGCGCCCGCTGTGTCTGTCACAATATCTTCTGTGATTTTTTGGCCATCTTTAAGTGGCTGCACCTCATAAAGGACTTCGAAGCCCCCTTGCAAATCGAGACCGAGCCTTACATCTTTAATAATCGGTTTTACCGTACCGCCTATCAATGATCCCAATAAAACGAGCAATAACAGGAACGATACGATCCGGCTTCTTTTCTTCATAAATTAGTTCCCCCTCTGTACGTGGAGCGGTGAGACGATTGCTATGTACAGTTTTTAAGAAAATACAACACTCCAATTATGAAACAGAGATTAGCATCTGTCAAATAGTTGGACATCCACAAAACCAGTGATCACGACCTGTTTTTTGGTGATAGAAGCAGCTGCAGTTCATCGCTGTTCAGGTCCGAAAACCAATTCGAATCCCTTTGTTCCTCGATTTGCGTATAGGTCATGAATTCCGCAGGCGTCAATGCCAACACGCCATTCACAACCTCATGGATCCGCATCGTCGAAACATTTTTCTTCCGCCATTTTTTTCGGATGCAGTATTTCCAGATCTCTTCATTTGTCACAGTCGGATAGCCATAAAGGCGAAATTCATCTCTCTTGCTCTGAATAGCAGGCAATGCATGTTTGAATATCTGCTCGAATTGTATCGTCACCTTCTCCATCCCTTTCCCGTTCAGTCGTAAATAGACAAACCTTTGCATAGATTTAGTGTATACGAAATGACCGGAATTGAGAAGGAGTTGTTTTTATTGTCCACTTTCATCCGTGGGACTGCCATACTGATGGTTGCCGTTTTCATGTCCAAGCTATTGGGATTCGTCTATCGCATCCAATTCATGCGGGTAGCTGGTGAGGAAGCGGTCGGAATCTATATGACCGCCTATCCCGCTTTCATATTCTTTTTGTCACTCGTCCAACTTGGAACACCTATTGCGGTTGCGAAAGTGATTGCGGAGTTGAAAGTGAAAGGCGAAACTGCAAAACTGTCCGCAGTCATGAGGACGGCAACGTTCATTACGATTTTCACTGGCACCATATTCATTCCGCTATCCATTTTATTCGTACCGTATTTAGCCGAAACGTTATTGGGCAATGCGGCTTCTTCCACTACTTTATATGTAGGGATCGCTATCATTCCGATCGCTTCTGTATGTGGATTAATCCGCGGATATTTTCAAGGAATTGTAAGGATTGAAGAAACGGCATGGTCCCAAATCATCGAACAACTTTTCAGGATTGTCCTGATCACTTGGTTGTTGCCAATCATGCTTGTACCTGATAATAACCCGATGAATGCAGCTTATGCGATGGGCATCACTTTGCTAGCGGAAGGGTTGTCGGCTGGTTATCTGTGGTTCAAATATCAACAACATAAGCGTCGTGATCGAAAGCCGATTGTAAAAAAAGAGAAATATCCGATGGGCCCTCTTCTATCCATTGCACTTCCATCTTCGGGAAGTAGATTATTCGGCACGTTTACATGGTTCCTTGAGCCGATCATATTTCTGCGCGCCCTTTCTATGGCAGGGGTAGGTACAGTGGCAGCTACCTCACTTTACGGCATCATCTCAGGAGTTCTGATTCCATTGCTGCTCTTCCCTTCGTTCATCCCTTACGCTTTGTCTGTTGTTCTTGTACCGGCTGTGAGCGGGGCCGCCGCTTCGAGCAATAAGCAAAAGCTGAAAGAGAGGGTTCACTTGGCGCTCCGCCTTTCCGCATTGACGGGCGCTTTTGCCGCAGCCGTATTTTATGTTCACGGACAGGCGCTTGCCGAGAAGCTCTTCCATATTACCGAAGGCGGTTCCTATATGTCGTTGCTAGCACCGATATTTTTCTTTTATTATATCCAAAGCCCTTTATACTCCATATTGCAGGCGACCGGGGATGCAAACGCCGGAATGATGAATTCAGTGTATGGCGGAATTGCGAAACTGGGGGTAATGTTCATACTGGCTTCCCAACCGGGTTTGCAGGAGACAGGTGCTGTACTCGCAATCGGATTCGGGGTGCTCGTCACTTCATTCCTTCACATTGCCACATTGAGGAAGAACAAAGCAGCGGCAGCCGGTTTCACAATGTTTGCCTTGCCGTATGTATCCTTCATCCTGACCGCGGTCATACGGCCCATCTTCATCCCGATAGGCCAGTTCGGGCTGTTGACGGAGTGTGTGATTACTACAGTTTTCCTTCTTGTCATCTTGTTGCTCTTCGGTCAAGTTAAGAAAAATGACATACTCATGCTTAAAAGGCTCACGAAGATTTACTGAGGTAGTCCTTCTTGAGTTGAAAATGCAGTTCCCCTTCTTCGTATGAACAATAAAAAACTTGTTCTGCGTCATTCACACCCTGTGCTTTCAACTCTTCAATGAGCCAATCGTCGGACCTCCCGATCATTTGGACGTGGCGGCTTTGGATAATACCATCAGAGATGAGTGCAAGGACCGGCTGGGTGTTTTCTTGAGTGAAAACAGATAAATTCCCTGAAGGCTCCAAAAATGCAAAAGACACGTCGCGTATTGATCCGATTTGCTGCTCACGAAGTTGTTGAAATAAATCATCCAAGTTATATCTTTGCTTTCTCATCTGTTCTTCTTGGATCACTCCATCTTGAATGATCAATGTCGGATCACCATCGACAAGATCCCTGAACTTCTTACTTTTCAATGAAATATAGGAGGTCAGCAGCTGGATCATAAGCAGAAGAAGCACCGGGAAAACTGCATGGATCAGTTTCTTATCGGGCGATTCCAATGCAACCGCTACGACTTCCGCCATAATGACAAAGACAACGACATCAATGACACTTAATTCGCCAACTTCCCGTTTGCCCATCAGCCGTAGAATGATCAGAACGAACACATATAATAAAATCGTCCTGTAACCGATGATTATGAGATCATGCATCATGTATCCCCCCTTTTAGGAAAGCATACCTTTTCCTGATCAGGAATATACCCAAATGAAAAAGAGGCGGTTTCCCAGTTGTTAGACTGTGGAACCACCTCTTTTTACTTTGACAAGTTTAAGATGCGCTTGCATCGACAACACGGCCGACAGCTTGTCTATCGAATTGCAAAGTTGTGCCGTCTGCGACTTTCAAGAATACGGATGTATCGTCAACTGCATCGATAACGCCGTGTAGACCACCGATTGTAATGACTTTATCGCCACGCTTCAAACCTTCTTGCATCGTCTTCGTCTGCTTTTGTCTCTTTTGTGCAGGTCGAATCAACAAAAACCACATGATTGCAAACATTGCAATAATCGGAAGCAACGTACCTAACATATCACCATTCATTTTATTCCCCCCTCTTCTCGGTTTATTATACAAGATTCAAAAGTTTTTTGCATTTGGTTTATTAAATCCATATTGTTCGAAAAACTCTTCCCGGAAATCACCAAGCCGGTCGTTGCGGATTGCTTCCCTAATCTGTTCCATTAATCGCAATAAGAAGTACAGATTATGATAGGACGTCAACCGGATGCCGAATGTTTCATTTGCACGGATCAAGTGGCGGATATACGCCCTGCTATAGTTTTTGCATGTATAGCAATCACAATTCGGATCCAACGGCCCGAAATCCCTCTCGTATTTTGCATTTTTCACGACGAGGCGCCCCTCGCTCGTCATCAACGTCCCATTTCTTGCAATACGTGTCGGCAATACGCAGTCAAACATATCCACTCCACGGATTGCCCCGTCAATCAAGGAGTCCGGTGAACCGACTCCCATCAAATAACGCGGTTTGTTTGCCGGCAATAGCGGAGTCGTAAATTCAAGAGCTCGATTCATGACATCTTTCGGCTCACCGACGGATAATCCTCCGATTGCATAACCAGGGAAGTCAAGCGAGATGAGGTCTTTTGCGCTTTGTTTGCGGAGTTCCTCGAATTCGCCTCCTTGGACAATCCCGAAAAGCCCTTGATCTTCTGGACGCGCATGCGCTTTTAGGCAACGCTCCGCCCACCTTGAAGTCCTCTCCACACTTGCTTTCATATATTCGTATGTCGCGGGATACGGAGGGCACTCATCGAAAGCCATCATAATATCCGAACCGAGATCATTTTGGATTTCCATCGCTTTTTCCGGGCTGAGGAAAAGCTTGCTGCCGTTCAAATGATGACGGAAATGGACGCCTTCCTCTTCGATCTTCCTGAATTCACTTAGTGAAAACACTTGGAAACCGCCTGAATCCGTCAGTATTGGGCGATCCCAATTCATGAATTTATGGAGGCCGCCAGCTTCTTTAATAACATCATTTCCCGGGCGGAGCCAAAGATGATACGTATTGCCGAGGATAATGCCGGCTCCCATCTCCTTCAATTCCTCCGGTGACATCGTTTTCACCGTTGCCTGCGTCCCGACAGGCATGAAAGCCGGCGTCTCAAAAGAACCGTGGGGCGTATGGACGATGCCAAGTCTGGCCCCTGTCTGTTTACACGTTTTTATATGTTCGTAAGTGATTGCTGCCATTTAATGTAATCCTTTCTATGTTGAGGATTAGTACCTCATTACTTTTTGTGAGGCTTGATGAACATCGCATCCCCGAAACTGAAGAAACGGTATTTCTCCCTCACTGCCTCATTATAGGCTGCAAGCACAATTTCGCGCGAGGCAAGCGCAGAAATGAGCATGATCAACGTTGATTTTGGCAAATGGAAATTTGTCAGCATGCCGTCAAGAATGCTGAACTCGTACCCTGGGTAGATGAAAATCGACGTCCACCCACTAGTAGGAACGATTTTTCCGTCATTTTGCGAAGCGATCGTCTCTAGCGTCCTCGCTGAAGTAGTGCCGATTGCAATGACATTTCCGCCTTTTGCCTTCGCCTCGTTAATTGCGTTTGCCGCCTTTTCGGTCACCTGATAATACTCCGAATGCATTGTATGATCTTCGATAGAATCTACACTCACCGGACGGAATGTTCCTAAGCCGACATGCAATGTGATGAATTCTACGCCGACACCTTTGTCTTTGATTTCCTTGAGGATTTCTTCTGTGAAATGAAGACCCGCAGTAGGTGCCGCGGCAGATCCCCTTTCTTTCGCAAAGACGGTCTGGTAGCGCGATTGATCATCAAGCGTCTCTGTAATGTAAGGAGGAAGGGGCATCTGCCCGAGGGAATCGAGTATTTCAAAGAAAATACCATCATAGCGGAATTTGAATATCCTTCCACCTTGCTCGAGGATTTCGGTGCATTCGGCTTCCAATCGGCCATCCCCGAATGTTACGACCGTTCCGACTTTCACCCGTTTTGCCGGCTTTACGAGCGTTTCCCATTCATCCGAGCCAGTCTCTTTCAAAAGAAGGACTTCAATTGATGCGCCAGTATCTTCTTTCGTTCCAATCAGACGGGCAGGCAGGACCCGAGTGTCATTCAGGACGATGACGTCTCCTGCTTGCAGTTCGTCGACAATTTGACGGAACTGGCGATGTTTGACTTCGCCTGTCACTTTATCCAAAATCATTAGCCTGCTCGCAGTTCGGTCTTTAAGCGGCGTTTGTGCGATGAGACTTTCCGGCAATTCAAAATCAAAATCATTTACATCCATAATGCGGGTGAACTCCTTCTATATCAAATATTGAACATCTTACATCAGTTAAGTGCTTCAGGCGGTTCGTAGCCGAAATGATCGTATGCGAGCCTGGTTGCAATTCTGCCGCGAGGGGTTCTTTGAATGAAACCGATTTGCAGCAAGTAGGGCTCGTAGACGTCCTCGATTGTGATGGACTCTTCGCCGATGCTTGCGGCGATCGTGTCGATTCCGACAGGTCCTCCGCGGAACCTTTCGATCATGCTGGCGAGCAACTTATGGTCGATATGATCAAGACCGTGTGAATCGACCTGCAGCATTTCCAGCGCTTCCTTTGCGATCGCCATTGTTATATTTCCGTCTCCACGCACTTGGGCGTAATCTCGCACTCTTCGCAGAAGCCGGTTGGCAATACGGGGCGTACCCCTCGATCGCCTTGCAATTTCAACCGCCGCATTGGTATCGATATCGACATCGAACAGGCTTGCGCTTCGAATGACGATTTCCTTCAATGGTTCTTCTCCATAATATTCGAGGCGGAGCGGTACGCCGAAACGGTCACGAAGCGGTGCTGATAAAGAACCAGCTCTCGTCGTCGCTCCGATCAACGTGAATGGCGGCAGGTCAAGCCGGATCGATTTGGCGGAAGGCCCTTTTCCGACAACAATGTCGAGACAAAAGTCTTCCATTGCCGGGTAGAGCACCTCCTCGATCGAGCGGTTCAATCGGTGGATTTCATCGATGAACAAAACGTCGCCCGGTTCCAATGAAGAAACGACTGCAGCCAGATCCCCCGGCCGTTCGATCGCCGGCCCGCTCGTCATTTTCACATTGACGCCCATTTCGTTTGCAATGACCGTGGCAAGTGTCGTTTTACCAAGGCCTGGCGGACCGTACAAAAGGACATGATCCAAGCTTTCACTCCTGCCTTTTGCAGCTTGGATGAAAATGCTCAGATTGTCTTTAACGGTCTCTTGCCCGATGTATTGCTGCAATGTCTGAGGTCGCAAAGATTGTTCGAAGCTGTCGTCATAATTGGATTGTTCACTTGAAATGACCCTTTCCATACGTAGCGCTCCTCCTTTCTAATCCAAAAGATTATTTTTGCTTCAACAGCAGACGCAATGCAAGTTTCATATAGCCTTCTGTATCCAGTTCTTCCTTTTGCAAGTCCTTTTTCACTTTCGTTAGTTCCCGCTGTGAGTAGCCGAGGGCTTGCAACGCAAGGATAGCTTCTTCGAATGCTCCGTTCTCGGCCATCGTAAGAAGGTTCACCTCATCGTCCGGCATTTCGATTTCCGTAAATAGATCTCCAAGCTTCCCTTTCAGGTCCAGGATCATTTGACGGGCAGTCTTTTTACCGACTCCTGGGAACTGGACAAGGAATGCTTCGTCTTCCCTTTCGATTGCACCAATCACTTGGGACGGGATGCCGCTGGCCAATATGGCGAGAGCCCCTTTCGGACCGATTCCGGAGACTGTGATGAGCTTCTTGAAGAGCTCACGCTGTTCAAGTGATTTGAAACCGAGCAGCCATTGCACATCTTCACGGACGTGCAAATAGGTGAATACTTGCTGGATCTCTTCGGTTTGATGGAATGCATATGGATTAGGCGTCATGATCTGCCAGCCGATGCCGCCTTGTTCAAGCGTTATGTATTCGGGTGTCACCCGTGTGATGATTCCTTTAATATAATCGTACAAGAAATTCTCCCCCTAAAGTATCGAAACTATTATAGCATACGAACGGGTTTTCTACATAGAAAAGCGGAGGGTGGCGCTTAGCTGCGACAGGCGGTAAAGATGTGCTCGTAACGCTGCGCTTTTACTCGCAAAAGCCGTTCTTCGTTACGGCTTTCGCTGGAGGGCTGGGACAAAAGGCGCTTTTTGCCTTTTGCTTCAAGACCGAAGCGACCCGAGCTGCTGCCACCCGGAGCTAGACAATAAAAAAAAGCCGCAAAATAAAAAAAGCCGCAGACGAGGCGGCTCATTCACTTGCGTTATGATAAATGTTTTGAACGTCATCATCGTCTTCCAGTGCATCAATCATCTTCTCGAATTGGTCGGCGTTGTCACCTTGCAATTCCGTATAGATTGTCGGGATCATTTCCACTTCTGCTGAAATGAATTCAATTCCTTCAGCTTCCAGGGCTTCTTTAACATCCATGAAGCCGGACGGTTCTGTAATGATTTCAAAGCCGTTTTCTGTCGACTCGATATCTTCCGCTCCCGCTTCCAGTGCTGCCAGCATGACCGCCTCTTCGTCGGTCTCCTCTGTACGCTCAACGAACAAGCGCCCCTTACGGTTGAAAAGATAGCCGACTGAGCCGCTTTCTCCCAAGCTGCCCCCGTTTTTATTGAAAGCTACACGGATATTCGGCCCTGTCCTGTTCCGGTTCTCGGTCAGACATTGTACAAGAACCGCTACCCCTCCAGGTCCATATCCTTCATAGACGACTTCTTCATAGTTTTCATCCGCACCTGCGCCGGTCGCTTTATCGATAGCCCTTTTAATGACATCATTCGGCACATTGAAGCCTTTGGATTTCTCGATTGCAAGACGGAGCGCAGGATTCATGTCAGGGTCTCCACCGCCCGATTTCGCAGCTACATAGAGTTCCCTCGACATCTTTTGAAAGATTTTACCTCGTTTCGCGTCTTGCGCACCTTTACGGTTCTGGATATTTTTCCACTTTGAATGGCCAGCCATTATGCATCCTCCTACTTCATGTTCCGTTCTATATCATACCATAGCTTAGGCCATGAAGAGAGGGCATATTCCGTAAAGGGAATAAGCTTCCTCGCGAGATTTTCCTGCTTCGCTTCAGGCATGCCCAAAAGGTGCAGCCATTCCCTCAGCAATTCATTCGGATAAAGCAACATGGAAATCGAAGCTTCATCCAGATTTCCTAAGGACGACTGCTCCGCCAGAAGGAACTCCAAATTATAGCAGACATTCGGCAAGACACGGTGCATCCAAAGAGCCAATTCGGTACCCGGAGGTCCTGTGCATGCGAGATCGAAATCGATGAAGCGGATCAACCCATTACCATCGCGCAAAATATTGTGATGGACGACATCACCATGCAGGAGTGTATGCCCAGAAAGCTTCCGGTAATTCTTCTTCAATATCGGAAGGGCTTCCTCCCCATACATGATGATTTCGTCAACCGCCTGTTTCCTAATGAAATTCCCGAAAGCATCACGATTATCGATGAATCGATCCAATCTTTCACGCCATTTATCCAGGAGCTGATATCTATGCAGATAAGGGGAGGCGTCCCAGTCGATCTGCTCCTTCGTTTCGTGTAATGCTTGAAGGGCCGATAGTGAATCGGTCCGATCGATTCTTCGCCTGAAGTTGACGGGCTTTGTCCCTTCAATCCATGGCTGCATGATAAATAACGGGTCATCGGTAGGAATGATGGGTACAATATGTGGAAATCGGATTGCATGCAGCTGCCGGTGGACGTACTCCACTTTGACGGCTGTTGACCGGGACGTATACCTTTTCAGCGAATACGCCGCTTCCCCCTCCACCATCTTCCAGACATTCTTCTTTACTTTCCGGATATCCTTTTCCAGCGCCATACGCCGGTCAGCAACCACATCCAAAATTATCCATAGGATTGAATGGCTGCATTTGCATTGGGTTCATTGGCATCGGATACATATGTGCAGGATGCATTTGCATCGGGCTGACTTGCATCGGCATCATGAAATTCGGCTGCATTTCATACGGAGCGGCTCCGAAGAACCCATGAGGAGGGCAACCACAACCACAACCGCCACAGCCACAATGATGCATCGGCGGGCAAGGATAACCGAATCCGAATGGTTGCTGCGGCATCATTCCGAAAGGACTTTGAAATTCTGGTGATATCATTTGAGGCACATATCCCTGCTCAGGCGGGCAGTAAACCATCGATTCCATCGATTCTTGCGGCATCGAAGAAGACTCCATCATTTCCCAGCCTCCAATTGGATATGGCGGGGAAGTCCCTGGACCCATTCCAGGATAAATCGGCGACTCCTCAAACTCCTCCAACTCTTCGGTCATTTCAATTTCTGGCGGCTTCACTCCGAGCTGCGCCGGCGGCATCGGCATTTCGTGGACTGGCATCATTTGTTGCGGCATGACTGGCGCCGGTATTTGTTGAGTGAAGCTTGGGAATGGCATCGGTGCACAGTCTGCATCATAAATCGGCATCCATCCGCAAGGAACCGGCATGCAAGGTTGGAAAAATTGTGGCATCTGCATTGGCGGCATTTGCATTGGTGGCATTTGCATTGGCGGCATTTGCATTGGCGGCATCGGGACTGGTGGCGGCATTGGCGGTAAAGACTGTACTGGCGGTATAGGCGGCACCGGCTGTTCGGCCGGCGGCGTCATTGCAGCAGGCGGCTTCTCAACAGGCGGGGTTGGAATAGGTTGCTTTGGCACGGATGGCGGCTTCGGCATTTCAAATTTCGTTTTTTCCTTCGGCTTGCTCGGTTTTTCATGTTCATGACGCGGAACATGGGGTTGTGACGCATGATGATGCTTTTCTTTTTCATGATGTGGAACATGGTGCTGCGGTGCATGATGATGCTTTTCTTTTTCATGCCCTTTCTCGTGAGCCTTCTCATGTCCCTTCTCGTGAGCTTTCTCACTTGGTCTATGCTCCGTCTTCTTCTTCGGCAAGAAAATCTTCATTCCCGGAACGATATAATCCGGGTTCGCCAAATGGGCATTCACCCTTTTCAAATCTTCAAAAGGGATACCGTACTGTCGTGCAATCTTCCACAACGTATCCCCTTTTACAACAATATGGACATCCACTAACAAAATCCCCCTTCCATCAATCCATCGTATGAACGAACGCCCGTCTATGTGACGCAAATTTGGGAAAGGCGCCCTCTCTCTTAGTATGTATATTGTAGAAAAGGCTTGATTATTCATTCGAAAAATTGATGTCCGACAAGCTTCTTTCATTAAAAAACCTTCACGCTGAAATTAGCGTGAAGGTTTTTGTTCATAACTGAAATACGTGCCGAATGATCGTACAGTGACGTTTAGAGCGGCTAGCTCCTCAAGTGCCCCTTTCATCATCGGATGCTCTTCGTTTTCTAAAACATCAATAATGAAAAAATAATTTCCCAACCCGGTTTTCATCGGCCTGGATTCGATTTTACTTAAATTCAGCTTTCGCCATGCAAATACGGAAAGGATCTGATGGAGCACCCCTGAACGATCGTCCTCAGGCAACTTGACCATGAAAGTCGTTTTTGGCAATTCTGAATGGCCATGCACTTCCAATTGCCCTTTCCGCATGGATAAGACGACAAACCTCGTATGGTTGAAATGAAAATCATGGATATTCTTTTCTGCGATATGTAAGCCGTATTTTTTAGCTGCCAAACTGTTTCCGATCGCTGCAATGCAAAGCTCCGGATTTTCGGAAATATACTTTGCAGCTGCTGCGGTCGATGTCGTTTGAATCAATGGTATACGGCGGTAATGATATTGCAAATATTTATGACATTGCGCAAGAGCATGCGGATGGGAACGGACAGATTCGAGCTGTTCCAATGAATCCTTCCATTTTTCATTCACCATCATATGCTGCTCGATCGGTATCGAAATTTCTGCATTGATGAATAGCTCGCTTCCGTGGAAAAGATAATCGATTGTCATCGGAACGGAGCCTTCCAATGCATTTTCAAGCGGTACGATCGCATAGGCGACGCGTCCCTCTGTTACAGCTTCAATACAATCAGGTATTGTTGGCTGTGGCACCAGGCCATCTGTTCCAAAAAGATGTGTTGCCGCAACATGTGTAAATGAAGCTTCCGGCCCCAAATAGGCAACCGTCGGCGTATAACCCTGCTCGCTCATCCCAGTCCCGTTGCCAAAACCTTATAAAACCCTATAAAGTCTGTTTAATTCTTGCTTCATTCTGTCCGATTTTGCCGAAGCTACTTTCGTTTGGTCTAACAGTCCACAAGCGTAAATTCGGGTACAACGAACCCTACACATTAACAGCGTCTTGAAGGTGACTACACTGTTAATCTTCCATAGCACGCTAAATTTATAGACGCGTTTATATCCCGATCCAACTTCAGCCCACATTCACATGAATATACGCGGTCAGACAGTTTTAAATTGTTCTTAATCGTTCCGCACGATGAACACGTTTTCGAGGACGGATAAAAACGGTCAGCTTGAATGAATCCAATTCCATATTTCTCGCACTTGTATTTCATTTGGCGAATGAACTCATGGAATTTTTGGTTAGCGACTGCTTTTGAAAGATGGCGATTTTTCATCATACCATTCACATTCAAGTCCTCCATCACAACGTTGCCTGGTTTGGTTTTCACGATAGCATTCGTTGCTTGGTGGACATGATTGTATCGGATGTTTGCCAATCGTCTGTGCAGGTGTTGTATCTTTTTTTCGAGTTTTATTATGTTGCTTGTTTTGACGAAACGGTTTCCCTCCTTATTCATTTCGTATTTGCGGGAAACACTTCGTTGCAACCTACGCAAGCGTTTCTCACTCTTTCGAATTACCTTCGTTTTGTTGATGTTCTTGAATACTTGACCGTTGGAACAAACCGCCAACTCTTTAATCCCTATGTCAATTCCTATAATTTCATCAGTTAATTCTGGCTGTACAAATTCCTGTTCGATCCCTACGGAAATATACCAATATTTATTGTCAAAGCTGATTCTCGGATTGGTATACGTTACGCCAATGGGCAACTGTTCACTTGTCTTAATCCACCCTACTTTTTCAATCAAAACAAGTTTCTTTTTCACCTTCAATTTGGCGGTATCATTGTAAAAGGATGGCTTTGATCTTTTACGACTTTTGAATTTAGGGTACATTGCTTTCCCTTTAAAGAACCTTTGATAAGCATTGCAAGCATCCTTTATCGCCTGTTTCGTAACATTGTTCGACACATCAAATAACCAATTAAATGCCTCAGTTTGCTTTAGCTCTGTCAGCTCTTTTCGTAAATCTTTATTGGAAATAAATTTGTTTCCCTGGTTGAAGTGTTCTTGTTGTCTGTTCAAGGCCCAATTATAGGCCCATCTGGCAGTACCTACAGACTTCCATAATTGTTTTTCTTGTTCTTTAGTCGGCCGGAGTCTGATTTTCTTTGATAGAATCATTCTCTAACAACTCCTTAATCATCTTCTTAAGGTTGTTCGCCTGCTTTCCTTGGAGTCTACAACTAAACACTGCAAGTAATATCTATAACCACTTTTTGCAACAAGACGTATCTCCAGGCGCTAGATGCTCGGGTCATACAATCGGTGCCGCATGAAGGGACGCATTTGGATTGCGAACCTCCGCTGAGCAAGTACCCTCCGCTATTAAAGAGCTCCAGAACTAATCAAATGGACGGAATCGATGAAATTCGGAGCTTTCAACTTTTGCATGAATTCCTCCAATTTGATCGGCATCTCGGTTACATCGAGTGATAATGTAATATTCGCGCGTCCTTGTACTGGAATCGTCTGATGGATCGTCAGCACATTGCATTTCGCTTCCGATATGATCCGAAGAATTGTTGCGAGCGAGCCTTTCCGATCCTCCAGCTGGATGAAAATCGTCAAAACACGCTCCCGGGCGATCGACTCGAACGGGAAGACAGTATCCTTATATTTGTAGTAAGCACTTCGGGACAATCCGACCCGTTTCGTCGCTTCTTGGATTGTCCTTTCCTCCCCGCTCGCCAAAAGCCTTTTAGCCTCCAGCATCTTCAGCATCGATTCCGTTAGTACATCTTCCCTTACAAGATAAAACTGCCCTTCCCCCAATGGCTTCATTGAATGCCTCCTTGATTCAAAAGCGAAGGGTGGCGGTTAACTGCGACAGGCATAAGGCGGGTCTGCGAAACGGCGTATTTTGCCGTGCAGCAGAGCTGACTTATGACCCGAGTAGTTGCCACCCGAAGCTAGATGTTGGACAAATTAACGGTCGAAAACTCCTTATTCGAGGAATTCGAATTCAAAGTCGAGGATTCTGACCGTATCTCCGTCTTTAGCCCCTCGTTCGCGAAGCGCGTCATCGACACCCATTCCACGCAGTTGGCGCGCAAATTTACGCACAGATTGATCGAAGTTGAAATCTGTCATCTTGAATAGACGTTCAAGCGTATATCCTGACAGGACAAAGGCTCCATCATCGTCGCGTGTAATCTTGAAGTCTGCAGTTTCAGCTTCGTGTTTATAAAGAACAGAACGATTTTCATCCTCGTCCTCGATTTCATGCATCGGGAACTCCGGCGTCGTTTCAAGCAAGTCTGCAACTGCAAACAGCAGCTGATCCAAGCCTTCTCGAGTAATCGCAGAAATCGGGAAGATTAACGCCCCTTCATCATCAAGCTTTTCTTTGAACTGCTTCAAGTTTTCTTCAGCTTCAGGCATGTCCATTTTATTTGCAACGATGATTTGCGGACGCTCCATCAGGCGAAGATTGTATTTTTCCAACTCTTCGTTGATTGTAAGGAAATCCTCATACGGATCCCGTCCTTCCATGCCCGACATATCGACGACGTGAATGATGACCCTCGTCCGTTCGATATGGCGCAGGAATTGATGGCCGAGTCCAACGCCTTCATGCGCACCTTCGATTAGTCCTGGCAAATCGGCAAGAACAAAAGTCCTGCCGCCCTCAAGTTCCACCATTCCGAGATTCGGAACTAGCGTCGTGAAATGGTAATCGGCGATTTTCGGCTTGGCGGCCGATACGACGGATAATAATGTCGACTTTCCGACACTCGGGAATCCGACAAGGCCGGCATCTGCCAGTACTTTCAATTCAAGTGTGATTTCCCGCTCGACACCCGGCTCTCCCTTTTCCGAAAGCTCGGGGGCTGGGTTTTGCGGTGTTGCGAAACGTGAGTTTCCGCGCCCTCCACGACCGCCTTTAGCGATGACAGCCGTTTGCCCGTCCTCTACAAGGTCGGCGATGATTGTGCCGGTCTCGACATCCTTGACAATTGTACCCGGCGGAACTTTGACGACCATATCGACGCCGCCTTTTCCGTGCTTGTTTTTACTTCCTCCGTGCTCTCCGCGCGGGGCTTTGAAATGCCGCTGGTAGCGGAAATCCATAAGCGTCCGTAATCCTTCATCTACGATAAAGACGACGTCCCCGCCTTTTCCTCCGTCACCACCGGCAGGTCCTCCGTATGCAACATACTTCTCGCGGCGGAATGCGACCATTCCATCGCCTCCATCGCCGCCTTTAACATATACTTTAACGTGATCGACAAACATATTTTTTCCTCCTATCGTCCACTAACCGTGAACGTCCATTCCTTTTCCTGCAGGACGCCATTCACTTCAAACTCGCCATCCGTTTGTGGCATTGCCGGCGTTCCGGTGAGAGCCCCTTCGACTGTCAATTGAATCGACCATTGATCTTCAGTAGCTTTTACCGTGATATGAATGATATATTCATCCATCGGATCAACCGCTTGTTCGACAATGACGATCAATTGCTCCAAGTAATCGGCGATCTTCTCGTCATTCGCAGCACGGTTCCCGGCGATAATGCTGCTTTGCAACTTTTTCGTGAACACAGTATGCCTCCACTCGAATGTGCTGAGCCATATTTCCGTCTTCGGCAGACGGAGTTTTTCCAGCATGGATATGTTGCGCATTCGTTCAGTCGCTTCCAGCAATGTTCTTCGCGCTTCAGGCATTTTACCAAGATCTATATATAATAACATTAATTGCAGTTCATTCAAAAAATCATGGCGTGCAAACTTCAGTGCTTTTCCAATCGTCAGGTTTTCCGATTCCATTTTCTCACCGCCAAATGTTTCATATACTACAGTATAGCATCACTTTCACAAAATTCGTCAAAAATAAAAAAGGACTGCACGGTAAAATGCAGTCCTTTCAATGTTAGTAATAACATTAAGCTTCTTGAGCTACAGGGTACACGCTCACTTTTTTCTTGTCGCGGCCAAAGCGTTCGAAACGAACGACGCCGTCAACTTTCGCGAAAAGTGTATCGTCCCCGCCGCGGCCAACGTTTTCACCTGGGTGAATTTTTGTTCCGCGTTGGCGATAAAGGATAGAGCCGCCGGAAACGAATTGTCCATCAGCACGTTTAGCGCCAAGACGTTTCGATTCAGAGTCACGACCGTTCTTTGTAGAACCTACCCCTTTTTTCGATGCGAAAAACTGGAGATCCAAACGTAACATCAGTGCCACCTCCTATCGGTTGAAAATAAGTTTTATATGTTGCCCGTAATCTTGTTCGATCGTCTGTAATGAAACAATCATCGCCTTCACGATCAATTGGATTTCTTCGTCCTTCTCCGTTTCCGGAAAATCCACTTTCAAATAACCGCCGTCGGATCCTTGCTGGATATGAGGGGTTACGCCAGTGAGTGCGATGACGGCATTGACGGCTCCAAATGAAACCGCAGATGCGCCTGCACAGACGAGGTCTTTTCCATGTTCTGCGAAATCGGCATGGCCTTTCATCTCAAATGAGCTGATTCGGCCGGATGGTTGTTCATCAATAGTGATTTTGATCATGCCGGCTTACGCGTTGATGCCTTCGATGACAACTTTCGTGTATGGCTGACGATGACCTTGCTTTTTGTGGTAGTTCTTTTTCGGCTTGTATTTGAAAACCGTGATTTTCTTGCCGCGGCCATGCTTAACGATTTTACCAGTAACCGTTGCACCTTCCACGAATGGAGCGCCGACTTTCACGTCTTCTCCACCAACGAATAGAACTTTGTCGAATGTTACAGTTTCCTCAGCTTCGCCGACTACTTTCTCGATGTAGACTTCTTGGCCTTGTTCAACTTTGATTTGTTTTCCACCAGTTTCAATGATTGCGTACATACTTGCACCTCCTCAATAGACTCAGACTCGCCTTCAAAGGTGATCCTTTCGGATGCTTGTACCTTGTCAGTGCGGTTGTAGCACGGGTGCGCTACAAACAATAACATTAAAATATTACCACGCGGAGCTCATGGCGTCAACTGTTTTCTTTTTAATTCCTCATAGGCCTGTTCATATTTCCGGAACTTGAAAGCAGATATGTTTTGAAGCAATAAAAAGATTGCGAGGGCAAGAAAAAGGGCAGTCCCAGGAAGTCCCGGCAGGAGCGATACACTGACAGCTAGTAAAACGGCTATGGAATAGAGGAGAAAACCGGATCTCACTTTATATTTTCTCTTTTCTGTTTCAAGCATGGCACTGATGGCCTGTCCACCATCAAGCGGCAAAACAGGCAATAGATTGAGCGACAAGATCACTAGTTGGATGCGCGTGAATTGTTCATCTCCGGGAAAGTCAAAAAGCATTGATAGTAGGAGGAGAATCGCCGTCGCGGCAGGTCCACCGATTGCAACGGACACTCTTTGCTTTTTCCCATAGGTATGCCGGTCGGGTATTCGCAGTTCTCCTCCATAGGGCAAGATTGTACATGACCGGACTTTCATGCCTGATAATTTTGCGGCAAAAATATGGCCCGCCTCATGGAAGAGAAGGGATATGAAAACGAGAGCGTAAAACGCCAAGCCACCCGTAACCATCAGCACAAGGAAAAACGGTGCCAAAATAGGATGAAGGCGAAGTTTCATTTCTTATCTTCCGAGAAATAAGTAGCCAAAACCGCTGCCTCCAAAATGACCCCTTCCCGTTTTACTTTCAAGTAGATCGCCTCTTCATTCATTAAGGCGAGCGTGTCCCCCTTTTTCACAGTGGAATAAGGGAGCTTCGATATCGATCCCACAAATCCGTAAGTCACTTCGTCTCCGTCATCGTATAATACGGTGATTGTCTTTCCGGATTGCCGAGTAAATCCGGTGAAAACGATAAGCCCGTCCCCTTGAGCTGTAATCGGCATTGCATGGGCATAGGACGCAATTACACCCTCCTTATATGGCTGCATTGATTCGTAAGCAGCAATGGGAATCTCTTCTACAGGATCAGCAGAAACTGTGATCGTGTCCTCTTCCCGATCTCCGATGATGGAGGCCACCCATTTTTTCATGACAATGAAATCTTTGCCCGTCGTAATATATTGGGTAACAGGCTTGTTGATGACTCCAATCTCTTCCAATTTGGCAAAGCTGAATACACCAATCGCTAGTATGATTGCAATGAACCATTTTGTTTTCCATTTCACCCCGCCACACCACCTTTTTTCTCAGTATATGACGGGTGTACTATGAATATTATGGGCAAATGTCCAAGGTTCCTCTTTATTATCGCCGGTTCTAGTGTCGCAAAAAAAAGAACCCTTGATGTCAAGGGTTCAGGTTATTTAGCGAATAATGATTTCAGTTTTCCGAAGAATCCAGGCTTTCCTTCGTCCAGTGACATAAGCGGCACGGATTCGCCTAAAATGCGGCGAGCGATGTTCCGATAGCCGATTGCTGCCGGGTTCGAAGGGTCCATGACGACTGGTTCCCCTTTATTCGAAGAAGAAATGACTTTTTCATCATCAAGCACGATCCCTAGCAGATCGATTGATAAATGAGTCGTGATTTCATTGACATCCAATGCGTCTCCGCTATTGACGAGACGGCTCTTGATCCGATTGATGATCAGCTTCGGAGGCTCTATGTCCTCCTGCTCCAATAATCCGATGATCCGGTCTGCGTCCCTCACTGCGGAAATTTCGGGTGTTGTGACGACGATGGCACGATCCGCGCCTGCAACAGCATTTTTATAACCTTGCTCGATGCCTGCCGGGCAGTCGATTAAAATATAATCATATTCCCGTTTTAATTCGGTGATCAATTCTTTCATTTGTTCCGGTTCTACTGCATTTTTATCTGTAGTCTGGGCAGCCGGAAGTAAAAAGAGCCCATCTTCAAAACGCTTGTCCTTGACGAGCGCCTGGTGGATTTTGCATCGACCTGCAATCACATCGACGAGATCGTAAATGATACGGTTTTCAAGACCGAGGATGACATCCAGATTACGAAGGCCGATATCCGTATCAACAAGACATACCTTTTTTCCTTGTAGAGCCAATGCTGTCCCAAGATTTGCAGATGTCGTCGTTTTACCGACCCCACCTTTTCCAGACGTTATTACGATTGCTTCTCCCACACTAGCTCCCTCCTTTGAATGTTGACAGATTTGGCCGCAGAATCCGTAATTCCTGTAAACGGTCGATGGCAATGAAACCGTTCTGATGTATGTATGCACATTCCATTTCCGGCTGTTCCGACAAAATCGTCAGTTCATCAGTCATCGTTTCCAACTTATCCGCTATCATCAAATGCGTCGCTTCAAGCCAAGAAGCCGCAATGACCGCCTCTTCATTGCCATTTGCACCTGCATGGGCGATTCCTTTTAATCTACCTAATATATAAATGCTTCCCGCAGCCACTACACGACCGTTCGGATTGACATCGCCGATGACGACAAGATCGCCATCAGCCTTGACGACCTGCCCGGACCGGACAATGCCGATATAAGTTTCCGACTGATTTTCGAGCACTTTCCGATTGCATTCTTCAATCGAAATCACCTCGCTCTGAATCTTGGAAACTCGTAAATGCGGCGATTCGTGCACGACATTCATAATTTCCTTCAGTTCCTCTTCATTACAAAAGCGGTTTCCGGTATGGACTTTCACTTCCGCAAGCCCTTCCAGACTGTTTTCGCTGACTTTATTGCGAAGTTCTGCAATCATGTCCGAATAAGCGCATTTGTCGTCAAGTCGGAGGACAAGCCCGTCTTTTGTCCCTTTTATTGTTACATAGTGCTGTTTCGTCATCATTTGCTTCCCTCACAATTTCCTTGATTATATTCCGGCTTTTTGCAGTCCAAATTCATCGATCAACCGCTTAAATAAATAGCCGAACATCCCGACAAAGATAGAATTTGCGACCATAGTCGGCATTAGCCGAAGCACGATGAATTCTTCAAAACCGATTGCGGTCAATGCAATCAGGCTCGCGAAAAAGAATGACAGCAATTCAAGCAGCGCAACCATTGCCAACGATAAAAGCATGACTGTAATGATATGGCGATGGATTTGCCTAATGATCAAAGAAGCCAAATAACAAATCACCGGATATAAAAAAGTGTATACTCCAATAATATCAATGTGATACATATCATACAAGAGTCCAAGTACGATTCCGTAGAGGATTGCACGCCTGCGGCCATAGTAGGCTGTAATAAAAATAAGATAAACGATAACAAATCGGGGAACGAGCGTGTAAGATACGTCAGCGATCGATATTGGCGAGAAAAGGCTGAATACCGGTTCGAGGAAAAATAACACGACAGCAATAAGAGGGATAATGAACCTGATCACGATCCATCCTCCCCCTCTTCATCTTCACCAGGGACTATACCGTCTGTACCGCTCGTAACACCGGTTGACCTCTGTACGACCAACACATGATCCAACATGGAGAAATCAGCAGCCGGACGAATATAGGCTAACTTTGTCAACCCAAAATCATCCGTTGACACTTCGGTCACTTCCCCGATAAGCAAACCTTTCGGGAAAATTCCGCCTAAACCGGACGACTCGACCTTTTGTCCTTCCTTGACGTCAAAATTCGAATCGATGCGCTTCATTATCAATTCGCCACGTGCTGAATCATATCCTTCTATCAAGCCGAAAATCGCTTCTTCACCGGGAATGACAGCTGCAACCCGGAAATTGCTGTTTTCAGTCGATAACAGTTCCACTGTTGATGTGAAAGCAGTGACGAGAACGACTTTTCCAATGAGTCCGTTCGCAGTTATAACAGCCCTATTGAGCTGTACACCTGCAGTGGTGCCTTTATCAATAATAATTTTTTCTTCCCACTGATCGGGATTCCGGGAAATGACAGTTGCCTGAATCGGCTCGTAATCACGGAGACTATCTTCCTTGCCGACGATCTCACGCAGCTTTTTATTATCCGCTTTTACATCCGCCAGCTCCGCTTGAGTAGAGGCATATTCTTTTAATCGCGCTTTCAAGTGCTTGTTTTCTTCATATGTATTTAAAATACCATCGATTTTATCCAAAGTGCCTGTAATATAATGTGCCGGTTTCGAGAAAATCGATTGCCCGAAACCGACGACATCTTTCACTATTTGCTCAGGAAGAGTAGCGTTCTGCCTGTCTTTTAGGGAGAATGAAATCAATGCCACTAGGACGATGACGCCTATAAGTAATAAAATCAACCGTTTATTTGAAAAAAATCGCGGCATTGCCCAAATCCTCCCTCATTACCTAACTTGCATCTTTTTAATCACTTCGAAATTATCAAGCGCCTTGCCCGTTCCGATCGCAACGCAATCAAGCGGGTCTTCAGCGATAAAGACAGGCATATTCGTTTCATCCGAAATGACCTTGTCCAAGTTTTCAAGCAACGCTCCACCGCCAGTCAAGACGATTCCACGTTCCATGACATCCGCAGAAAGCTCAGGCGGAGTAGCTTCCAACGTTTTCCGAACGCCTTCAATAATTTGCGTAATGGATTCACGAAGCGCCTCAACGATTTCATCAGAAGAAATTTCCAAAGTTTTCGGTAGACCGGTCAAGAGATCACGGCCTCTGATGTCCATCTTTTCAGGTTTAGCAGAAACTCTTGCTGAACCGATTTCAATTTTAATAGCTTCTGCAGTACGTTCACCGATTGTCATATTATACGTTTTACGGATATAGCCGATGATTGCGCCGTCCAT
The DNA here is from genome assembly GCF_042655825.1 of Sporosarcina koreensis. Taxonomy (NCBI): domain Bacteria; kingdom Bacillati; phylum Bacillota; class Bacilli; order Caryophanales; family Caryophanaceae; genus Sporosarcina; species Sporosarcina koreensis. The sequence goes on along the minus strand of NZ_JBHSNP010000026.1, from coordinate 105,201 downwards.
CGAGTCCCCGCCGACACGGATCGACTCGCTCGTTACGATGCCGCCTAGAGAAATGACTGCAACTTCCGTCGTACCGCCACCTATATCGACGACCATACTGCCCGTAGGTTCCCAAACTGGCAAATTGGCACCGATCGCAGCAGCAAACGGCTCTTCAATCGTAAAGGCATCCTTTGCCCCTGCTTGTCTTGCAGCGTCAATGACTGCGCGCTGTTCGACAGAGGTGATGCCGAATGGAACGCAAACCATGACGTTCGGTTTCTTCCATGCACTTCCTGCAGCTTTTGTCGCTTCTTTCAAATAATGCTCGATCATTGCTGTCGTAATTTCGAAGTCAGCAATGACGCCGTCCTTCATCGGGCGTGTTGCTACAATGGAGCCAGGTGTACGTCCAATCATGTTTTTAGCTGCTGAGCCCACTGCCACGATTTCATTCGTCACTGTATTTTTCGCTACGACAGACGGTTCCCTCAGAACAATCCCTTTACCTTTAATGAAAACTAATGTATTTGCTGTGCCGAGGTCAATCCCGACATCTCTTGATCCTAATCCAAACAAATCTGTTCTTCCTTTCTATTCGACCGCTTAATATGGTCTTCTTGAAATCATACACCACATTATAACGGATTGGAGAACAAATTCACAGTGTCAATAGCAATAGGATGGATTTTGATGCTATCGCCTTCCTTCTTCTTGCAACTGCCTGAAGGGCTCAGATTCCCTTCATACTGTGGGGTCAGGCGGCCCTTCCCCTTATCCATTTCAAAATAAATTAGTTACCAGTTTAGGAGTTATTTGCTAGCTCATATATCCTTTTTCCTTAAGACTTATGAAACGATGGTCACCAATGATGAGGTGGTCCAGCAACTCGATTCCGATAATGGACCCCGCTTCGACAAGGCGCCTTGTCACCTCGATGTCTTCCGGTGAAGGCGATGGATTGCCGCTTGGATGGTTATGCGCACAAATGATGGATGCGGCAGAGCGTTTCACCGCCTCGCGGAAAATTTCGCGAGGATGCACAATCGATGAATTCAAGCTGCCGATGAAAATTGTCTGTTTGTGCAGCACTTCATTTTTCACGTTCAAAAAAAGAACGACGAAATGCTCCTGAACGAGGGAGGACATATCCGTCATTAAATAAGCAGCAGCATCTTCCGGTGATTTGATGACATAGCGGCCTTCCGAATGCTTGCGGGAAATCCTCTTGCCGATTTCGACAGCGGCAAGAATTTGAACAGCTTTCGCTTGTCCCACGCCTTTTACAGCCATCATTTCTTCAACGTTCGCATCCTTCAAATCCTGGATTTTATCGAAAGACTTTAAAATCCTGTTGGCGAGCATCAGAACGGACTCTTCCTTTGTGCCTGTCCGCAGAAGGATGGCAATGAGCTCCTGGTTCGACAGGCTCCCCGCCCCTTGATGGATAAGTCTTTCACGGGGTCTATCCGCGATATGTACATCCCGGATCATCATCTGGTTCTTCACATCGATTGTCAAGGCATCATTCAGCCTCCTTCAACAGTACGATGCCTTCATTCCTCAATGTCTCCACCAATTTCGATAAAGGCAAGCCAACAACATTCAAATAGTCTCCATCCATTTTATCGACAAGGAGCGCACCAGCGGTTTGAATGCCATATCCTCCGGCCTTGTCCATCGGATCGCCGGAATCGACATATGAACGGATCAGCTGTTCGTCCAACTCCTTGAATGTCACTTTCGTTTCAACTGAAAAGACTTTCGATAATCCGTTCCCAAGAATACAGACACCCGTAAAGACAGAATGGGTCTTGCCGGAAAACGTTCTCAGGAAGCTTTCGGCCTGTTCCTTTGATGATGGTTTCGGATAAACCTCCCCGTCAAATACGACAATCGTGTCTGCGGCAATGGTGAATGCATCCGGTCTCCTTTCTGATACCGCTGCCCCCTTTTTGATCGCGAGCTTCTGGACATAGTCCGCAAAATCACCCTTCTTAAACTCAACCACTTCTTCAACATTGCTTGGCATCGTGTCGAACGGAATGCCAAGGTTACTTAGCAGCTCCTGTCTTCTAGGGGAGCCTGAAGCCAGGATAATCGCTCCTTTTGCAATGAATTCCATATAGACAACCTCCTTTTTCTTTATCTTACTTCAGAAGGAGGGGATTGGAAATTTTCAAAAATCGGCAAAAACTTGATTTTGCCCCCATTTCCCGGGTTAAAAATTGATTTTCACGCATCCGTCTTTATGTGTATAATTCGCAAGCAGCTTTAGGCGCACAATCCGTAAATCCGAGGTAAATGCAGTTATAGCTGCGATATTCTTACGAAAGTTGGCGATGTTTTCATCATCATCTTCCCCCTCCGCGATGGTTGTCAAAGTTTTAATTTTGGATAATTCGTTTTCAGAAAGTGAACCTCTTAATTTCCCAGCACCGACAGCGGAACAAGATGATGCATCTGCAAAAAATGGCTTCCTGAATGTCCCCTCATATTCGCTCACTTCGATTTCACTTTCCTGAATACCGACGGCGCTCCATACATAGAACTGTCCTCCAATTTCCAAAATGTCTGCTTTCGCTAAACTTGCATCTTGCGCCATAAACTCCCGCGCTGATTGGACGGTTGAAAACACGCCATGCTGTTTGGCAAACAGTTTGAGCGGGGCTTCTTCCATGGAAACTGCAGGACCGGATGTAGGGGTCGTTTCCGTTGAGGCAGGCGGATCTGTCACGACGGTTTCCTGTTCCGACGCCTTCTCTTTCCCTTGTCCATTCGTTCCAATAATCATGAAACCAACAATCGCTACTGCAGCAATTCCAATGATGACACCATGGAGCATCGCCATCGCGACTGTCACCTTTGAATATTTCTTCTTGAAATTCATTCCAGACCACCCCGTTTTTAGTAACCGTATCAAATCGGACATGAAAAAGAACAAGACGTATGTCGCCTTGTCCCAAATAATTTATCGACTTAAATGAATAATTGCTGATACCATTCGACAAATTCTGTTCCATAGAAATAGGTAATGACAGCTGCAGCCGCAATGGAAGGACCGAATGCGACAGGTGTCTTCCTCCCTTTCCCGGTTTTCTTCAGCACGTAAATACCGACGACTGAGCCGATCAGAGAAGCCAGGAACAACGTCAATAGCGTATTCGCTGTTCCAAGCACGAGCCCGATGACGAAGAACAACTTGATGTCTCCACCGCCCATACCGCCTTTCGACACGACCGCGATAAGATAGAGCACGGAAAAGCCGACTGCGGCACCTAACAGGCTATCCCACCAAGGAGATGTCGGAATGACCCATCGAAGGATCAACAGCGCGATGGCAAACGGCAGAATTACTCTGTCAGGAATGATCATATAGGCGATATCGGACACTGTGATGATGATAAGCAATGAAATGAACAGGATTGCAATGATCAATTCCAAGCTGAACCCGAATCGGACGTATGAATAAGCGAATAAAATGCCGGTTAAGAATTCCATCAATGGATAAACTGGACTTATTTTCAGTCCGCATCCCCTGCATTTTCCTCGTAAGGCGATATAAGACATGATTGGAATCAAATCAACCAGTCGCAGCCTGCGATTGCATTTCGTGCAATGGGAAGGCGGCGAGACGATCGATTCCTTTTTCGGCACACGGAGGCCGACGACGTTGAAAAAGGAGCCGAAAATACTGCCATATATGAAAAAAAGGATTATCCACACCATGTTCATTCACTATCACCCAATCCAGGGATTTTATTGATAGGCGTCGGGTCCTGTTTGCCCGCTGGTACAGGGGCATCCACTTTCGGCGCTTCATCTTCAAGATTCCCCAAATCCGGCCGGTAAAACGCATGGAAAGTGATAATTAACTCCATCGTATCGCCCTCTTGTTCGACTGTTCTCACTTCGTCCGGAGCAGTGAATTCGACGCGTTCCATAATAAATATCCGTTCCATCGATTCGATTTCTTCTATAAATCGATCAATCTGGCTATATGCCCCCCCTGCTAAATGCACCTCAGTAATGACGGCTTGTACATTTTCAACTTGATCGGGCGGGTTTTCGAATATCGGTTCTTCTAGAGCAAAATTCACTTCATGCACATATGCTCCCGATTTCACTTCTGCTTTCTGAACTTGAAGAAGGATTTGATCTTCAAGCGGCTTAACGGGCAGTTTCTCCTGCAATGGACGTGAGCTCGTTGCTCCAGTCTGGCTTTGCTGTGCCTCTTGACGTTGCAATGCATAAAGGATATCCCGTTCATTTGCCAGCATCTGCACAGACCGTTCATTCGTTTCTTTCGCAGGGGCGTAAATTTTAAAATATGAATACCCGGCAAGGACAACTAGAAAAACAATCGCCAAAACGAGAAGCCCCATCTCCTTCTGGCGCTTTGTCAAATTATTCATCGAAGTCATCCTCCTGCCCTTCCGTTTCTATCGGATCGTCAACTTCGACGACAAAGCTGCGTTCATCCACATATTCGATATGATAGGTCGCTTCGAAACGCGGAAGTGTCTGCAAATCTCTTTCTTCATCAAGTCTTTCAGCGACTAATGATTCCATTGTCGCGACTGACACGATTGTCGAAGATTTCATTCTCGTCAAATAATAGGCGGCATCGGACTTATCATCGAATTGAACAACGACCTTCGACTCATGAGGCGCTGTGAATTCAAACGACACAAAAAAACCTCGTTCCGGCAATAAAGCGATCAATTCACGCAACAAAGGCAATGTATCGAACCGGTAAGCTTCCGCCCATTCAACAGTCGATGCAAGTTTTTCCCGATCACTCACATCTGTTGATGGCTGCATGTTTTGCCGAACCGCCTCCTGGCTTGCATGCAAAGAGGCAATCTGTGATTCGACCCGGCCAGTCTCCTTCGACAAGGAAAGGGATAAGACAAAAAGAATCGCCCAAAAAAGAATAGCCGCACCTAAAACAACGAGTGCAGCAATAAGGAGCGTCGACCGCTCCCTCTCTTTTTCAGGCAATAGATTAATATCAACGAGCATGACTACACCTCTTTCAATGCCAACCCGATCGTCCGGTTAAAGGTTGCGGGCAATTGTTGTCCATCTGGAAGCTGAAGCGGCTGTTTCAGCAAGCGTTCCGCTTGGATCGAAAACCGTTCCCGTATAGAGGACAACAATCCTTCCATTTCGCCATATTCGCCATTTACGAGCAAATGTGTAATGGAAGCATTTCCGTTATGTAAATTGTATTGATAAAAATTCATCAGCTTTTCAAGTTCCATTACAATCGTTGTCGGCGTGATCGTATGTGGATCTGCTTGGACATCCGCAACTATCGAAAGATCGGCGGACTGCGACAAATCAACGGGACGCATGAAAAGAGGGTAATGCTTATGGAAAATGGATACGGTCAATTCGCCGTCATGCATATCCGCGATGAGAACATGCTCTTGTCCGCTGAATTGATACATCTTATAAGCAAGCCGATAGAGCGCAAGTGGCCCGATATCCGCCACGACAGGATTCAGCTTCACCGCTTTGAGGACGTCTTCATATTGATCCAAAATACTTTCTTTCGACGCAATTAAGATCGCTTCCTTGCTGTCCTCGTTCAAACTGCAAGGGACGACATCAAAAACCGGATCATCAAATGGCAAATAGATCGTCGAACCGATTTCAATGAAGAAATGCCCTTTCAATTCATCCGGCTGAATATCATCCGGATACGGCACCTTACGAATCATCACATATGTATCAGGAGCAAGGAATTGGACATCGCGCTTCGCGATGCCCCATTCCTTTATGGTTCCCTCCAAAATGACCACAAGCGCCTCCGCATCGACAATCTTCCCCTCGACGACCGTGTTCGGAGGAAGCATCACTTCCTCCGCGCAATCAATAACGATAGGGTCCTGTGACTTCAACCGGACAAAACGGACGGCATCATCTTCAATTGTAAGTGTAGCCGGCTGTTTGCGGCGGTTGAATAGTTGCATTAAGGTAGCTCCCATTTAAATTTATTTTTTATTTATTTTCACTAAATCTCCATTTCCACTTTTTGCATCCGCTTTAGAGATTGCTTCATTTGTTGCGTTCGCAAAGGTCACAGTTGTTTTATCGCCAACAGTTGTCGCACTCAGTGTATTTCCACCTTTTGTATAAGTGACTTTTCCGTCATTATCCTTTCCAAAACTACCTGCATTATCTAAATAATTCTGAGAAACTAATTCTGCTATGGAAACTGGTTGTGCTCCAGGATTTTCTACAAAATAAATATTTGCAGCAGCTAATACGTTTTGACCGTCTGAAAATTGAGCTTTCACCCTAGTATTTTCTATAATCCCACCAATCGCCGGTACAGCAATCGCTGCAATAATCCCCAAAATGACAATTACCGCCAAAAGCTCGACAAGCGTTAACCCTTTTTCGTTTTTCAAACGTTTCTGTAACAACTTTTTCATCATACTTCCTCCTTATTCTATCTTATTTTTAATTTCAAATTAAGAATACCAAACTACTAGATATAATGAAACTATCAACCTATATTTATATATAACTAATTATTTTTCGACAAAATTCGTTACATATTATCTATTTCAGTGAAGAGGCTGAACATCGGCAACAGGATCGAAAGTACTATCGTTCCCACTAGTCCCGCTAATAGGACGATCATGAGCGGTTCAATCAATGCTTTTAGCCGGTCTGTAGATCCATCGACTTCCTTTTCGTAGAAATCCGCCACTTTTGCGAGCATCGCATCGAGCGACCCGGTCTGCTCCCCAATGGCAATCATATGGGGAATTAAAGGCGGGAACGCCCAATGTCCTAACATCGGCTCTGTCAATGAGCCGCCACGTTCCAGTGATTCTCTCGATTCGCCGACGACCTTTGAAATGACTTCATTTTCCACAATCTTTTCCGTCATTGACAACGCCTGCAAGATCGGAACAGAACTAGCAAATAAAGAACTAAGCGTCCTTGTTAACGTAGCTAATGCTGATTTCTTCATCAGGTCGCCGAAAATCGGAATACGCAACAGCATCGTGTCGAGGACATATTTCCCTTCCTGATTGTTGCGCATCATCCAGACTCCAATAATAATTGCGGCTATTATCAAAATGAATAAATACCAATAGCTGACCATAAAGTCACTTGCTTTCAACACAAACTGCGTAAGCCATGGAAGCTCGCCCCCGACACTTGCGAATAGGTCTACGAACATCGGGACGACGAAGGTTAACAGGAAAATAACGACTCCTATTGCTACAACGCCAACTACAATCGGATAAGACATCGCGGAAATTACTTTTTGTTTTGTCATATGCGCTTTTTCATAATGCTCCGCAAGCCTGTCCAATGAGTCATCGACCGTTCCGGACATCTCTCCCGCTTTAATCATGTTGATGACCAATGGCTCGAATACTTTCGGATGTTTCATCAGCGCGTCCGACAACGAACCCCCGCCCCGAAGATCATCCCCTACTGACACTAATATCTTTTGGAACGGCTTCGATTCGACTTGTAATGAAAGAATGCGAATAGATTCCACGATTGTGACGCCCGCACGGAGTAAAGTCGAAAACTGACGAAGGAACATGATGAATTGTGTTCGTTTGATCGATTTTCCAAGATGAATCTCTTTCGTAAGAACGGTTTCTGCTTGTTCGGTCAAATTGGTTATCCGGATTCCTTGGCTCTTCAATTTTAAGGCAGCTTCACGTTTATTCGCAGCAACAACAACGCCGGATCTTTTTGATTTTGCATCACGGCCTTCATATTTGAATCGGGCCATCGTTAATCATCACCTTCAATGTACGGTTCTGCCGTTTCGTAAGAGATAAGTCCACGGTCTAGAAGCTGTCTGACCGAAGTATTCATCATATGCATCCCCGTTGATCGGTTCGTCTGGATGACATTAGGGATTTGATGAACCTTTTCCGAACGGATCAAATTCGAAATCGCGGAATTGTTGATCATCAATTCGGTCGCGACTCTCCTACCCTTTCGATCCACTGTCTGAAATAGTCGCTGTGATAATACAGCCGTCAATACGCCGGCCAACTGGACACGGATTTGAGATTGCTGACCGTGAGGGAAGACGTCGATGATTCTGTCGATTGTCGACGCAGCGCTCCACGTATGAAGTGTCGCCAACACTAGATGCCCTGTTTCAGCGGCAGTGATGGCAGTAGAAATCGTCTCCAAATCCCGCATTTCACCGACGAGAATGACGTCGGGGTCTTGCCGTAAAGAGGCGCGTAATCCATCCGCGAATGAGATAGTATCGAAGCCGATTTCGCGCTGGTCTATAATAGAAGCTTGATGGAAATGCACATACTCAATCGGATCTTCGAGTGTGATGATGTGCTTCCGCATCGTCTCGTTCATATAACGGATCATCGCTGCAAGCGTCGTCGACTTCCCTGAACCTGTTGGGCCGGTAACCAATATAAGACCTTGAGGAGTTTCAGCCAATGACTTTAATATCCCAGGCACTTTCAATTCATCGATTGATGGAATTGTCGTCGGGATTGTTCGAAAGGCTAGCGAAATTGAACCGCGTTGTTGGAATGCATTAACACGGAAACGGACAATACCCTTCAATTCATATGAATAGTCGATTTGCCCTTTTTCGATGAATGACTCAAATAATTTATCCGGGATTGTTGACTTTGCTGCCACTTCCGTAAAAGTATCGTCTACAGAAGTTTCCCCATATCGCTTCAACTCGCCATGAATTCGAAAGACCGGTGGAACCCCGACCGTTACATGGATATCTGATGCCCTCAATTCAAATGCCTTTAATAAAATATGATCAATTGTTTCATTCATAGCTATACCCCTATTCGACAAGTGAAACACGCAACACTTCTTCTGTCGTTGTGATGCCCCTCTTAACTTTTTCCAATCCGTCATCTATCAAACATACAGTGTCATTTTTCACAGCAATCTCTCGCAACATTGCAGGCGTGCCATGGTTATTGATCACTTCACGCATTTCATCGTCAATAATGAGCACTTCGTGAATCGCAACCCGCCCTTTGTAGCCAGTCATATTGCATGCAGCACAGCCCGGTCCACGGATAATCGTTTCAATATCCCTACCACGTTTCGCAAAAATCTCTTTTTCCCGGTTCGAAGCAGGCATTTCACGCCCACAATCCCGACACACACGTCGAATCAACCGCTGCGCGATAATTGCATTGACAGAAGCTGTGACTAGGAATGGTTCCACTCCCATATCGATCAGTCTTGTAATCGATGCGATAGAGTCATTCGTATGGATAGTGCTCAGGACGAGATGTCCGGTCAAGGAAGCACGAATGGCAATTTCCACTGTTTCACGGTCCCGGATTTCACCGACCATAACAATGTCCGGATCCTGCCTCAAAATCGACCGTAAACCGTTTGCAAACGTAAGGCCGACTGCCGGATTCACTTGAATTTGATTGATGCCCTCCAGTTGATATTCAACAGGATCTTCGACAGTGATGATATTAACTTCTTCCTGATTCAATTTATTCAAAGCTGCATATAGCGTAGATGATTTACCCGACCCAGTCGGTCCTGAAATCAACACGATACCGTTCGGCCGTTCAATCTCCTTCATGAAACGCTCCAGATTAACTGGACTGAAGCCTAATTTCGTCAAGTCGTTCAACGTGCTGCTTAAATCCAATATCCGCATGACGACTTTCTCTCCGAAAACCGTAGGTAATGTTGAGACCCTAAGATCGATTGGTCTAAAGTCAATTGTCGCTTTGATCCTTCCATCCTGCGGTACACGATGCTCCGTAATATCAAGACTCGACATTATTTTAATACGTGCAGTAAGCATCGCTTGCATATGCTTCGGCAAATACCGTTCCGTTTTCAACAGACCATCGACCCGGAAACGGATGACGACTTGATGCTCCTGCGGGTCAATATGAATGTCGCTCGCCTTCTGCGTAATGGCAGATGACAATAACTGATTGACAAGCCGGACGACAGGGGAATCAAGATCAGTCAGTTCATCTTGCTGCTCCCTTGTTTCCTGAGGCTGTTCGACAAAAAAGTCTTCCAGGAGATCGTCTTCGTAATACTTCGATATTGTCCGCAATATATCGTCCTTGGACGCAATCGCCGTTTCAATATGGAAACCCGTCGACAATCGCAAGTCGTCGGCAGCCAAATAATCCATCGGGTCGGACATCGCAACAAACAACCTGTCCCCATCGGCTCTTAATGGAACGAGTAAATTCCGCTTTGCAAATTCTTTCGGAACGACGTTGAACAGCTTCGGGTCAAACGGATACCTGAAAAGATTGACGTGGGGAATCCCAAGTTGGAATTCCAACACCTCAATCAATTGCTGCTCAGTAATATAACCTCTCTGTAGAAGCGCGTCACCAAGTTTTTGTTCCTGCGGCTTTTCTTCCAATGCGGTTTGAAGCTGCTTGTCTGTAAGGAGACCTGATTCAACGAGCAAATCGCCCAAACGTTTACGTGTTGTCGCCATATACATCCCCCTTTCACTACTTTACGTCAATCATTTTCCTGATATCGGGAGGCCGCTTTTATCGTAAATAATTTTCCCTTCATTCCACTCTACATTGGTTTTTTTATCAACATTCTCGAAATTGTTGGAGTTGTGAGTGTCATGAGAGTAGCCCGAGTCCATTTCACCTCGGACGGAAGAGCCATTTCCCGATTCAGTAGCAGTTTCACCATTTTGCGATAGGTCAGATTCATCACTGTCTGTAATGTGAGGCTCAGAAGAATTCCCACTCGACAAAGGATAGATTTCAATACGATGAATTGGTGCATAAAAGTCTTCGGAAATATCCTCTGTTTCAACGATTTGCCCATCGACAGACATCTTTCGTTTCACAATCGCTTCCATACCTTCTTCACCTTCCTGTGAAACGACCACTTGTCCGTCGTGTACGAACGAGCTATATTGTCGGATCGTCCTCGGTTTAAACGATTCTATATTGGTCATGCTAGGTTCGTATATGTAGTAGAACGGCAGGCCTTCGATTGATAAATGGATTGCCCCAGCAGACCAAGCTGCCCGAATGGTGAATTCTGTCTTATTCGGGTTCGTGAACTGGAAGTCGAGCCCTAATGACTGATTCATTGCCGCTTCGAAGCCCGGTTGGAAATTGGGAGATACAACAGTACTAATATTCCGTTCATCAATCTGGAAATTTGTTTGTAGAACTGCGCTGTATAATATGGAAGAAAGCAATGTCATTTCCTCATCACTAAGCGGTCCTATTTCAGGGCTCGTCAATAATTCCATCATCGAAAACGATTCAAAAGGCTGTACGACCGAATTGTCCAGTGTATGTATCGCCTTGGTTAATGCAGACGAAATCCCGTCAATGCTATATTCGGAGGACGCCACTGCCTCATCGGGAATCACGTTCTTTCCAATATAGTCTGTAATATGGACATTTTTAGGCATGATGCCTGTTTGTAATTCTTTTTCAATTCCGTCAGCAATCGAATCGATAGCTTCCTTTGGGAATTGAATACGTGGCAGTTCTTGATTAAGGACAGTTTTCAATCCACCTCGTGACACAGTAGTGAAAATAGGATTGTCTTCGCCTGAATTAGCATTTGCCAGGGTCATATCTATATCGAATTTGATTGATTCAGGCGGAAGGGAGAACTGGATGTCTTGGTAAATAAGGTTCACTTCCAACATGGACTGAAGCTCTGAAAAATCAGAGGCTAATTTGGATTTAGCTTGTTTGGTTTTACTATTGGAAATGTTGAAAGGGCCGATGTATGTGTGGTCGGAGAATCTCTTATTGTTGAATAATCCCTCACCTGCAAACGTGTTTTTCGCAAAAGCGCTAGACAGCAGAAATGCAAAAACAATTAAAATAATATAACTTTTTCTCACAAAACAACCTCCGTGGATTCATATTAATAGTTAACATCCACTAACAAATCGAGTGCAGACTCAAATATTTCGTATTGAACAACCTCGGATGAACCACTTTCAATAAGAGGTTGTCCGATACATTCGTTAACAAAATCGACTAAAGACCCAGATCTTTTAGGACTGTTATTCGCATTACTTGGCCACACTGGACTTTTCGAAGAAGAATAAAAGTAAACTTGAGCGGGTTTATCAAATGATATTTTTTCAATATCGCTTTTTGAAAAACCATCAACGTTCACGCAAATTTTTCCACTACTTTGAAATCCAACTGAGATTTTATCCGTAATTTTTCCTTTATTATCTTCATCGCCTAAAAGAATAAGTTTACCTTTCATTTGATTCATATTTTTCCCATTTAACGAGTTAACAATCAAAGTAAAATTAAACTGATTCATATTGTTTGCATCCAAATATCCATTATGAACCCATATTAAGCCGCCTTGGTTGTTTGGATTATTAGCAATTTTATTGCCATCTGAATAAAACTTTCCTGATGAGCAATGTCCATTTTTTTCACTGCAGCCAACATTTTTTACAAAGTCACTTTTATCTTTAAAAAACTTATAAATGTCAACAGGCTTCGCGCTTGGCTGATTATTATTGCCACTTTTACGAACAACGAATTTTGGCACTTCATAAGCTAAAACCGTTTTTAATAGTTTTGGTTTTTCGGCTTTTGAGTTGCCGATTATTCCTAGTTTGATAATTAGCTTACCGCCATTTTCCTGCCAGCTAACTTCATTTTTGTCTATTTGAAAAGAATATGGCGAGCTCCCAACCTTAGAAGACAATTTAACGTTTATCGGTTCAGATATTTTTATACTACTGACCAAAGTCTCAACTTTTTTTAGGTAATCATCTTTAGCTTCTTTCAAAATAGTTTCAATCGATTTAATGTTGCATCCTGGTTTTGTTGTATTGGGCCGACCGCCACAGTCATTTAACTTAGTTAAATCAGCCTGAATTCCATTAAGTACTTCTTTTTGAAATTTACGTTCCTCATTATTAACTTTTCCAACGTAGTAATCCACACCCATCTCCGCAGCAACAACTGCTAAATGATTCTGATCGACTTTCTGCTCTTGCTTTGCATTACTCAAACTTCCCCTAAAAAAAACAGCTGAAACAGTGAAGATAAAAACAATTAAAAACAAGACAACTAGTAAAGCATATCCTTTTTCACTGTCAACTGTTTTTCTCATAGCAATCCACTCCGATTCTTAATCAGGCTGATAACGTGTAATTTTAGAATCAATTGTTACCTTTGGATTTTCCTTAGCAGGATCACGTACAGTTAATTTTATAGAATATGACGCGTTAATCCCTTTAGAAATTATTGGGTATATCTTACTTTCTTCAACTGCTAAATCTGTATCAACGTACATTGCATAATAAAAATCATTTGCAATTTGCTCGCCGCCTTTGTCAACTCCATTTACTATGCAGTGATTGATTTGAATCTTTTGGTGAGTTGCCATTAAATCATATGTATCACATTTCCGATGATATTGTTGAATTTCTGTTATGATTCGATTGGCTTCTTGCTGCCAACGCAACTTCTTCGTTTCAACAATATTGTATTTCATGCTAACTAACACAGTTGTCCATACAAGGGTAATGACTAAAGAAACGAGAACAAGGGTAACGAGAACTTCAACTAATGACATTCCGCTCTGTCTTTTAATCACGTACCCTCCCCCTCACCTTTCCGACCCAATATCAATTGCGTATATAGCCAAACGTTTCACTAATCGCATTATCTTCTTGGCCTGGCCTAAAATATTTGATATGAACTTGATGCAACGTGACTTGTCCTGCAACATTTCCATCGGGTTTTAAATCCGGTTTCATTGTATATGTCAGTGTAACTTTATAACCGTTTTCTTCTTTCGTAATTAGACACCTTTCGGTTTTTCCAGCGCATTCTGAGGGAATGCTAGAATACCTTATCTGATTTAGTTTATTTCTTGCTAAATTCATTGTCTCGAGCTTACTCCCGGTCTTCTCATTAAAATTCGTCATCTGTGGAAAAACCGTCATAAACCCAACGAAGACGATGCCTAATATGACGAGGGCAGCCAGTATTTCGACAAGGGACATCCCTTTTTCATCAACCTTTTGGCTTCTCATCAGAACATCGCCTCCCTTACTATGGTTCTATTAATTACAGCATACAAAATCCAAAGGTACTAATCAACTAGTCTATGAATTTAGTGAAAACATAATAGAAAAAGACCGGTGCTCAACCGGTCGTTAACTGACTACATTTTCTTTATCTTCTTCATAAACCCCTACCCGGTTCCTTCCTGCCTGTTTACCACCGATATAAAGCGCGCGGTCCGCATTGCGCAGCAATTCTTTTCCGTCTTTTGCATCCATCGGCATTGTTGCGACACCGATGCTCACCGTCATATTGACGATTGTCGGTTCTCGATCCTCGGATAGATCCGGTATGATTTTGAAGCTCGATTCTTCCATTTCCTTACGGATCATTTCTGCGAACTCCACAGCGTCTTCTTTTTCATAATCAGGCAGTATGATTACGAACTCTTCGCCGCCGTACCTGGCTAACGTCATATCGGACGTTTGGTAGCTCCTTAATAGAGCAGCAAATGCGCAAAGCAGATCATTCCCGCTTTGGTGCCCGTATGTATCGTTGATGGACTTGAAGTGATCGATATCCAATATGATTGTAGACAGCGTGGCAATTTCGCCTGTATGATAACGGACCATCTCTTCATCCAGCTTTGATTCCAAGTAGCGGAAATTATAGAGCCCCGTTAATCCGCATCTTACGCTTTTTTCCACCGTCTTCTCATAGTACCTTGCCTTTTCTACCGCGGTGGCAAGATAACCGGTCAATAGGTCCACCATCTTTACATGCGCATCTTCAAATGCGTATCGTTGATTTGAAGTGAGGATCAGGAAAGCCTCCGTCCTTTGATTTCTTTTAATCGGCGCTGTCATGACACTTTCCACCAATGGATCAAAAGTGTATCCTAACAGCGAATCGATCCCCTTTTTATTCAAGAATAACTTTGTCGTTTCCACATCGAGGCCATCCCCTTCGGACCTCTTTTGTGGAAATGTAAACCTATTCGGTGTGCCGCTGCGGAATTCGCCTTCCTTGAATGCAAGCATGACAAGATTTTCACTCATCCTGAAATCGACGATATAGGCGCTGTCATAGGGAATGACTCCCTTGATCTTATCAATGAATGTCAGAAGGACGTTTTCCACGCGCAAGCTATCAGCCAGTTGGTGGCCAATTACTGTCGATGAAGACAATACTTCGTTCAGGTTATTAGATTTCATATAATTACTCGTCACTAGCAATACGAGTAGGAACGGAACACCGATCAATAAAAACGCTTCGCTTCCGAATTCCTGCATAAGCAGGCTGAATGTAATCGCAAAAGGAAGAAGGAGGATTGCTATGACATAATCCCATGAAACCACCTTCTTCATTCCTGCCAAGTCGATCTTCAACCATTTAAAGAGTAAATAGATAATGACGCTATTAATCAATGAATAAGCTGATGCATAAATGAAGCCGGCAAGCAGGAATGTACCTAATGTCATCTCATGCAACGAGCCACCGACAGCATAAAAAATAGCACCGCTGATTGATGAAACAACAGCAAAGTTAATCGAATTGAATGCAAACCGAAAAGCTTTGGGCGTAGGTGATTTCTGGCTGAAAAGAAGGATGAAAATGGCGATTTGCATGAAAATCATTTCCGCTAAGATTCCATATTGGAAGAAAAGGGAGAAAATGACCCACTTTTCCAATGTCATGCTTACTTTGTCCAGTGAAATCGAAGTCATCAAAGTCGCAACGAGGATTGCCAAATAGATGACCAGGTTCACATAATTATAAGATTCCGCGGGAAAGTAGTTGAGGGCTATGTAGAACGTCAAAGGAACAACAAGTAGCCACAGAATATAGATCGTTCTTTTTTGTTGGGCCGTCACTATCAATTCCTATCCCCTCCTTTGTCATCTTACGTATTCTGCCACTCGGTCCCTTCCCGCCTGCTTAGCACCGATATATAATGCGCGATCGGCATTACGCAATAAATTCATCGCTTCATCCGTATCAGTTGGCGCATTCGCTACACCAACACTGGATGTGACTGACACTTTCACTGGATATTTATCTTCACCCAAATCGGGAATGATCGTAAACGCATGCTGCTTAATATGCAATCGGAGCCTTTCCGCAAAATCAACCGCTTCCGCTTTTGAAAAATCCGGCAATATGTAGACGAACTCTTCGCCTCCATACCGGCCGATCGTCCCGTTTTCCGGCAATGCCTTCTCCAATATTCTTGCAAATCCGTATAAAATGTCGTTCCCGCTCTGATGACCGTACGTATCATTCACTTTTTTGAAATGGTCGATATCCAGCATGATGAGAGATAAGTCATTGATATCCCCCATGCTCATCCGATTCATTTCAAAATGGAGCTTTTCTTCCAAATATCGATAGTTATATAGTTTCGTCAAAGCGCACCGTTCACTCCGCTGCAATGCTTCGTATACATACCTCGCTTTTTCAAGGGCAACAATATAATAGGATCCTAGCAAATCCAAAATCTTCAGCTGATATTCCCCGAATGCGGATTTCCGATTGGAGCCCAAAAGGAGGATGCCATTTGTTTCATTGTTATGGGTCAATGGGATGCAAAGAACGCTTTCCAATTCTTCCGGCGCAGAATTTGTGGCATATTGCTCCCAGTCTTTCCGCTTTGAATAGATGACCGGCTCCTTCTTCTCAAAGACCATCCCTGCAATTCCTTCTCCAAGTTGGACTGTTTGGAAAGGCCGATCAACAAAACGCTTTTTCTCATACCATTTTTCAAGTTCCAGCCATTCATCATGATTCGTAAAAAGAAAGACATAATCGGCTCTGAATAACTCACTTGTTTTCTTGATGAATTGAGTCGAAACGGATTCTTCATCCGTCATGACGGAGAGCTCACTTCCAATTTGCCCTGCTTTCTTTATATACTGATTGATCTTTTCAGAACGGCTATGCAGGCGAATAATCGTTATTGTCATAAAAAAGGGAAAGCCTAAAAGTAAAAAAGAAGCAATGCCGACCATATTAAGCATCAAATAGAAAGTCACAGCCAATGGTAAGATGAGAATCAGTGTAGCATATTCAAAAATATTATCTTTTGTCGTAAACGGACTTTTCAATCCCATTGCTTCAAAATACATATTTAGTAGACCGAGATTCGTTGTTGTATGTACTAGCCGATATACTGCGACTCCAATTAGTAGAGTCCAAAAATCCATCGATCCTGTTTTGCCGCCGACTACAAAAAACGCGCCAGCCGCAACAGTCGATAAAATGAACATGATGATGGAATTGATGAAAAAACGGTGGGATTTCTTTTGGCTGCTCTTTTTCACAAAAAGAATTGCCAACACGGACAGTTGCATAATAATCATTTCAATAGCAATTCCATACATGAGAAAAGCGGGCAATGTCGCCCACATGACTAAAGTTATCGGTTGTCCATTCATCATAATTGGAAAAACTGCTGTCAGCACACCGAAAATGATAAAGAGCAGCAAATAAGCATAATTTATGCTTTCAGGCATCTGAGTTATAAGGAAATAAGCGATTCCCGGAGGAACGATGAGCAACCAGATAATAAATAGGATGATTGTGGACCATTTCTTTTCAGACACCGCTCATGCACCCCTTACCAAGTATAAAAATCAGTGAAATGATAGGGTGTCGTCCAATTGACGATAATCAAATCCTGTAGTTTCTTAGTTCAAAAGACTACTGATCAGATAAAGCGACCCTGCGACTATTTTCTTTCTATCATTTCCCTTTCTTAGTATTATAGTATCATCTAAATGTTTTGTCACCCTTTTTCTATTATACTGACAACTGGATAGTAATTCCTCCGCACTTGCGGCTTGCGGATGAGGAAAAGTGACAAAAGTGAAGGTTGCTGCAACAGGAATCAGCTCATCGAGCGTTTTCTTAATGTCTTTTGATTTGAGCATGCCGATGACAAAGTCGACTTTTTCACCGGGAAATTCCGATTTGATCGTCTCTGCAAGCATTTTAGCGGCAGCTGGGTTGTGCGCTCCATCGATAAAGACCCCTTCAGCGATTTCCTGGAATCGGTATGGCAATGAAGCAGCAGCAACGCCTTTTTCAATGGAATCCTCATTCAACGAGATGTTTGCCTGCAGCAATGCCTCGATTGCAATTGCCGCATTGACAGCTTGATGAGGGCCTTTCATCCTACGTTCCTGAATCGGTACTCGGTTTGATTCTCCTACAAATTTTTCATCGGCCACTGTGAAGTCAACGTTGAAAACAACAAGTTCGCTGTGCACCTCAAGCGCTTTCGTTCGTATGACTTGCATAGCCTCCTTCGGGAGAGGACCAACGACAGCCGGTGCCCCCTCTTTAATGATTCCCGCCTTATGATCAGCGATTTCCTCAATCGTCCCTCCGAGAAACCCGACATGATCCAACGCAATGGAGGGAATCACAGAGACAAGCGGCATGATCACATTCGTACTGTCCAAACTGCCCCCCATACCGCACTCCAATAGGACATAATCCGGGGTCAGCCTTTCAAAGGTGATAAAAGCTGCAACCGTCAACAGTTCAAAATCCGTCAACATGCCGCTTAGCCCCGCTTCTTTCATTGCCATGAAAGTCCTGTCCATCTCTTCTGGGCTGATCGGCATTCCGTTGATACGGATCTGATCATGGACATCGACCAGTGCCGGGGAGGAAAATACACCTGTAGAAAACCCATGCTCTTTTAGGATGGATTCCATAAAGGCGATTGTTGAACCTTTTCCGTTCGTTCCCGCCACATGGATGACACGCAGGCCCTCTTCCGGGTTTCCCACCTTCCGCAAGGCAGTCCGGACGCTATCGAGTCCCGGCTTTATTTCATCATCACTTTCTATTTCGAATCGCTTTTTATATTCATCAAATTTTGGAATCAAAACAATCGCCCCTTATGGTAAAATCAGCATAGGTTAAGTATATCACGGCCGGAGGGAACGAAATGAAAAAATGTTGGGTCATCTATAATGGAAGTTTGACGAGCGATAAGTTCCGCGATCAGGCGGAACTTGTGAAGGATGCAGCGGAACGGGCTGGAGTTTCCGCAACGCTCATGAAGAATTATGAAGTGCTTATGAGTCTGAATGAACAGCTGGAAAACCGCCCCGATTTTGTCGTCTTCCTGGACAAGGATATTCTGCTGGCGACATTTTTGAAAAATGCAAGAATACCAGTATTCAATGACCCCGAAGTGATTGAGACGTGTGATAATAAGGCAAAACAATATATCCAACTGGCAAAGAATCATATCGCGATGCCGGAAACGATCATCGCGCCGAAAGTGTATCCCAAGTTCACGATCGAAGGATCGGGCTATTATGAGAAGGTGCTCGAAAAACTAGGCTTGCCGATGATTATCAAGGAAGGCCACGGCTCATTTGGCATGAAGGTGTATTTGATTGAAACGAAAGAGGATTTCTTTGCAAAAGTGGATGAGCTTCGAGGCGTCGATTATGTGTTTCAGCAGTTCATAGCGACGAGCAGAGGAAGGGATATTCGGGTAAATATCGTCGGGGGTGAAGTCGTCGCTGCCATGTACCGTTCTTCCGAGACGGATTTCAGGGCAAACATTACGAACGGCGGAGTGGCAAGCGTTATTGAACTGACTGAGGAGCAGGAGGAACTGGCAATCCGTGCAGCAGAAGCGGTCGGCGCCGAATTTGCAGGTGTCGATCTATTATTCGGGGACAATGAAGTTCCACTCGTCTGCGAAGTGAATGCAGCCGCGCATATCCGTAATATTTACAACGTGACGGGCATCAACGTTGCAGACAAGATGATC
This sequence comes from Sporosarcina koreensis, assembly GCF_042655825.1. NCBI lineage: Bacteria > Bacillati > Bacillota > Bacilli > Caryophanales > Caryophanaceae > Sporosarcina > Sporosarcina koreensis. Next base: position 85,401 of record NZ_JBHSNP010000026.1, on the reverse strand, counting down.
GAATATATTTTAGGTGAGTTGGGATGAAAGGGCATGTTTATTATTCATCAGCGGAAGCGGAACGCAATCGGGGATTCATTGATGATTTGATGAACCATGCATCGAGGATGGATATTGCATTGACGTTGTTAGTGGATGAGAAAAAACCTGATGTTGACACCGATTTCATTTTATTTCGCGATCGAAATCCGCTATTGTCAGCGAAATGGGAATCTGTAGGATTTCGGGTGATCAACCGGTCGGAAGTGAATCGGATTGCGAATGATAAGCTGAAGACATTTGAACTCGCTTCTTTGTTAGGTGTTTCGGCAGTTCCAACGCAAAAAGCGGAAAATGTGTCTGACCTCCCCTCATTCCCTGTCGTCTTAAAGACGGTCGATGGACATGGTGGCAATGAAGTTTTCCTTTGCCATGCGACAGAAGAAGCTGAGGGATTTTTCGCCGATTTTGAAGGAAGACGTACAATCGTCCAACCATTTATTGAATCCGACGCAACAGATGTCCGCGTTTTCATGCTCGGTGAAGAAGTTCTGGGAGCTGTCAAACGGATCGGGGATGATTCCTTCAAATCAAATTTCACTCTTGGCGGGAAAGTGGAACGATACACGCTTTCTTCTTGGCAGGAAAAAGAAGTCCGTAAATTAGCACGGGCTTTAAAAAGCGATTATATCGGCATCGATTTTCTTTTATTGCCGGATGGCGGTTGGATGCTGAATGAAATCGAAGATCCGGTTGGTGCCAGATCATTGTACCAGACGCATAATTTTTCGGTTGCGGAGAAAGTGATGCAGTATTTAAAGAGGAAATTAGAAGATTTATGAGCGCCTGTGCGATTTTATGAGCGCTAAAAGAGATTTATGAGCGCCTATGAAGTTTTATGAGCGCTTAACGAGATTTATGAGCGCCATTTCGATTTTATGAGCGTTTAAAGAGTTTTATGAGCGCATACAAAATAAAAGAGTTGGTCACCCTCTATTTAGGAGGTCGGCCAACTCTTTTCCATCATTAAATTTCTTGTAATTCTTCAATTCGGCGTTCGACTGCCGCTTTTTTCTCCAAGTAATCCTTCTCTTTCGCGCGTTCTTCAGCAACTACTGCTTCAGGCGCTTTCGAGACGAATCGTTCGTTGTTAAGCTTTCCTTGGACGCGCTTCACTTCGCCTTCCCATTTCGCCAACTCTTTCTTCAACCGCTCGATCTCTTCGTCGATATTGAGCAATCCTTCAAGTGGAAGGAATAGTTCTGCTCCTGTGATGACAGCTGACATCGATTTACCCGGCGCCGAAATACCAACACCGATCTTAAGCGTTTCCGGATTACAGAACCGTTCGATATAGCTGCGGTTCGCTTCCAATACGGAAACAGTCGCTTCATCTTTTGCGGCGATATAAAGTGGAACTTTTTTGCTCATCGGCGTATTCACTTCTGCGCGGATGTTGCGGACTGCGTGAATAAGGTCAACGAGCAATTTCATGTCTGAAGCTTTTTCCTTATCCGTCAATGCAGGATCAGCCACCGGCCAAGCCGCCACTGTGATCGATTCCCCTTCATGCGGTAGGTTCTGCCAGATTTCCTCCGTAATGAACGGCATCAATGGGTGCAAGAGACGCATCGTATTGTCGAGGACGTAAGCGAGTACCGAACGAGTCGTTTTCTTCGCCGTTTCGTCTTCACCGTACAATGGCAATTTCGCCATTTCGATGTACCAGTCACAGAAATCATCCCAGATGAAGTTGTAAAGCGCACGACCGACTTCACCGAATTCGTATTTCTCGGCAAGCTTCGTCACTTGTTCGATCGTTTCATTCAACCGTGTAAGAATCCAAGCATCTGCTACGGATTTTTCACCGGAAAGATCGATTTCATCGTATGTCATGCCGTCCATATTCATCAAAGCAAATCGGGATGCATTCCAGATTTTATTCGCAAAGTTCCAGATCGCTTCAACTTTTTCTGTTGAATAGCGAAGGTCTTGACCAGGCGAAGAACCAGTAGATAGGAAATAGCGCAATGCGTCAGCACCATATTTATCGATTACTTCCATCGGGTCAATTCCGTTGCCTAGGGATTTCGACATTTTCCGGCCATCTTCCGCACGGACAAGACCATGGATGAGCACGTCTTTGAACGGACGTTGCCCAGTGAATTCAATACCTTGGAAAATCATCCGGGAAACCCAGAAGAATATAATATCATAACCCGTTACGAGAGCATCTGTCGGATAGTAGCGCTTGAATTCTTCATTGTCCAGATCCGGCCAGCCCATCGTTGAGAACGGCCATAATGCGGATGAGAACCATGTATCAAGGACATCTTCCTCTTGGTTCCAGTTTTCAATATCTTGCGGCGCTTCATGGCCGACGTAGATTTCGCCTGTCTCCTTATGGTACCAAGCAGGGATGCGGTGTCCCCACCAGAGTTGTCTGGAGATGCACCAGTCATGGATATTTTCCATCCAGTTCAAATAGGTCTTCTCGAAGCGTTCAGGAACGAAATTGACTTTCCCTTCCGACTGTTGAAGTTTGATCGCCTCTTCTGCGAGCGGCGCCATTTTAACGAACCATTGCGTCGATAAATATGGTTCAACAACTGCCCCGCTGCGTTCGGAATGTCCAACCGAGTGCAAGTGATCTTCGATTTCGAATAAAACGCCGAGTTCCTGCAAGTCTTTGACGATTGCTTTCCGGCATTCGAAGCGATCCATCCCTTCGTACTTGCCTGCGAGTCGGTTCATGCTGCCATCTTCATTCATAACAAGAACGCGAGGCAAGTCATGGCGGTTGCCGATTTCAAAGTCATTCGGATCATGGGCTGGAGTGATTTTCACTGCACCGCTTCCAAATTCCATATCGACATAATCATCCGCGATAATCGGAATTTCCCGACCTACAATCGGCAAAGTAACCGTTTTGCCGATTAGATGCTTATAGCGATCGTCTTCCGGATGAACAGCTACTGCAGTATCGCCGAGCATCGTTTCGGGGCGTGTCGTTGCAATTTCAATGCTGCCCGTTCCGTCTGCCAGTGGATAGCGCATATGATAGAATGCACCCTGAACATCCTTATGAATAACTTCGATATCCGAAAGCGCCGTCTTCGTAGCCGGATCCCAGTTGATAATATACTCACCACGGTAAATAAATCCTTTTTCATACAACTTGACGAATACTTCACGAACAGCTTTCGATAGTCCTTCATCCAACGTAAAACGCTCTCTTGAATAATCAAGTGCAAGACCCAGCTTCGCCCATTGCGCACGGATATGGCCAGCGTACTCATCTTTCCATTTCCATGTTTCTTCGAGGAATTTTTCACGGCCAAGATCATAGCGGGATTTCCCTTTTTCACGAAGCTTCTCTTCAACCCTCGCCTGTGTTGCAATACCCGCATGGTCCATACCTGGCAGCCATAAGGCGTCGTATCCTTGCATCCGCTTCATACGGATGAGGATATCTTGCAATGTCGTATCCCAAGCATGCCCTAAATGGAGCTTCCCAGTGACGTTTGGCGGAGGAATGACAATCGTATAAGGCTCTTTCCCGCTATCAGGCTGCGCTTCAAAGTATTTCCCTTTCAGCCACCATTCGTAACGGCCCGCTTCAATCGACTGTGGCTCATATTTTGTTGGCATTGACAAGTTTTCTGTTGACATCTGAACTCCTCCTCTTTACTTTCACGTACAACTTCGAATAAAAGTGAATACAAAAAAACTCCGTTCGTCGAAAAGGACGAAGGAGTTATCCGTGGTACCACCTTTATTCGCGCAAACTAAAAAGCATTTGCGCCTCAATAATAAATAACGGTTTCAAACCGGCTTCCGCTACTCGAAATTCACGGAAACTGCTCCCGGGTGACTTTCCACAATTCATTTATAGGGCCTCCCACCACCGGCACCTTCTCTTGGATAAATGAAAATCGCGTACTTTCCCGATCAACGCATCATTATATAGTTATGAGTATTATATTCGATGAGAGGAGATTGCGTCAAGTTTATTATGAAAGGAAGGTATTTATGAGAAAAGGATATAATCCTTATTTATTGCCCCCTTGGATAAGGAGAACAAGGTTTTATTGCAAAGGGATCATCATTCCCATTGCCGTTTTTCAACTGATCAGGCTTTTGCTCATTCCTACAGCTGGTGATTTCATTCTATTATGTTTCCTTGCTGGATTAGCTTTCGCCCTTTACAAAGATATCATTTGACCGGAATCGGGACGTCGTCCATTCATCAGGCAATGCTGCAATGTATGACAGTATATCATCATGGCTGTTACCTAGGCTGCTGTCATGCTTTGCAGTTGCTTGTGCTTCTTGGACAGGCGCCGCAGCTTTCGCTTTTTGAGAAGTAGAAGACTGTCGGGGTTCGGATACTTGTGCGGTTTGAGTTGGCTCCTGCTTTACAGCAACCGCCTTTTCTTTTGGCAGTTCTTGCACTGCCGTCTCCATCTTCTCTTCAGCCGTTTCTTCCATTTTCGCTGTACTTTGACTAACAGGCTCTTTGCTGGCAGTTTCGTTGTTGGCCGGTTCCTTGCTAGCTGTTTCATTGTTTGCAGTCACTTTGTTGACAGCTTCCTTGTTCGCGGTTTCATTACTAGCCGTTTCTTTGGCGACAGCTTCCTTGCTGACATTCTCTTTGCTGACGGTTTCATTGCTGGCAGTCTCATCCGCAGACGCCTGCCCATATGTGCAATTTACATTCCAAGCGACTGTAAAGGAACCTTGTCCGTCAAAAGTTGTTTTGACGTCGGATGCTTCGATACGCAACGGATGTTCAACCTCAGGCGGCAAATCAATATATAACGGCACAGCGTATTCGAAGTAGCCCGTTTCCCCTTCCATCTCCACATCATCCACGAAAACCACATCGTTAGGGATCGTCTCATTCCGCTGGCCTTCTATAAAGTCGACCTTAGCGACGATGTGATAAATGCCGGAAAGCCGGACTGCATCTTCGGACCGCTTTTCCGTGAATCCCGCTTTTACTTTAACGAGGCGCGCATCTTTTGGCACTCCGACACTTTCCGGAAAATAAAACACTTCTTTCATATTCCATTGTAATTTTTTCATTCCGTTCCCCTCCCCTGATTCATTCACTTGCCATTATATGCAACGTGCAGGATTGGTAGAATAAAAACCACCCATGTCGACAATATCGACATGGGTGGCGTAAAATTATCGGGCCAATTTTTCGAAGACGCGATGGAATGCTTGGACAGTCTGTGCAATATGCTCCTCCGTATGGGAAGAGGAGAGGAACATGCCTTCGAACTGGGATGGCGGCAGGAAAATGCCTTCTTCAGCCATCAAGCGGAAGTATTCCGCAAACAGTTCCAAGTCGGACGTTTTCGCTTGGTCATAATTGTATACTTTTTCGTTCGTAAAGAAGAAACCGATCATGGAACCGGCACGGTTCACAGTATGCGGGATATTATATTTCGTCGCCGCTTCACGGAAACCGGCCTCCAGCTGATCGCCAAGCTTCTTGAAATGGTCATACGAAGCAGGCGTCAATTTTTTCAATGTCTCGATGCCCGCTGTCATTGCCATTGGATTTCCGGATAATGTTCCTGCTTGGTAAACCGTTCCTGCAGGCGCGACATTCTCCATGATTTCACGCTTTCCTCCGTATGCTCCAACAGGAAGTCCGCCGCCGATCACTTTGCCGAGGCAAGTGAGGTCCGGAGTAATTCCGAAATAGCCTTGCGCACATTTGTAATCAACACGGAAGCCCGTCATCACTTCGTCGAAAATAAGCAATGTGCCATTCTTCTCGGTGATTTCACGCAATCCTTCAAGGAAGCCCGGCTCAGGTGGAACAACTCCCATGTTCCCTGCAACCGGCTCAACGATGACGCCAGCTATATCGTCCCCGAACTGATCGAATGCTGCACGGACGCCGTCCATATCATTGTACGCCACTGTGATCGTGTTTTTCGCAATGCCCTCAGGTACTCCTGGGCTATCCGGCAAACCTAGCGTAGCGACACCGGAACCGGCTTTAATGAGCAGCGAGTCGCCGTGACCGTGGTAGCAGCCTTCGAATTTCAAAATCTTATTGCGGCCAGTATATCCGCGCGCGAGACGCAATGCGCTCATCGTCGCCTCTGTTCCTGACGAGACCATTCGGACAACCTCAATCGAAGGTACACGGTCGATAACGATTTTCGCGAGTTCATTTTCAAGCAAAGTCGGTGCACCGAAGCTTGTACCCGTTTCCGCCACTTTCTTGATGCCTTCCACGACATCCGGATCAGCATGTCCTAAAATCAGGGGGCCCCATGAAAGGACATAGTCGATGTATTCATTGCCATCAATGTCCTTAATGATTGGACCTTTTCCGCTTTCCATGAAAATCGGATCCATATTGACCGATTTAAAAGCGCGGACAGGAGAGTTCACGCCACCTGGCATCAACTTCACTGCTTCCGCGAACGCTTGCTTGGATTTTTCATAGCTTTTACCCAATTATTTTCCCTCCAGCCAACGCGCTGCGTCTTTTGCATGGTATGTCATGATAAGATCCGCACCAGCGCGTTTCATACTTGTCAACGTTTCCAATACGATTTCTTTTTCATTGATCCAACCGTTTTGTGCCGCAGCCTTCACCATCGAATATTCTCCGCTCACATTGTAAGCGACGACAGGAAGAAGGACATTATTCTTCACATCCCGCATGATATCCAAATACGACAATGCAGGTTTGACGATTAGGAAATCCGCACCTTCCATGACGTCCGACTCCGCCTCGCGAAGCGCTTCCATACGGTTGGCAGGATCCATTTGATACGTCTTGCGATCTCCGAATTGCGGAGCCGATTCTGCGGCATCGCGGAATGGTCCGTAGTATGCAGATGCATATTTGACCGCGTAAGACATGATTGGAACATTCTCAAAGCCTTCTTCATCAAGCGCTTGTCTGATAGCGACGACAAAGCCGTCCATCATATTGGATGGTGCAATGATGTCTGCGCCTGCCTTCGCTTGGCTAACGGCTGTTTTTGCCAACAGTTCAAGGGACGGATCATTCAATACGTCGGATCCATGTACAACTCCGCAATGGCCATGGTCGGTATATTCACATAAGCATGTGTCTGCAATGACGACAAGTTGTGGGTGCTTCTCTTTAATGATCCGCGTTGCACGCTGGACAATTCCTTCGTCGTCAAAAGCACCTGTGCCCGTCGCATCTTTCTCTGCAGGAATGCCGAAGAGGATGACGGAAGGGATGCCTAATGAAACGACCTCCTCCACTTCCTCCATCAAACGATCAAGTGACAATTGATAAATGCCCGGCATCGAGCTGATTTCATTTTTCACATTTTCGCCTTCAATGATGAAAAGCGGATAAATGAAATCCTCCTTCTGCAAGATTGTTTCCCTTACCATAGAGCGCAATGTCGCCGAGTTGCGCAGACGGCGATTACGTCTGAATTGAAGTTGAGTCATTGGATTTCTTCCTTTCGTCTCGCCAATGCATTGACGAGTTCCTTAAGAGTATAAATTTCAGGCTTCACTTCCACTTCGGCACCTGCCTCGAGCAATGCCTTTTCAGTGACATGTCCAATCGCACCTACTGTATAGCCTTCCCAACCGATGACGGGAACCGCTTTTTCTTCAAAGACACGCACAGCTGAAGGGCTGGCGAACAAAACGGTGCTGTTTCCCTCTTTTTTCAACAAATCAATGATCGAGGTGACCGAATCCGGCTGGGCACCTGTTTCATATACGGTCCATTCCTCGACTTGAAACGGCAGTTCCTCGCGGATGATGCTGCCTGCAAGGTTCCCTTTTAGAAACAGGACCCGAAGCTTCCGGTCTTCGGTCGGCTTGAATTGTTTTACAAACACATCGGCACTGAAAATGGACGGGATGAATTCAACAGTGAAGCCGATCTTCTCCAATGCGGCGGCGGTCTGTGTACCGACAGCAGCTATTTTGGATGGGATATGTTGATATGGCATATTAAAACGGACCATTTTCGAATGGAAGGCTTTCACGGCACTTTGGCTCGTGAAAATCAACCAATCAAAGTCCATACAACGTTTGAGTTTGGTTTCATCGTTCGGACCCTCGATTTCTTTCACTTGAATAAGCGGCATGGAATAAGGAGTGCCTCCATAATGCCTGACGAGATCGAAAACTTCAAGCGATTTTGGAGTCCCCGTGAAGATGACGGCTTCCCCATGTAAAGGACCCCATTCAGGCATCCATTTCCGCCTTCACTTTCTCAATCACTTCTGAAGCCCCTTCAGCACGCAAATCGGACGCGACAGATTTGCCAACCTCGACAGGATTAGCGCCGCGCACAGTCTTCCTGAAGACTTGTTTTGCATCCGGAGAAGCGACAAATCCTGTAAATTCAATTTCTCTCCCGTCATACTCGGCAAATCCGGCAATCGGCACTTGGCAAGAACCGTCCATTTCAGCAAGGAAAGTACGCTCCGCATCAACTTCAAGCCATGTCTTCTCATCAGAAACTTTTTTCAGTTCGGCGAGCAATTCTTCATCATCGCTTCTGCATTCGATCGCAAGAGCTCCTTGGCCGATAGCAGGAAGGCAGTCTTCGATTGACATATATTCAGTCACGACATCATCGCTCCACCCCATCCGCTTCAAGCCCGCTGCTGCCAAAAGGATTGCATCGTATTCCCCATCTTGCATCTTTTGCAAACGTGTATCGATATTTCCGCGAATCCATTTGATTTCAATATCCGGACGGAGCATGAGCAACTGGGAGCTGCGGCGAAGACTTGACGTACCAACGACTGCACCTACAGGCAAATCCATGAATTTCACGTGGCCTTTTGATATGAAAGCGTCACGGGCATCTACCCGCGGCGGGATACAACCGATTGTCAGACCTTCTGGAAGGACTGCAGGCATATCTTTCATACTGTGTACGGCAAAGTCGATTTCCTTATCGAAAAGGGCCTGTTGAATCTCCTTGACGAATAAACCTTTGCCCCCGACCTTCGAAAGCATCACATCGAGGATTTTGTCCCCTTTCGTAACAATTTCCTTCACTTCAAATTCAAAAGGCGCGCCAGCTGCTTTCATTTGGTCGATAAACCAATTCGTCTGTGTAAGCGCTAGCTTGCTCCTTCTTGAGCCTACGATGATTTTTCTCAATACGATCTTCCTCCCATTTGTAATGCTACTTGAACGTCAAATCCAAAAATGGAATTGCGATAATCTGCTTCCAAGAAAAAAGTTGATGATAACAAAAAGAAAAGCGAAGACGTTCGCCCACGCAAAATCGTTCGCTGTCAGTCTACCTCTTCTTTGCAAAAACAATACTAAACTATAAAGGATAATAACGAGGAAAGACCCGATGATTTTCATGTCGGAAATCGCCCATTCATCCAATGCGACAGTTGCCCATTGAATTCCTAGCACAAGGCTGATGAACAGCACTGGTATACCTGTGTAAATCGATGCTTTCATCCCCGATAAAGATTGTTGGAGGGACGGTAGCCTTCCGAATTGCTTCGTCCATTTTTTCTTCTTCAACACTTTATAGACGAGCAAATAAAGGATGGCGAAGACGAAGGACATCGCAAATGCCGCATACGAAAGAATCGCAAATGTGATATGTATGAAAAGCAATTCCGAAATTAGTGATTCACCGACCGGGGATTTATCGAACTGCACCGGTGTGAATGTATGGATTGTCATGAAAATGAATCCGATCACATTTAAAAAGAAGACAGCGAACCCGACCTTTGAAAACACTTGGAGGATCATCGATAACGAAATGAGCAGCCAAGCATAGAAATAGATCCCTTCGTAAAGGGAAAGGACCGGGAATCGCTGTGTGTCAATCACCCGCGCGATCAGGATTCCGGTTTGCATCAAATAGACGACCGACAAAATCCCAAAAGCGCTTCGGTGGGCGAGTTTATTATTATTCAAATAGTCAATGAAGTAAAATACGAGGCTCACCGCATACAGGACGACGATTACTTCGTGGAATCTCGCCATAGTCAATTCGGCCATGATGCAACCTCTGCCTTTCACATGAATCTATACCTCGGATTACGCCTCGGCTAATTTGTGCGTTGGACGTTCAACGGATTTGGTTTCCGCACTTACGACCAATTCATCCTTTTCGTCTTCATCCAACCCAAAAATTGATTTGAATAACGCAAGTTTTTCAGCTGCCTGATCATCCAATGCCAATTCTTTTGCTTGCAGGATCGGCTCCTTCAACATTTGGTTGATGATCGACTTCGTATGTTTGTTCAATAATTTCTTTTCACGCGCCGTCAAGTTCGGCATTTTATTTTCAATACTCGCCATCGTTTCCGCTTGGATGTTAAGCGCCTTTTCCCGCAATGCAGAAATGACCGGTACGACACCAAGTGTTGCGATCCATTCCTTGAATTCGACGATTTCCTCTTCAATCATTAAACCGATCTCTTCGGCAGCACGTTTACGCTCCGCCAAGTTCGCTTCGACAATTCCTTGCAAGTCGTCTATATCGTATAGGAATACGTTCGGCAAATCACCGATTCGCGGATCCAAATCCCTTGGTACAGCAATATCGACCATGAAAATCGGCTTCCCTTTACGAAGCTTCTCAACATATTGCATCAATTCAAAATCAATGACAAAGTCAGTTGCGCCTGTAGAGCTGATTAAAACATCCGCTTCTAATAATGTGCATTGCAATTCCTGCATCGGTTTGGCGACGCCTCCGAATTGCTCCGCCATCTCTTCCGCCTTCGATAGTGTACGATTGACGACAGTCACTTTGCCAGCTCCGCTGCCATGCAAATTCTTGATCGCCAATTCTCCCATCTTCCCAGCTCCAAGAATGGCAATATGTTTTCCATTCAGTGAACCAAAAATCTTCTTGCCAAGCTCAACGGCAGCATAGGAAACGGAAACTGCATTTTCAGCGATGGCAGTTTCTGAATGTGCCCGTCTTGCGAGTGTAATCGACTTTTTGAACAACTCATTGAAAACTGTCCCTGTCGTCCCGATATCCTGTGCTTCCAGGAAGCTGGTGCGGACTTGTCCTAAAATTTGCGTTTCGCCAAGCACCATCGAATCGATGCCCGCTGATACACGCATCAAATGCTCAATTGCTGCATCATTTTCGTAAATGAGCAAGTGCGGGGATAATTCCTCAAGCTCCATGTCGAACCAGTCGGCCAAAAATCGTTTGACATAATAACGGCCCGTATGGATTTGATCCGCCACTGCATATATTTCAGTGCGATTGCACGTTGAAATGATGACGTTCTCCAAAATGCTCTTCTCTTTTTGCAAAGCTTGCATCGCTTTTGGCAGTTCAGCTTCTACGAAAGACAATTTTTCCCTGATTTCCACTGGAGCAGTTCGGTGGTTGACACCGACCACGATAGTATACATAAGGTGTTCACACCTCTCCCGTTCTTTTTAACATATACGATTATAACATATTACGTTGTAGTTAACGGTTAATTTTGTGACTAACTCTTGAACCATCAATGGTTCGTTCCCTGTTTTTGTAATAATTCTAATGTGTAATCAGAAATCCGGATGAACTTTTTTCATCCGGATTACCATTACATTCTATTTTCAATCTCACGCCATGCTTCATCCATCCCAATCCCTTTTTCGGAAGAGAAAAGTACAATCGGATCGCCAGCGCGCATATTCAATTCGTTTTTCACGATTTTTTTATGTTTTTCCCATTTACCTCTTGGGATTTTATCCGCTTTCGTCGCAATGACGATTGTGGGAATATCGTAATGGCCTAAAAAGTCATACATAACACAATCGTCGACACTTGGGGGATGTCGAAGATCAACAATCAGGACAACAGCCCGCAATTGCTCCCGACCGGTCAAATACCTCTCAATCATTTTTCCCCATGCTTCCCGTTCCGATTTGGACACTTTCGCATAACCATATCCGGGAACGTCGACGAAAAACAATTTTTCTTCGATTTTATAAAAATTCAACGTTTGGGTCTTGCCGGGTTTCGAGGATGTACGGGCTAAACTTTTACGTCCGATCATTTTATTGATAAACGAAGATTTGCCCACATTCGATCGTCCCGCCAATGCAAATTCCGGGAAACCGTCATCCGGGTATTGCTCCGGTTTTACCGCACTCATAATCATTTCAACTTGATTGACTTTCATTCAGTAGTCTCCTCCAATGCATACTTCAAAACTTCCTCAGCATCCGAGACAAGCTTGAATGACAACTCGTTACGTACACTTTCAGGAATATCTTCAATATCCCGTTCATTCGCAATCGGCAAGATGATTGTCGTCAAGCCTGCCCGATGCGCGCTCAATGACTTTTCCTTCACGCCTCCGATCGGCAGCACTCTGCCACGAAGCGTAATCTCGCCCGTCATCCCGACCTCACGCCGGATCGGCCGCTTCGTCAACGCTGAAACGAGTGCTGTCGCGATTGTCACACCTGCCGAAGGGCCATCTTTCGGAACTGCGCCTTCCGGTACGTGTATATGGATATCACTCGATTCATGGAAGTTCGGATTGATGTGAAAATCCACTGCTTTAGATCTGACATAAGACAATGCAGTTTGCGCCGACTCCTTCATGACATCGCCCAGCTTGCCCGTTAGAATCAGTTTACCTTTGCCAGGGGACAATGAAACCTCGATTTGGAGTGTATCTCCTCCAACAGTTGTATAGGCGAGTCCAGTCGCAACGCCAATCTGGTTTTTCTTCTCAGCCTGTCCATAGCTGAACTTCCTTTTTCCTAAAAGCGTTTCAAGTGTATTCACACTAACTGAGACACTTTTCTTTTCTCCGGTGACGATTTGCTTCGCAGCCCTTCTGCAAATTCTGGCGATTTCCCTCTCCAATCCGCGGACACCGGCTTCACGCGTATAATAACGTACGATATTCCGGATCGCATCATCGTTGAATCGGACTTGGGACTTCGTCAAACCGTGCTCCTTCAATTGCTTCGGAATTAAGTGGTTCTTCGCAATGGACCGTTTTTCCAATTCTGTATATCCAGGTATGGAGATAATTTCCATGCGGTCTCTTAATGGACCGGGAATGGAACTTAAATCATTGGAAGTTGCGACAAATAAAACGTTCGATAAATCATATGGCTCTTCTATATAATGATCGCTGAACGTCGAGTTCTGCTCGGGATCAAGAACTTCCAGCATCGCTGATGATGGATCTCCCCTGAAATCATTTGACATCTTATCGATTTCGTCAAGCAGGAAAACCGGATTGACCTTTCCGGCCTTTTTCATGCCTTGAATGATTCTGCCCGGCATCGCCCCTACATAAGTCCGGCGATGACCTCTAATTTCAGATTCGTCACGCACACCACCGAGTGAAATCCGGACAAATTTCCGGCCCAATGATTCCGCTATCGAACGTGCCAAAGACGTCTTACCGACTCCGGGCGGTCCATCGAGACAAAGGATTGGCCCGCGCAATGAATTTGTCATTTGGCGGACGGCAAGGTACTCCAAAATACGCTCCTTCACCGATTCAAGACCTTCATGGTCGCGGTTCAAGATTTCCTCGGATCGATTAATGTCCAATTGATCCTTCGATGCATCAGACCATGGCAATGCGATGAGCCAATCGATATAATTACGGATCACGCCACTTTCAGCGGATGCAGAATGAGCCTTCTCATATCGATCTAGTTCGCGGAATGCTGCCTGTTTCACGTTTTCAGGCATGCCCGCCTCTTCAATCTTTTTCGTTAACTCGACAACTTCAAGGCTCTTCCCATCTTTATCGCCGAGCTCTTTTTGAATCGCCTTCATCTGCTCACGCAAATAAAATTCTTTCTGCGTCCGTTCCATCGCTTCTTTTACACGGGCATTAATTTTCCGTTCCAATGCGAGTATTGCCTGCTCATCATGCAGTTTATTGATGAGGAATTCCAGTCTCTTCTTGACGTCGGTAATTTCAAGGATCTCCTGTTTAGCAGAAAGCTTCAGCGGAAGATGGGAAGCGATCATATCTGCAAGTCTTCCCGGTTCTTCAATCGTTGCAATTGAATCGAATGTCTCTTGAGACACTTTCGTGGAATAGTTCGAGTAATTCTCAAAATAAGGAAGTAAAATCCGCATGAGAGCGGTAGTTTCCGCATCCACTTCTGTGTCATCAGGAATTCTTTTCACATCCACGACTGGGTAAAGGTCAGCCTCTTCATAATTTGACCATTTCGCTCGTTCCAGACCTTCAATATAGAGGCGGTATGTCCCATTGTTCAATTCCGTCAATGACTTCACATAAGCTAAAAGTCCAATTTCGTATAAATCATCTGCATCCGGATTTTCAACGGTTGTATCCTTTTGTGAAGCGAGCATGATGTAATTGCCATTCGCGATTGCATGTTCAACCGCAAATACGGAGCGTTCTCTCCCGACGTCAATATGTAAAACCATCGTCGGGTAAACCAACATCCCGCGCAAAGGTAATAAAGGCACGTTCAGCTTTTTTTGATTTGGCATGCGGAAGTCACCTCCATAAGATATGTATATCCATTCGTTGTTTTTCTATAAGGTGGAAAAAGCCGACAACCGATGAGCGAATGGTTCGCGTCGTCGGAGTCAGCTTTATTCCTCCATTTATCAGGCCGTATTTTTCTCTTGATCGAGCTCCATCGTAGTTCCATCTTCTCGATAAAGGATCGGACTTGATTTTTTAAGGACGGAATCCTTCGTAATGATGCATTCAGTCACTTCATCAAGTGAAGGAAGTTCATACATGATATCCAACATGATGTTTTCGATAATGGACCGCAATCCACGAGCACCCGTCTTCCGTTCAATTGCTTCTTTGGCAATTTCCAGAAGTGCATCCTCTTCAAAACGCAATGCTACACCATCCAATTCGACCATTTTCTGGTATTGCTTGACGATTGCGTTTTTTGGTACCGTCAGGATCTGATACAGAGTATCTTCGTTCAATTGTTCCAATGTAGCAATTACCGGCAAACGGCCGATGAATTCCGGAATCAGACCGAAACGCTGCAAATCCTCAGGGATCAATTTTGAAAGCAGGGAAGCTTCTTCTTTTGAGTCCTCTTCGATATTCGTGCCAAATCCGATCACTTTTTGACCAGTACGGCGTTTGATGATTTCTTCCATGCCATCGAAGGCGCCGCCAACGATGAAAAGGATATTCGTCGTATCGATTTGCAGGAATTCCTGGTGTGGATGCTTACGGCCGCCTTGCGGTGGAACGCTCGCAACAGTTCCTTCAAGGATTTTTAAGAGGGCTTGCTGCACACCTTCACCTGATACATCACGTGTGATTGACGCGTTTTCCGATTTTCGGGCAACTTTATCGATTTCATCAATATAAATGATTCCTTTTTCGGCACGTTCGATATCAAAATCAGCCGCTTGAATCAGTTTCAATAAAATATTTTCAACGTCTTCACCGACATAGCCGGCTTCCGTCAAAGAAGTTGCATCCGCTATTGCGAATGGAACATCAAGAATACGTGCCAATGTTTGCGCTAGCAATGTTTTACCGCTACCAGTAGGCCCAATTAGAACGATATTCGATTTTGCAATCTCAACGTCATCTACCTTGCTGTTCGTATTAATCCTTTTGTAGTGGTTGTAAACTGCAACGGCCAATGATTTTTTAGCACGATCCTGACCGATAATATATTCATCTAATATGCTTTGGATTTCACGTGGTTTTGGAACATCCTTCAGCTCGAAGTGCTCATCTAGGCCAACTTCCTCCTCGACGATTTCCGCACAGAGCTCAACACACTCATCACAAATATAAACACCCTGACCGGCAACAAGTTTTCGCACCTGATCTTGGGTTTTACCACAAAAAGAACAACTTAGATTATCTTTTTCGTCATTAAATTTGAACATCAAGCTCACCCCTATTCAAGTGACAATCTTACAAGATTCCCCCGGTTTTATCAACTATTTAGAACTTATCCTCTATGGTTGCCCAAAAATCCTTACCTATGAAAAACAAGGCACGGAAACCCGCACCTTGTATTTTTCATTACCTATTATTCAGCGACTTTTGCATTTTCAACTAAGAATTCAACCGTCTTGTTGAAACGCAGATCGTTTTCAAGCACTTTCGTGCCGCCCAATGTCTGTTTAATTTGGTCAACTTCCATACCGAATTGCTCTGACATTTTTTCTAGCTCTGCATTGATTTCCTCTTCTGTCACTTTGATGTCCTCAGCTGCGCCGATTGCTTCAAGTGTCAAGGAAACGCGAACACGGCTTAGCGCATCGTCTCTCATTTGAGCGCGCAATGCAGCTTCATCCTGACCTGAGAATTGGAAGTATAGGTCAAGGTTCATGCCTTGCATTTGAAGGCGTTGGCCGAATTCATCCATCATGCGATCCACTTCAGAATCGATCATCACTTCAGGGATATCGATTTCTGCGTTGCGTGCTGCAGCTTCTACAAGTTCGTCACGCATTGCTGTTTCAGATGCGCTCTTCTTTTCTTCAACTGTCTGTTCTTTCATTTTTGTGCGGAGCTCTTCAAGGCTCTCGACGCTTTCATCGATTTCCTTTGCAAGTTCATCGTCAAGCTCAGGAACTTCCTTCGACTTGATTTCATGCACTTTCACTTTGAATACAGCCGGTTTGCCAGCCAATTCTGCTGCATGGTACTCTTCTGGGAAGGAAACTTCGATGTCTTTTTCTTCACCTTGTTTCATACCAACGACTTGCTCTTCGAATCCAGGGATGAATGAACCTGATCCGATTTCAAGATCATATCCTTCAGCTTTGCCGCCTTCGAAAGCTTCGCCATCAACGAATCCTTCGAAGTCAAGGTTGACAGTGTCGCCGTTTTCAACCGCGCCGTCTTCCTTTACAACCATTTCAGCCAATGCTGTTTGGCGGTCTTTCAATTGCTCTTCAATTTCTTCGTCAGTCACTTCAGTCTCCTGGCGTGTCACTTCGAGACCTTTATAGTCGCCAAGTTTCACTTCAGGTTTCAACGTAACGTGTGCTTTGAATACGAGCGTTTTGCCTTTTTCCATTTCATCGATTTCAATTTCAGGTTGAGCGATCGGCTCTACTTCTGCCTCGTCAAGCGCGTTGGAGTACGCTTCTGGCAGGATGATGTCAAGCGCATCATTATAAAGAGATTCTACTCCGTACATTCTCTCGAACATTTTTCGTGGCATTTTCCCTTTACGGAAACCAGGTGCTTGCACTTTCTTTACAACTTTCTTGAAAGCTTCGTCAAGTGCCGCGTCTACTTTTTCAGCAGGGACTTCTACTGTGAGGGTCCCTTTATTACCTTCTTCTTTTTCCCATTTAACAGACATTTAAATACCTCCGAATCATTATGACCAGTATATTTTCTCACGTTTATACGCTATTTACAACCATTACAGTATATCATAGTCTTTCGATCTTTCAACAGATTTACTGCATATTACCTATCCGTCTGTTGGTCGACAGATCGAATGAGGGAATTCAATTCCGTCGCAATTACCTGTTCTCCTGTGAACATGCTTTCTATGTATTCAACATATGCATCGGCAACCTCGGTTGTTGAAAAGCCATCCCAGCAAAATGGGTAGGCTACGATGCCGTAACGAAGACTTGCATCGATCGCCATTTGCATGCGCGTTGGATCCTTTTCAAAAAGGAGACCGATTTGATTGACCACATCGACGGAACGCTCATCTTGACTCGGGAGTTCGAGTTCTACAGGGATTACACGTTTTGCAAATCCAAATTTCCGTACTGTCACTTCCTCGTCATAGCCTGATTCACGCAGAAGTACAAGCGCATAAGTTATGACGATCGGATGTAGGCTTTCATTTTCGACAATTTGCGACAGCAGATCTTTGGTGGCCCCATCCAATTCACTGTTTTCAAATACAGCAAGTATTTTTTGCTGCGTTTCGGTCGTTCCTTCCAGGAATTCCTCCATGGTGAACGCATCGAGTTGTTTCGGTTCTAAGTCCTCCCGTACATATCTATAGGAAAGCCTTTTATTCAACTCCCGTAAATAGTTGAACTTATTCATCATGTCGGGAGGGACGATATCCTCTTCAAGGAGTGTTTCAATCGTCATTTCCACTTCTTCATAATCTTGTAATTGGATGCTGATGGCCAAGTACAATTCCATGGCGTCAAGATAGTCCGTCGTGCCGCTATGTAATAATTTCGTTGCCACTTCTTTCGCTAAAGGAAAGTCTTTTGTTTCGTATAAGGAAACAGCATACGGCGCTAATATGCGGGTGTTGTCAGGATCGAAATGATACGCTTGTCCGAAGGCTTCTACAGCTTCTGCGTAGTCTGTATCTTCGACAGCATCTAATCCTTTTTCGATGAGGCGCTCCAAGGCTCCAGGAAACACGACGATATTGTCCTTTTTAATGAGCCTGCCATATCTATGTCTCACTGGGTTCACCTACTTTCATCCATCCACTATAACATATAGCATTTTCCAACCGGAAATGAATTATTCACTTCTTATAACTATAAAAAAGTTAATAAAAAATCTCGTGGTACAAAAATTTGAAGCTTAGTTATTAAGCACCAAGGGATAATTCACAAATCCATTCCTATTAATTAGCAGATGAATGGTATCTATTAACTGTATTGAGGAAATTAAGGCTTTTTGGTAAATCATGTCTTGTTATTATGAATTTAATTAGTATAGTATTTCTTGTGCAATAGCACAGAAAAAAATAAGGAAGAAGGGGATTTTACAAAAATGAAAAAGAACTTTTTGTATTCATTTTTAGTTGTATTGTTGGGCTTATTGCTGGGAGCTTGCTCAGAACAGACAACAGAAACAACGACACCCAAAAAAGAAGAACTTACTGACACGACGGAAAATGAAGCAACGGAATCAGATGCAGAAGAAAACGAAGCAACAGAGTCAAATACTGCGCCTGACTCTGAATGGTCGTACGATGAAGAAACTGGACCTGACCATTGGGGGGATTTGGATCCTACATACTCAGCTTGTACAGATGGTAATGAACAATCACCAATTAATATCGAGACCTCAGAAGTTAACACAAATGAAAAACTGGAAAACATTGAAATTCACTATGAGCCAACAGAATTTTCAATTGTCAATAACGGCTATACTGTACAAGCTAACCCGGCGACCGAAAACAATATCATTGTCCTTGATGGAAAAGAATATAAACTTGCTCAATTCCATTTTCACACACCTAGTGAACACCAGTTTGACGGCAAACAATTGGATATGGAACTACATCTCGTACACCAAGATGCGAATGGTGAGCTTGCTGTTCTTGGGTTAATGATAAAAGAAGGAAAAGAAAACGAAAGCTTGGCACCTATTTGGGGCGTGTTACCAAATCAAAAAACAGAAAGTGATATTGCCGTAGAAGACACTGTAGATTTACAATCTTTACTTCCTTCCGATCAAACAACTTTCAATTACAACGGTTCGTTAACAACACCGCCTTGTACAGAAGAAGTGAAATGGATTGTGTTTGAAGAGCCGATTGAAATGTCAAAAGAGCAAATTCAGGCATATCAACAGATCTTTCATGATAACGATCGCCCTGTTCAGCCTTTAAATGACCGCGAAGTCTTCGAAGTTAAGTAAGAAAGACTCCGTCCATCTAGAGGATTCGAATACGAATATCAAAAATGGCCTTCATCAATTCACTGAATTGTTGAAAGGCCGTTTTTTAACATAGTAATTTAGTTTTCATTCGAGTATGTCATATATGTGTTGCGCCCTTTTTCTTTTGCTTTGTACAAGGCATTATCGGCATTTGCCATTAATGTATCCATTGTCGTACCATCTTGCGGATACATGGCCACTCCGATGCTCGAAGTCGTTGTGAAGGAATGCCCTCGTATACGCCATTCCTTCTGTAAGCTACCCAGAATTCTCTTTACAATCTCTATTGCTTCGTCCTCCTCAGTGTCGGGAAGGAGCACTAGGAATTCGTCCCCGCTTTGACGTGCCAATACATCACCTTCACGTATTGCATGTTGAACCCTATTGGTAAATCTCTTCAATAGCTCGTCACCGACAGAATGGCCAAGATGATCATTCACCCATTTGAATTTGTCTATGTCCATAAAAAGTAATGTGCACTTTTCGTTATCCCTTTTTGCCTCTTTTAATCTTCGGTGCATGATTTCTTTAAACAATCTACGATTCGGCAGTTTTGTCAATTCGTCATGGAATGCCATTTCTTTCAACTTATCGCGCATCAACTTCTTTTCTTCTATTACTCGGGACACGACCAATAGATGACCTTCACCTATTTCTTCATCTGTAAAATATGTCCCTTTCGCCTCAAGCCATATCCATTCCTTCGTTTTATGTTTATATCTGAACTCCATATCATAGGAACTTTTCTTTTGAAATAAAGTATAGAACTGTTTTTGGACACTCGGCAAATCATCGGGATGAACAATATTGAAAGCACTGTTGCCTACATACGACTCCAAAGGGAAGCCGAGGACATGAGTAGTTGAAGGGGAGGCGTACGTGATGACACCGTCCTGGTCAAGTATTGTCACTATATCAGTCATGTTTTCAGCTATTAACCGATATTTTTCCTCGCTCCGAATCAATGCTTCTTCAAGTTCCACTGTTTTCTGCAATTCTTTTTTTGTTTCAATCATTTCGGTCATGTCTTTAATGACAATCATGATTAGTTTGAGGTCCTCCATTTGATCGAATAAAGGAAGACTTTTCACTTGCAAATAAAGCAATTCACGTTTTTTATTGTACGCACTTATTTGCCCAGTACAATATTCTCCATTTACTGTTTGATCAAATAGCCGAAATGCATCTCCAATACTTGCAGGAACAAGTATGTTTTTAAAGTCAATTTCCGTCCATTCGGAAGCCGGGTATCCAAATAAATCCACTGTCGCCAAATTCACATCAAGTACTTTCCCACTTACATCCAACAGGAAAATGGGATCAGGATTATGAATGAGTAAAGAACTGTACACATCATTCGGTATCCCTTGAAATAATCGTTCCATTATATTTTACTCCTTTTATGGTTCTTGCTTCGCGCGTTCTAAAGACTGTTAAAAAGGGGCTGCCCTAAATCAGAAAATATCAGACAGCGAAGCTAATACCCTAACTTCTCCACTGCTTTTATTTTCGGCAATTTAGGCAGTCCCTTAACACAATATCAATATTTCCTTATATTCCATCCTTACCGATTCCACGGCTATTTTCAATTATT
The DNA here is from genome assembly GCF_042655825.1 of Sporosarcina koreensis. Taxonomy (NCBI): domain Bacteria; kingdom Bacillati; phylum Bacillota; class Bacilli; order Caryophanales; family Caryophanaceae; genus Sporosarcina; species Sporosarcina koreensis. Next base: position 64,233 of record NZ_JBHSNP010000026.1, on the reverse strand, counting down.
ATTTTATCGATAGTTTCTAATGCCTATGAAAAACAGTTAAATAGTCCGTTTGAACTTTTGATGAACTGGGTATAATAGTCACGGAGGGGTGAGTGTCATTACGGAACTAGCTTTAATTGAAATTGAATTTCAAAAGTTGAAATGCGATCTAAAAAGATGTCCCGATAACTTAAGATCCTTCATAATATCCGATTTGCAGTTGCTTAAAGATACAATCGACCTTTGTAAAATCGAATCTGCTAAAATATATTGTTAAACAGAAATAAGGATGGCATTAACCTTTGATATATCAAGGTTTAATGCCATCCTTATTTATTTTCTATACATTTGTCCCAGTCAGATGCGCATCGAACATATCGATAATCGTTAGGAAATGATCCGCTTCGCGATAAACGTGATCCGCTAATAACGGGTGGATAATGCTCTTTATTTTACATTCTTCAATTAAATCTCTTGCCGTCTTTTTGAAGTCGCGAAGGGAAACGACAGACACCCGATTTTGATCAAGGAATTGGTCCAGCAGAGGAACGGTTTGGGAATATGGTCTCATTCCGTCTAAATCTCTAGCTTGGAACAGTAATTCATCAAAATCATTGCTGAAATTCCTAGCGATATCGACGAGCTTTCTTTCCGAAGGATCAAGCAAATGTCCGATGAATTTTGCATGGTCGGCCATGATTCGTAAAAAGAACACGTTCTCTTTGATGATTGCATCTGCAAGCGGTACTAATTTCCCTTCATTCAATTCAATGAGCCGCTTCCTGAAATAATTGGCTTCCCGGCTAATATGGTCGACTAAAAGGGGGAAATTGTTTGCGCCGGGCAACTGGCAAGATAGGATCAACCCTAATACTTTGCGTTTAAAGGCGTAAATATTCGCCGCGGCAACCTGAACTTCCGAATTGAACCTTCTGATCGTCATGGGGTCCGTTTGATTCGTAAAAGCATGCGACTGTTGTTCAATCCGTTCAAATATATGAAAAAATTGATTCGCTTCTGCGATTAGCTGCGTATCCTCACACCTGAACCCTAACCTAAGAAATAGAGAATGTTCTTTCATTATTCTTGACCAAAACCGGATTTCCTCCAATGACCGTTCCACAAATTCCATAGGCGAAATGTTGGAACCACCGCTTTGCTGCTCTTCATTCCAATACATACGAATCTCCCCCTTGTATGCATAACGCTCTTAAACAATCTATTCCAAGTCAAGTTGTCCCTATTCCAAAAACTTATAGGTGAGTAACTTCAGTATGCATACAAGGGGATTCTTTGATATTTAATTTTTCTCTATCGGTTGTAGTTTAACTTCGATCTCTTTTCGGCGTCCTTCCAAAAATGGAGGTAAGTCTAATTTCTCGCCTGATGTTTCGATATCTCCGTCAATCCCGATACTGTACTAGCGATTTGCTGTAAATTACTTCTCCCAAATTTCAATCCATCTTCCTTCCGGATCGGAAACCCAAACAAAAGTCCCGTATTCGCTTTTTTCAGGTTCTTTGATAAGTGACACACCTATTTTTTCAAAATGCTCTAGAAATCCTTCAATGTTTTCCACTTGGAAGTTCAACATAACGGATTGATCGACCGGAAAATAATTATTCCCTTCTTCAAAAAGAGAAAAGACCGTTTCATTCTCTACATCCGGCTTCATGATCATACCGTTCCAATCGCCCATTAAAATTCCAAGCGTTTCTTCATACCATTTTTTCAGACCATCTACATCCTTCGATCTCAAAAAAACTCCGCCAAAACCTTTGATTTTCATACCAAATACCCCCCACTATTCATCATTATGTTGTTTAAACAGCTTCGCCTTCTTTCTATAGTTTCTATAAAACAAATAGTAATCCTTCTTCCACTTATATCTACAGTTCAAAAAAGCAGTTTCGCCACCCGCTTCGGGCGACAAAACTGCCTGTCCAATTAGATTGATTCGCCAATCGGTTCAACTGGCGCATGACCGCTTTTCGTTTCCTTACCGAAACGGCCTTCCCATTTCGCCATGACAACTGTAGCCATTGCGTTCCCAAGAACGTTGACGACAGTGCGGCCCATGTCTAACAGTCGGTCGACCCCCGCAATGAACGCAAGTCCTTCCAATGGAATACCAACTGTGCCAAGTGTTGCAAGCAATACAACAAACGAAACGCCAGGCACTCCGGCAATGCCGTTTGAAGTTACCATCAGCACGAGCACTAACGTAACCTGTTCCATGATGCTCAAATCAATGCCATACATCTGCGCAATGAAGATTGCTGCTAGTGCTTGGTACAACGTCGAGCCATCCAGGTTAAATGAATAGCCCGTCGGAACAACAAACGACACGATGTCACGTGGTGAACCGAATTTCTCCATCTTTTCCATCAGCTTCGGCAGCACAGTTTCAGAACTTGATGTTGAATATGCCAAGATCAGTTCATCTTTCAACAGCTTAATAATGCTGAAGATGCTTGTACCGACTAACTTCGCAATTCCACCAAGTACGACGACGACGAAGAAGATCATAGTTGCATATACAAGGATCATCAATTTACCGAGTGGGACTAATGACTCCAATCCGAATTTTGATACTGTCACACCAATCAAACCGAATACACCAATCGGCGCGAATTTCATAATAAGGTTTGTCACCCAGAACATTGCGTCTGCTGTGCCTTGGAAAAAGGCAAGTACAGGCTTTCCTCTTTCACCGATGGAAGCAACTCCCAATCCGAACAATACGGAGAAGAAAATTACCGCAAGCATATCTGCCGATGCCATCGATTGAATAATATTACTTGGCACGATGCCTACGAGAACGTCCATGAATCCTTCGTTCTGAACACTTTCAGTCGTCTGGACATATGAGTCGATATCGCCTTTTGCCAACGTCGACATATCAATGCCCTCACCCGGCTTGAAAATATTCGCAGCGGATAAACCGACAAGTATTGCAACTAACGAAACGATTTGGAAATAGAGCATTGTCTTTCCGCCAAGTTTCCCTAATTGCTTCAAATCGCCAGTTCCTGCAACGCCAACGATCAATGTTGAAACGATGATCGGCACAACGATCATTTTGATCATGTTAATAAAGATTGTACCAAGTGGCTGTAAATACGTTTCAATTGCGGGGTTGCCATAAAAGACTGCCCCGACGATGATTCCCGCTATTAATCCGATAAGTATTTGATAAGCTAAAGGAATTCTAAATTTCTTTTTCATATAGTTGCCTCCCTATTCTACCAATGAAAGCGTTTTCTCACTTTTTACTAGTGTAAGGAGGACTTATCGAATCCGACAAAATCCGACAAAGTAATTATTATTTATTTTGCAGGTAAAATATTCATTATTTCTTATATCTTTCAGCCGTTTCAATATAGAGAACTTGAAGGAACTTCTTAATATTGATTTTCACGCGTGAAGAGGTTGGAAGATCATCTTCGATTTGTTTCATCCGAAGGCGAATGTCCTGGAAGTCAAAATAGCGTGGTGCATAATATTCGAATTGCGGTGACGTATAATCGACGACTCCCATTGATGCAAGGTTATTGACCGCGGCTAGGATCGTCCGGCGGATCCGCTGCTCAATCGCTTTGCTTTCTTTTGCAATATCGACATTTGCCATTCCGCGCGCGGCAGCCTCATATAATGCTTTTAACGGCGGCAACTGCGGCGTCCGTTCCTGTTGTTGCATCAGCAAGTCCATAATGGCAATGATGTCATCACTTCCCGCTTCTCCAATAATCCCCATATCATTTAAAATGGATCGAACGATATCCCTCACACTTTGCTGTATCGGCCGTTCGGTAACCGCACCGATATTTGCTAACGATTCGCGGATTGTTTGCAGCGATTGCTGAAGCAAATAGTTGTCTTTTGTCTTCAATAAAATACTTCGTACTTCTACTCGATTAATCGGTTTATGGATAAAGAACTCCACACCTTTTTCATACGCCTCGCCGACCATTTCCTTATTCACGATTTGTGAAATCATGATGAACTGCCCACGGAATCCTTGCTCTTTCAATTGCTCCATCGTTTCGATACCATCAAGTCCCGGCATGAGAAAGTCGATCAGGACTACGTCAGGCTGTGTAGACAGTATGGGGGCAAGCGCCTTCACCCCATTTTCCGCCTCGCCCGATACATAGCCAAGCTCCTCTTCTTTGATAACTTGTTCAAGCATTCTCCTACATGCCAAATCATCATCTACGATAAAATAACGCATAATAGATCACCTCATTACTAAAGTATGGGAAGGTATCCGTATTTGGAAAACTGTTCCGTTTTCCGGAGTTTCAATATGGATTTCCCCCTGAAACATTTGAATAATCTGCTGGACATGGGAAAGGCCGATGCCTGTCGCCGCCACGCCTTGTTCATTAAACTTCGTTGTAAAGCCCGGTTCGAAGAGAATAGAGATATCTTCTTTTCGAATCCCTTTGCCTGTATCCCGAATCGTGATGCACAGATTATCCGCTTCCTCGAACACATGAATGGCAACAACACCCGTATGTATAATCGATTCAACAGCATTGGCTGTCACATTGTTCAATAAAGCCAATAGCGGGATATGCTGATCCGTTTCATAATCGACTGTCATCGTCAGACGGAAATCGATATCCCTCTTCAATAATTCGCTATATTTTCGATTCGATGTTCTGACAAGCTCAAACAGATCGGATAAAAGAAAGAAATCCGTGCTATTTTCTTTTGTAATATTAGACAATCCTGAAAGTATACGCTGAGAATCTTTTTTCACTTCATGGATATCTTGTGCAATGGCTAGTGCTTGGACACTCAAGTCATGTAGATTCCTATGCTTCAGCTTGCGATACAAGTCATGGCTGGCGGCCGTTACTTGTTCAATATGATTCATCGACTTCTGCAAATAAAGCGATTCCGCATATAAATTAGAACCAATGTCGAGCATTTCCTTAACGCGCTTTTTCTGCTCAGACAGCATAATGGAACTATAAAGACCAACAACAAAAAAGCTGCGCAACATCGCTACGCCGGCAATCAACGCCAGATCTTTCCACATTAAACCGTCACGGTTCAGCATAAAGATTCGCATTATGTTTTCTGCACCGTTCCCGAGAAACTCAAATAAAGCTGCCCATGCGCCTAATAAAAGCGGAGCAGTACGATATTTGTCAAGACGGACAATATGAAAACCTAGCGAAAATACAACATAATACAACAAGATAGGCAAATGATGCTGGATGCTTTCCAAGAAGGAAGCGGACGTCGACATCATTTCAACAGCGGTCCGGAAAGCAACAACAGTCAAGCCGGTCACAAGCCCTGTCAACGGAAGAGGGCCTGCCGGCCGGATCAGCAGGAGCAGAAAGAAAGTGATACTGCCTAAACTGAAGCGGAACGACTCACCATAAAACGGAATGAGTTTAAGCTCCCCCGCAACCGCAGTCAATAAAGCCGTCAATAGTAAAGCCGACACATCGATTTTATATCCCTTTTGGGTTAAATTCTTATTCAACATACAATGTCTCCTATTAATTGAAACCATCTTCTGGGGAAATTATATCACAGCATTGCAATTTCAATCGTTTTCAAACGCAATCCCTGCAAAGAAAAAAGCGATTCATAACGTTGTACTTCAACGTTTGATCGCTTCCCCGCTTACGGCTAGAGACCTCGCCGCTTACCACTTTATTTACGCAAATACACTTTGTTCAATCATTTTCATTTCGTAAAAATATCCTTTAAGACACATCAATTCATTAAATGTACCTGACTCAATAATTTCCCCTTGATTCATAACAATAATTTGATCCATTTTCTCGAGCCCTGTCAGGCGATGACTGACGAGCACAACTGTATCATCTTTCGCTTCGGTATAAAGATGTTCGTAAATTTCAGCTTCAGTTAATGCATCCAGCGATGAGGTTGGTTCATCCAATAACCAAAGGGATGCATTTTTAAGCATTGCCCTCGCGATCGCAAGGCGTTGCTTTTCCCCACCCGATAAGTTATTGCCTTTCTCCAACACTGGATCATCCAATAAAAAGTGCTCCAAATCCACTCTTTTCAAAACCATTTCCATTTCAACATCACTACTATCCTCTTTCGCAATTTGCAAATTGCTGCGAATCGTTCCAAAGAAGAAGTGATTGGATTGGAGAACGACATTCGTATGTTCCCAAACGCTTTCCTCCGTGAAAGAATGAAGTGGCATATGATTAAGCAAAATATTACCGTCATCTACTTGGTGTAGATTTAAAATCAGCTGTAGTAATGTAGACTTTCCTGACCCACTTGGTCCAACGATTGTTGTTTTGGACCCCGGCTCGAGCTTTATTGAGATATTTTTCAGCGTAGGACGCAACTCATCTGGGAAAGAAAATGTCACATTGTTTATTTCCACTTGTGGTGCAGCATGAGTATGAAACTCTTGTTTATTGGCAGTTTCAATGGATTTTTCACTTTTCACAACTGAAACGAGTCTTGACGATGCTTGCTTGCTATCTTGAAAATGACTTGGGAAAGCTGCCATGGGTGTTGTATTTTCAAAAACAGTCAGCGAGATCATGACAAGCATGGCTAAAAATATGCCATCGAGCTTCCCACCCGCTACTAAATAAGCGCCTACCCCTAATACGAAAACTGTCACTAGCAAGGAGACAAATGTATTGGTAGCCTCACTGAATAATTTATGGACATTTTCACGTTCCTGTTCCTTTACGTAAGCATCCGAAGCTTCAAGAAGCTTCTCCTCCTGTCCCTCTAATTGCTGATAAATCTTTAAATCCCGAAAGCCAAATAGGAATTCAGTAACAGCAGTCGATAGATCACCGCGGACTTCTCTCACTTTACGATCTACTCTACTTTGCCTGTATGCAAAGTAGGCTGGGACAACTAATGTAGTTACTAAAAGACCGACAAATAAAATTAAGGCAATTTCAATTGAAAAGATTGTCGTAAAAAAAATCGTACTGAAAAAAATCAATAATAAAACAACAGGCGGATATAACACACGCAAGAAAAAGTTCTGCAAAGTTTCAATATCGCCAACGATCCTTGCAAGTATATCCCCACTCCTATACCTTCCGAAAATCGAAGGAGCTAGTGGTTCTAATTTCCGATAAAACGAAACACGCAGGTTACTTAGCATTGTAAATGTTCCTCGGTGGGAAAAATATCTTTCCCCGTAGCGGCTCAGCGCGGAGAAGATCCCTAAGAGTTTTACCGATGCCACGAGTATCATCAATGTGTATAGCGGCGGTGAAAGTGCTGATTTTGAAATCAAGTAACCGCTGGCAGAAAATAAAGCGACTGCCGTAATTCCTGCGATGAATCCAAAAATAATTGAAAGCACTGTATCTTTCTTTTCCATAAGTAATACTCGAATAATCATTCCTAAATCCTTCATCACATCGGTCCTCCCTGCTGAACAGACTCCATGTTGCGATAGGCAACAACGGATTCCAATAGGTCATCATGGGAACCAATTGCTTGGAGTTCTCCATTTTCAAGGAACAGTAATTTATCCGCATTTCTGATCGTATGCAGACGATGGGCAACCGTAATCACTGTTGAGTCATTTGACAGTTCTTGAATGGATGATTGCAAAATTCGTTCGGTCTGCAAATCCAATCCTGTCGTCGGCTCATCAAACAGAATGACAGATGGACGCTTTAAGAATGCCCTCGCAATCGCCACCCGTTGTTTTTCCCCGCCAGAAAGCCCACGACCCGCTTCACCAATTGGCGTATCATAACCCTGTTCAAGTGATTCCACCAACTCAGAAATCCCCGCTTTTTCAGCTGCTGATTCAATTTCTTCACGAGTGGCATCACTTCGTCCACCAATGGCAATATTCTCGGCAATTGTGCCGGAAAATAAATAAGGGTCTTGTGATATATAACTCAACTGATCAAACCAATCTTTTTCCTTATAATTTGATAGTGATTTTCCATTTACAATTACTTCCCCTTCGGATAAAGAAACTAGACCAGCTATCACATGTAAAAGCGTCGATTTTCCTGATCCCGTTTTCCCTACAATCGCAACTTGTTCATAGGGACGGATTATTGCTGAAACATTCTTCAATGTAAAAGCATCTTCCCCGTAACTAAAGTGTGCGGAAACGAGTTTGATTTCTGGCGGTGCATCCGTATTCAAATCTTCTTTTCCAAAAGTAACTGGTTTTGCTATGTCTGCCAGTTCGTTTTCCAGCTTTTGAGCAGCCCCCATACTTTCACGCCCACTGTGAAACGCACTGCCCAGCTCTTTTAGCTTTGCGAAAAACTCTGGCGCAAGAATGAGCATGAGGAAGCCTGTAAAAAAGGAAAGATCCTGAAAAACGATCATCCGAATCGCAATTTCTAACGCGATTAACCCCATGCTCAGCATTGAAATAAATTCAAGTACTAGCGAATTCACAAAAGCCGTTTTCAGTACTACCATTGTCGCATCCCGAAAATCAAGACTGCTTCTTTCAATGATTTCCTTTTGCTGCTTCGATCGACCGAGCAGTTTTAGCGTCGTCAAGCCCTGTAGTGTGTCAAGGAATTTCCCCGAAAACGCCGCCATTTTATCTACCTGCTCTAACGATTTATCTTTCGTCCGAATGCCAATCAACACCATGAACAAAGGGATAAATGGCGCAGTAACCAGTATGATGACACCGGTTGCAGCATGCTCTATAAAAATAAAAATTAAGATCATAATTGGAATAATACTTGACTGAACGACTTGCGGAATATAACTGCTAAAATAACGATCAGTTTCATCAACCGTATCCATCATGACACTCACTTTTTCACCGGATTGTCCTTCCAGCGATGCTTGCATCGGACTGGTTGAGAATTTATGCAATAAGGATTTACGAAGATAACCTTTTGCTGTAGTTGCCATCTTAATCCCACTTCTGCCACTAAAATAAGTAAATAGGATACGTGCAAAAAGAGCGATGATCAGCCATAGCAAATAGGGGGCAACTTGATAAAAGGAATTCCCCTGCAAAAAAACACGATCGACAATCGTGACAAATAAATAGCCCTGTGCAATGATTGCGACACCAGACAAGATTGCCGAAAGAACAATAATAGCAAGCTTCCCCTTCTGCTCTTTTACCAATTCCATAAGCCCTACCATTAAATAATGACCTCCAATAGAAACACACATCTTGTGAATTCCTTCACATAAAGTATAGAGGACATTGACTCCCGAAGTAAAATTATTGCTATATAGTTAACATAATTGTCATTTTCTATTTAGATTAAAACGACATTAGCAGATCTCAAACTTTTAAACGCCATATCACCTTTATAATTTGCTCATTCTAGCGCATCCTCGAAAACAAAAAAATGTAATAAGGATAGCAACAATAGCAAAAAGGCAGGAGTTTTAAATAGTAAGATAGAAATACTTTAATAGGAATACTTGACCCAAATGGAGACTAGCCTTTGTTCAACACAAGGAAGTGGCACATCATGCTGAATTTCAACTAAATTACAAAGGAGAAATGTTCATGAACAAGAAAAATTCAAATGCAGCACCGATCATTTTGGTGCCCGGTTTTTGGCTCGGCGCATGGGCGTGGGATGATGTTACAGAAGTCCTTCGGTCCAATGGTTACAATGTCCGGCCTTTGACGCTACCCGGTCTCGAATCAAATGATACCGATCGGTCTTCTATTAAACTGTCCGACCATGTTGACGCGATATGTGATGCTGTGGAATCAGCTGGGGAGCCTGTCGTGCTCGCTGTTCACAGTGCAACCGGTGCCACAGGATACGCTGTGAGTGACCGCATGCCTGAGCGGATTGCGGCTATGGTTTATGTTGACAGCTTCCCCGAAAAGGATGCGATGAATCCAGAGTTTGATGGTGTCGAGATGCCGTTACCTTCATGGGAGGAACTTGACGAGGCCGACATTAGCGGGATGAGCGATGAACATCGTACCCTCCTAGAGCAACGAGCGGTTCCCGAACCGGGTGGTGCAGTGCGCGATGCGCCTGTATTGGTCAACGATAGGCGACTCGATGTACCAAGCACCGTTATTTGCACGGCACATACGTCTGATAAGATTAAATCTTTTGTCGAAAAAGGTTGGATGAGCGGTCTTGAAGAGTTGCATAATGTTACCTACATTGATCTACCGACACACCACTGGCCAATGTGGTCGCGCCCGAGGGAGCTTGCTTCCATTATAGGTGAAGTTGCACGGCGCACAACCGAAGATTGAGAGTTTTAGAATACAGAATGAATACGCAGGGAGTTAATGTTATTTTCACTTTGCTACGGGGGTACTTATGAAAACACACTATTATTTAGGTTGGTTTAACAAATGTTTTCCGAGAAATTTGGAAGTGGCGCTACAAGAGGATATAACAGATAGAAAATCGCTTGTAATGATTAGCTCGAATCCATTTTTTTATGAAGATGATGGTGCTACTGAACGATCATGGCTTGACCAGGCCGACATTATGTTTGATGAATATCATTTAATTAATTATCACGTACAGAAGGAAGATGCCTCTGCGTTAATTCAAAATGCTTCAGTCATTTTCTTATTGGGTGGAAATACTCTTAAACAAAATGGTTTTTTGACGGAATATGAATTGCCAAATATAATTAAAGAGAGCAGAGCCGTAGTCATGGGAGCAAGCGCTGGTGCGATCAACATGTCCGCTAAATGGTTATGCTCGAAAAACTTTGGATATAAAGTTGAAATAAGCTCTGTTTACGAGGGAATCGGCCTTGACGATTTTTCCGTCCTTTCTCATTTTGATCTTGAAAATAATCTCGTGCTGGTTCAAAGCGAACTGTCTCCCTTATCAGAAGAAATGAATATTTATGCGTCGAACAAAGATTGCGCTGTACGTGTAAAGGGAGATAAAATCGACATTTTAGGCGATGTATATTTAATTTCCAACTCAAAGATCCAGAAATTAGATGAGACGCTTTAGTGGGGGCGTTTCTAAACGTATTCTCTAATAACAAAAAATGTCCTCAAACGCCGTTTCATGAACGTTTGAGGTCATTCTTTTTACTTCTTAACTTGTTCAGTTTTCACTTAAAAACGTCCCATGAGGACTTCTATAACCCCATATTAACATTGATTATTCATGCGTTCCCATGTGTAAAATTTGTGTAAAATGATTTTACGTTCTACTATTTACATGCTTTAGTGCGCTAAATTAAAGTTCTATAACGATAACCTTTTTTTGTTTGGAACTTTCTTCATTTGTCATGAGATTCAATCCTCTTATTTAACCATTCTATTTCCTCTTGAGAAATTTCTTGTTCTGTTCCCTTTTGGCTTGCTTTCAGATGGTATTCTTCCCATTTAACAAACCTTCCCATTCCTGAATCACTTGCATCGCTAGTTCCCCCCTAAGGAAAGCATCCCACTTGTCAGATAATAATCTAACAATTGGGATGCAATTCATGATTAGGGATATTCATATGGGCCGTTTTAATTTTCGAATCTAGTTTTTGAAAGAATCGGTGCTTTATCCGAACGCTTCCGTTTCTTCTCAACTGGAACTTGTTCCTCTTCCGAATGTGAACAATCAGTTACAGCGTTTTCTTGTTCCTGAATGATTGTGTCATAATCTACTCTAATCCATTTAACAAATGAAGCAATCATTAACAACATGATAAATACTAACGGTAATGCAGTAATGACGGATAGTGTCTGCAACGCTTCTAACCCATCGCCGTACATTAGAACGATTGAGATACTAGTTAACAGTATTCCCCAAAACACTCGGTACCAGCGAGCAGGCTCTTCACCTGCTTGTAAGTTTTGAGAAGCGACATCTGATAATGTATAGGCTGCAGAGTTAACGGTCGTCGCAAGGAAAATCGCTGCCACAAGTAAGTACAGGACAAGCACAATACCGCCCAACGGAAGTGCATTCAACGACGCAAGAATGGCTGCAGGAGCACCCTCATTTTGAAGAATGTCCAATACAGGGACGAGACCTGTTATTTCGAAGAACATACTCGTGTTGCCAAAAATCGCGAACGCCAACCAACATCCTAACGTACCGCCCACCAATTGCCCAATAATAAGCGATTTAATGGTTCTCCCCTTAGAAATTCGAGCAGCAAACATACCCGTAAATGGTGCGTAAGAAAACCACCAACCCCAATAAAATAATGTCCACGACTCACTAAAACCAGATTTTCCGACTGGATCAGTATAGAGACTCATCCTAAAGAAGTTTTGAAACAACACTCCAACGCTTTCTGAAAAACTCGCAACGATAAAGGCCGTCGGACCGAAAATGAAGATAAATACGGCAATCGCCATATATAAATACAAATTCCAGTCACTTAACAGCTTTAACCCTTTCTTCAGTCCGAAATAAAGACAGATTGAGAAAAAAACCATTAACGATACGACAATACCTAAATTCAGTGTAAGCGTTTTCTCCACACCGAACAAATGATGGATTCCTTCGGCTAAGAGCGGTGTACCTAATGCTAAAGATGTTCCAATTCCACCGATCAGTCCAAACATGAAGCAAATATCAATGATTTTTCCTACAATCCCGTCTGCACGATCGCCGATAATCCCACGGCATGCCGTACTTAGTCTGAAGGACGTATGCTTCTTAATATAGACAGCGTACGCAATCGGGATTGACGGAACACAGTAAATTGCCCAAGCTGAGAACCCCCAATGGAACATGCCATATGTAGAAGCAAAACTGGCCGCTTCCACACTCAGAGGATCGAGTCCGTAGGGTGGACTTGAATAGTAGTAAGCCCATTCAATAATACCCCAATACATAATCCCAGAACCGATTCCAGCAGTAAAGATCAGGGCTAGCCAGCTAAACGTAGAAAACTCGGGCTTGCCACTACCTAACTTTACTTTTCCATACTTACCGAATGCTATCCAAAGTAAAAAACCGAATATGCCCAAACAGGCCCATAAATATAAGGGTCCAAAATTGATTGTAATCGTATTCAAAACCGTTTTTAAAAAAGCAGTACCTTTTTCGGGATTAATCAAAATCGGGACTGTTAATAGTGCCACCAATGCCAATGCGATACTCAGAATCTGTTTGTCAATCGTATTGCCTCTCATGCATTCACTCCTATTAATATCTCTCTTTGATTTAGCCGAATGTTGAAACAATTGAAGATGTCTACAAATGTACTATCGGCGTGAAAAATCACACCGATAGCAATCACAATCACTTATACACGAGCAGGCATCATTTCAGCAATTATGCCGACCAAACGATCTCCGACTTCAGAGGTGGAGGCCGTCCCTTTCATATCTGGTGTTAATATCGTGTTCTGCAATAGCAGTTCTTCAATTCCGTCTATAACGAGTTTGCCATAATTCTCGTGTCCAAAGTAGTCTAGCATTTGACTGGCGGACCAAATGGAAGCCAATGGATTTCCAATACCCTTTCCAGCGATATCCGGTGCAGATCCATGAACCGGCTCAAACATGGACGGGAACTCACGCTCTGGATTCACATTCGCGCCAGCTGCAAGGCCAATACCACCTGCCAGAGCAGCCCCGATATCCGTCAAAATATCACCAAATAAATTCGATGTAACGACGACTTCAAATCGTTTAGGATCTGTAATCATGAGCATTGCTGCCGCATCTACTAGATAAGCGGCCGTCTCCACTTCTGGATATTCCGCACTTACTTCTTCAAAAACTTGATCCCAGAAGACCATTGAATAGTTTAGAGCGTTCGCTTTACTAATGCTTGTTAAGCTGCGTCCATGTTTTTTCGCAGTTTCAAATGCGTAACGAATAATTCGCTCCGTCCCTTTACGTGAAAAGACACCATTTTGTAGCACAACTTCATTTTCTTGACCTTTGAATAACCAGTCACCTGCGCCAGAATATTCCCCTTCCGTATTTTCACGGATAAACAACATGTCAACGTCCTCACGATTGACATCTGCTAACGGGCAATGCGCACCTCTCAATAGCTTCACGGGACGAATATTCACGTATTGATCGAAACTCTTACGGATGACCAACAACAAGTCCCATAAGGAAATATGATCGGGGACGCCTGGAAAACCGACAGCGCCCAAGTAGATCGCATCAAATTGTTTTAATTGTTCAATCCCGGTTTCCGCCATCATCCGGCCATGCTCGGCGTAATATTCACAACCCCATGGAAAATGTGTAAAGTCAAATTGGAAACTACCGTCCAGCTCTGCTACCTTGTTTAGTACTTTAATTCCCTGATCAATTACTTCAGGACCTATGCCATCCCCTGCAATTACAGCGATCTTATATATATTCGTCACGTTTTTTCACCCTTATCCTTGATTCCAAACGATTAGTTTTAACTCTGTCATCTCTTCTACGGCATACTTAATTCCTTCACGGCCTGTCCCACTATCTTTCAAACCTCCATATGGCATTTGGTCAACTCGATACGTTGGTACGTCATTGATCATCACACCACCCACTTCTAGCTTTTTAGAAGCGTACAATGCGTGTTTCACATTATTTGTATAGATGCCTGCTTGTAAACCAAATTGGGAGTCATTCACAAGGTTCACCGCTTCTTCAACAGAGGCTATTTTGTTCACAACAACAATTGGTGCAAAGACTTCTTGGCATGATACTTTTAAGCATGAATCCGCATCTGTGATGATCGTCGGTTCAAGTATACCATCCTGCGCTTCCCCACCTGTAAGAATTGTTGCATTACTCTGTTTCGTCTCTTCAATCCAACCGAGTGTACGTTCCAGTTCACCAGGTGTAATTAACGAAGATATATACGTTTCCGAGTCGAGCGGATCACCCATTTTCAATTGTTTAGTTGCAGTTGCAAACTTCTCGACAAACTCCTCGTATCGATCTTCGTGAACATATACGCGTTGTAAAGAGATACACACTTGCCCTTGGTTCGAAAACGCACCCATCACACAACGGTCAATGATTTCGTCGATTTCAACGTCCTTGTCGATAATTAAAGCGGAATTTGAACCGAGCTCCAATGTCGTTTTTTTCAAGCCCGCTTTATTGCTAATGCCGATGCCGACGCGTGGACTCCCTGTAAATGTCACCATTTTCACACGGTCATCTTCTACCATCGCTTCCCCGACAACACCGCCAGGACCTGTTACAACGTTTAGAACTCCTGCTGGTAATCCGGCTTCCTCGAACACTTCTGCAATGAATAGAGCCGAAAGTGGCGTTTGTGAAGCTGGTTTCAATACAATTGAATTACCCGCTGCAATCGCAGGTCCAACTTTATGTGCAACTAAATTCAACGGAAAGTTGAACGGCGTAATTGCGCCAATGACACCGATCGGCTCTTTGATCGTATAACCGATTCGTCCCACACCGCCGCTTGCCGCATCGAATGGAATCGTTTCGCCTTGAATTCGTTTCGCTTCCTCTGCGGAAAACTTGTACGTCTCAATTGTTCTTGCCACTTCTGCTTTTGCAAATACGATTGGTTTTGCCGATTCCGTGGAAATGATGGTTGCAGCTTCTTCGGCTCTATCCGTTAAGATTTTTACAACATCTTCTAGAATTTGCGCTCGTTGATAAGCAGGCATTTCGCCAATGATGTCTTTTGCTTCATATGCAGCTGTAATGGCTTGTTTTGTCAACGTTGCATCTGCCATCGCAATATCAGCGATTTGTTCACGTGAATACGGGGAGTAAAGTGGAGCGTAATTTGCTGTCTCCACTTTTTCACCATTAATCAATAGATATTTTTTCGCTGTTCGATCGAGTATCTTATTCATCGAGGGCCTCCAATACCATTTCGTGGAATTGTACAATTGCTTGTTCCGATTGAGAGAAACGACCTCTGTTAAATGCACGGGAACGGAAACCAATTTGCTCCAGTTCAACAAGCTCAATATCCTCTGAACGAACTTGTTCAGCAAATGTCATCAAGTCTTTTTCTTCTTGGGAAATCTTATCCAAGCTATCTTCACGGAAGTAATACGTGTACACAGCCATTGTCGTTTCGTGATCGATTGGAATCATTTCGATCGATGCCATATTCCCTGGTCCAGGATAGAATGTTAACATGAGGTTCGGCCATAGCCAGAAGAACGAACCGCCTTGCATTTCTGATTCATTCAGATCGACTTCACCGTATTGTTTGTCCGGTTTCACAATAGATCCCTGGAAGGAGTAGTTCTCACATGTAATAATTTGATAGTCATCCATATCCAATGTATCGACGAAGCTAGGGTGTGCAACATGACAGTGGTCACACTCTAGGTAGTTATCGATAAAAGCTTTCCAGTTTGATTTAAAAATACGTGTCTTACGGTGAGTACGTTTTAAATCACTTAAAAATTCGAACTTACTTAAGCGGTCAAAGAAATCTCCATAAGACTCACTTAGCGGCTTGGCATCATCATCCAAGTTAACGAAAATTAAAGACTCAAGTACTTCCATTCTGACAGATCGCAAGCAAGCATCCTTAACACACGCTTCTTCTTCTCCACGGAAGTTTGGGGCTTTGTTCAACTTACCATCTGTTTTGAATGTCCAGCCATGATACATACATTGCAAAATTTTCTTTTTACCAAATTCATTCTTTTCAAGCTTTGTTGCACGGTGCGGGCATACATTATAAAATGCACGCAACACTTCGTCTGTCCCGCGCATGATGATAATTGGCTCGTTCATCACTTCAGCTGTAAAAAACTGCCCTGCTTTTTCTACTTGGCTTACATGACCGACAAGATGCCATGTCTTGTCAAAAATAAGCTCTCTTTCTTTCTCTAATACTTTTGGATCTGTGTACATGTCATATGTCATTGTTCTTTCAAACGTCCTGTTTGTTGCGTTTTGTACTTTGTTGTAAGCCATTATTCCGTCTCCCCTAACTCTCATTTTAGATTTTAAATTGTTGTTTCTTAGTTTAACTCGCTTCGACCCTTTGACAATTAAATGGTGTGTCAGACATCTTAATCGAGTCGGTTGGGCAACTTTCTATAGCATCTTCCAAATCCTCAATTAAATCTTCGGGTACTTCCGTAATGCCCTCATTGCCATCTAATAACGCATAGGACAATCCATCCTCTGTGTATTCAAACAGATCTGGAGCATTGGGATTACAGGCACCACAGGCAATACAAGTACTACGATCTACCATTGTGTATGTCGCCATTAGAAATCCTCCTTAAAACTAAATTTAGACACTTACCTGATCTTTTTTCTTATTCGTTTCTTGCTCTCCCATAACAGATGTACTATGAAGTGGTTGTACTTTAGCAGTCGGATCAATATAGACTTTTGCATTACTGACAGCAACCGGCGCTTCACCAAACCCGCTTGCAATAAGTTTTACCTTTCCGTCATAGGTGCAAATATCTCCTGCTGCATAAATGCCTTCGATATTCGTTTCCATTTTTGAATTCACAACAATTGAGTTCTTTTCAATTTCCAAGTCCCAACTTTTAATCGGACCTAATGATGAAACGAAACCGTAGTTCACAAGAACATCATCTACTTCAAGTTCCAGCTGTTCACTATTTTTTGTTTCTTGAATGATAACGCCTTCAATTTTTTCATCGCCAATGAGTTCGACTGGAACGTACGGTGTGACAATGTCGACTTTCGATTGTCGTAAAAGTTCAACACTATGCTCATGAGCACGGAATTTGTCTCGTCGATGGACGAGTGTCACTTTTTCTGCAATCGGTTCTAACATTAATGCCCAGTCAACCGCTGAATCGCCGCCGCCGAATAGCACGACTTTTTTATCTTTAAATTGGTTCATATTGTTTACGAAGTAATGAAGATTTGTATTTTGGAATTTGTCTTCTCCGATAATATTCATTTTTCGCGCCTGGAAAGCCCCATTCCCCGCTGTAATAATAATCGTTCGCGTATAGTGAACACCTTCGTTTGTTGTTAGTTTGAAAATACCGTTATCACCTTTTTCAACTTCTTCAACAGATTCTCCCAGACAAATTGTCGTTTCAAATTGATTCATTTGCTCGATGAGTTGGTCCACAAGCTGTTGCGCACCGACCTTTGGGAAACCGGCAATATCGTAAATGTATTTTTCTGGATAAAGGGCGGATAATTGCCCACCTAAGTGGGGTAGGCTCTCAATAATTTTTACCGATGTTTGACGCAATCCTGCATAAAAAGCAGTAAATAATCCTACTGGTCCACCACCAATTATTGTTATATCCATAACTTCAGAATGATCCATAACTTTGCCTCCTTGTTTGCTTTGGTGTTAAAACCGATTGCTCTTGATGACGTGATCTTACAAAATGCATATCTTGATCACGTTGTTAAACAGTTATGCAACTTGCATGCCAAGTTTGAAAAAATCATAAAATTCTATCTCAATCTCCTATTTTATTTAAAAACATGCTATAATTTATTCAAAATTGACTCAACAAAAAAACGTGTTTACCCAAATTTGACTCAACTAACCTTTAAGGGGTGGTTTCATGCCAGAGAATGAAAAGTTAAAAAATAGCGATTTGACATTAGAGTCCTTTTTAAAAATATTAGATTATTCCTCTGATGAAATTTATGTAGTCGATCGCAATACGCGTATTGTCTATGTTAATAAAAATTGCGAAAAGCACTATGGTCTAAAAAAAGATGATGTCCTTGGAAAGTTGAATAATGATTTTTTGGATAAAGGCTATTGGGCACCTTCCGTCCTTCCAGAGGTTTTTGAAAAGAAAGAACCCGTTTCTATAAGACAGCAAACCTATATTGGCGCAGAGCTATTAACGAGAGCATTTCCAATTCTCAATGAGGCTCAAGACATTGATTATATTGTCATTACGTCAACTGAAATCCAGGTTTTTAAACAAATGATTACAATGAATAAACAACAAATCGAAGAGGCCCAAAATCATGATCTGCACGAAATTATCATTGCAAACGATGAAAAATTTAGGAAGATCTTACAATTTTGCGAGAAAATCGCTCCCACTGACTCCACCGTTTTAATACACGGAGAATCAGGGACAGGAAAAGGGGTCATCGCCCATCATTTACACAATATTAGTAATCGAAATAAAGGACCTTTTTTAAATGTAAACTGTGCAGCAATTCCTGCAGATTTGTTGGAATCCGAATTATTTGGTTATACGAGCGGATCCTTTACCGGGGCCAATAAAGGTGGAAAAACAGGTCTATTTGAGACGGCTGATACTGGGACTATCTTTTT
Source organism: Sporosarcina koreensis (assembly GCF_042655825.1). NCBI lineage: Bacteria > Bacillati > Bacillota > Bacilli > Caryophanales > Caryophanaceae > Sporosarcina > Sporosarcina koreensis. The sequence goes on along the minus strand of NZ_JBHSNP010000026.1, from coordinate 45,100 downwards.
GGATGAAATCGGAGAATTGGCGTTGCCGTTACAAGCGAAAGTATTGCAAGTTATACAAGACAAACAATTTATACCCATTGGGAGCAATACTAGTAAAACGGTTGATATCCGTATTATTGCCGCAACCAATCAAGACTTGGAGGAGATGATTCGAAATAAAACATTCCGGGAGGATTTATATTATCGTCTAAATGTGATTGATATTCACATGCCGACTTTAGCTGAGAGAAAGGATGATATTATTCCTTTGACGTATCGATTTTTAAATAAATTCAATAGCAAATACAATGTAAACAAAGCGATTTCCGAACGTTGTTTACAAGTACTTTTCCATTATTCTTGGCCTGGTAATGTCCGTCAGTTGGAAAATTTAATGGAACGCCTAGTAATTACGAGTGACTCGATCATTGAGGTAACCGATTTACCGCTAGTGATTACAGAAGAAGTGAAGGAAGTTCCCGAACTTATACATCCTAATTCACTTGACAATGCAATCACCGAAGTTACTCGAACATTAATTAAAAGATCATATGCAAAACACGGTTCGACTCGAGGCGTTGCAAGCGATTTAGCTATCAGCCAATCGAAAGCCTCTAGGTTAATCCGCGAATTTTGTTCAAACGAGTGATCTACATATAGTGACAGAAAGGAAAGACTGTTCCTTGTCAAACATTGACAAAGAGCGGTCTTTTCATTTGTAAAGGATACATCAATGAGGACGGGAATGTGGAAGTATTGACTTCCTTCCTAGGACCAATGCAGATTCTTTAATGCCCTTGAATGGGAAGGATGGTTAGCGATTTTACTACTTCCCTCCCCTTGCATGCAAGTTTTTTTTATATGGCTTCCTCTTATTTGAACATTCACATTCCACATCGATGTTACCCTTTATTTGTGCTATAATAATACTCACACAATTGCAAACGCTTACATTTTGTAGCATTCATAAGGAGGGGACAGTACTCATGAAGCTTGTTCTCCAGCAGCGACAAGAGCTTAGTCTACTGATGACTATGGAACTAAGGCAAGCCATTGAATTATTACAATATACAACCCATGAGCTTGAACAATATATTAGGCAACAGGAGTTGGAAAATCCACTCATCGAACTGAAGGAAAAAGAGAATCGCAATGGATATGAGGAAAGCGTCAACCAACGCTTTTCATTTTCCCGCACCTCACAGATGCCGATAGAAGCGATTCATAGCAAAGGTAAAAATATGCGGGATGAATTGTACGAGAATGCTAAGTTCATACATACGGACGGGTTTACACAAAAATTGATACGTTACCTCATCTATAACCTTGATGAAAACGGCTATTTGCCTGACTCGTTCACCGATACAGAAAGCTCATCGGAATTCAATGAAGAGCAGATTGAAAATGGCATTCATCTTCTTCAACAGTTGGGGCCGATCGGTATCGGTGCACGGAGTCTAAGGGAATGTCTCTTTTTGCAGATTTCTTATCTTTATCCCGAGAATGTAATGGCTGCAGAACTGGTACAACATCATTTAGACCTGGTAGCCGATCGGAAATGGAATGATATTGCATCCAAGATGAAGATTACGATGGTTGAAGTGAAAGAGCTGCATGACTTCATCCTCTCGCTGAATCCACGACCTTGTTCATTCACTTGTGATTACTCAACGGAGTTCTTGTCACCGGATATTATTGTTGAATGGAAAGATGATAGGTTCGTTTTTCAGTTGAATGACGGCTATTTGCCAGCTATCCAGCTGAATAAGGATTATTCACAATACTTACAGGCAAAAGATGATGTATCAAAATATATGCAGACACACTATAAAAACTATCAATGGTTGTTAACGAGTATCGAACAACGGCGCAATACGATTATTAAAATCGTATCAGTCCTGTTGGATAAACAGAAAAATTTCTTTGAGAAAGGCTTATCCTTATTAAAGCCTCTGACATTGAAAGAAGTGGCAGAAGAAATTGAAATGCATGAATCGACTGTGAGCCGTGCGACTGCCAATAAAGTGATCCAAACACCTCATGGCACGTATGAGCTACGTACTCTTTTCACTTCTAAACTGGAAACATCGGATGGCGACAGCATTTCCCAGACAAAAGTAAAGAAACTTTTAGAGGAGTTCATCGCCTCAGAGAATAAATACAAACCGTATTCCGATCAGAAAATTGCGGAATACTTTAATACGGAACAAGGAATTTCCATCTCAAGACGGACAATAACTAAGTATCGTGAAGAATTACGGATTCCCCCATCCAGTAAACGGAAGGAAATTCAAGTATAGCCCTTGCTCAAATCTGCACACAAATGAAAGAGACCGACGACCAGTGGGTGTCCAACGGGTGTAGCGGTCTCTTTTTCTATTAATAAGGGATGGTTTTGATTCCCTTTATATGTATGGTTTGTTTTAGTCCACTCCCCTTTTTTATCGAAAAGTTTCCATTTATTATGTATCCGAGCGATTAGGTCATAAAACCATTGATACCACACTCAAACACTAAGCTCATATTGTTAAGGAGCTTCGTACAGAAGATGCTAACCGAACAATACAATTATATGAGGACATGGCAAATACGTGAAAGGTGTAAATTTATGTAAAAAGATTTCATTTCCTATCGTTTCTAAACGTATTCTCTAAAAACAAAAAATGACCGCAAACGCCGTTTTATGAACGTTTGAGGTCATTCTTTTTACTTCTTAACTTTTTCAGTTTTTACTTAAAAACGTCCCAGGAGGGATTCGAACCCCCGACCCACAGCTTAGAAGGCTGTTGCTCTATCCAACTGAGCTACTGAGACATGTTGTTTAGCAACCACTGATTGCTAACGACAAATTTTATTATAGGCAGGCTCGCTGGAAAAGTCAATGCTAATTTGCGATATTTTTCATTTCCACCGTAATTACTGTTTCCATAGCCATATTTTTGAATAGAATCCGGTAGCCGCCATCCCATTCAATTTCCGCGAAAGTCGGCTGTTTACCAGACCTTGGGAGCAATGTGCTTCCTGGATTGACGAATAATATTCCTTCCCTCAATTCAGCCGCATATGAATGGGAGTGGCCGAACAGGACGATGTCCGCCCCCATTTCCTGGGCGCCATAATACAAAGGCAGCATTGTCCGTTTGCAATCATGCTCATGGCCATGCACCATCCAAATCTTCCTGTTGCCTACTTCAACGATGACCGAGTCCGGGAAACGGTGATCCCTATCACAGTTGCCTTTCACGATATGGATATTTTGCAATACCGGATTGTCCCTAGATAACTCACTGTCACCGCAATGAAAAATAGCATCCGCCTGCAACGCGGAAACGGTCTTCACCGTTTCCTCATCACCATGCGAATCGCTCATCACAATAATCTTCATTGCTGTCCACCTAACGCATCCAGCAGTTGCGGCAAACGTGCCTCCAACTGTCTTAAGGCTGCGCCTCGATGTGAGATTTGCCCTTTTTCCTGCGGTGACAATTCTGCCATCGCCCGCCCTTTTTCCGGCGAATAGAAGATTGGATCATAACCGAAGCCATTCGAGCCCCTTCTCTCTTCCAAAATCGTACCTTCACAGCTTCCCGAAAATGTGACAGTCTCAATTCCAGGACCAGCGACTGCGAGGACGCATCGGAACCGTGCCGCACGTTCCTCTTCTGGCACTCCCTGAAGCTCTGACAGCACTTTGTCGATATTTGCCTCATCATTCTTCGCTTCACCTGCATAACGCGCAGAATAGACGCCTGGAGCCCCTTGCAGCTTATCGATTTCCAGTCCGCTATCGTCCGCGATGACCATTATGCCTAACAGCTTCGAGACCGTCTCTGCCTTCAAGACTGCGTTTTCCTCGAAAGTGACTCCAGTCTCTTCAACATCGATATCCTGTTCGAGGTCATTCAACGTTTGCACTTCGAAGCCATATGGGCCGAAAAGCGATTCGAAATCCTTTGCCTTCCCTTTATTGTTCGTCGCGATTAATATCTTTTTCATTGTTCTTCATTATCCTTTCCGCGAATAAGTGCACCGATTTCACCAAGCGCTTCCTTTTGGATGCCGATCAGACGTTGGATACCCGATTCCGCAAGTTCGACGAGACCATTCATTTCCTCTCTTGTGAACGTCGCTTCTTCACCCGTCCCCTGTAATTCGACAAATTCCCCAGCCCCGGTCATGACGACGTTCATATCGACAGCAGCCGCCGAATCCTCAGGATAATCAAGATCGAGGATCAAAACACCTTCATCCGTCTTTCCTACACTGATTGCGGCCAAATAGTCATTGATTGGGAATTGGTTTAATCCCTTCTCCTTCACCAATTTGGAGACTGCAATGCTCATGGCAACGAATGCGCCTGTAATGGAAGCTGTTCGCGTGCCGCCATCCGCTTGGATTACATCGCAATCAATCCAGATTGTCCGTTCGCCGAGAGCGCCAAGGTCCGTAACAGCACGCATCGCACGTCCGATCAGCCGTTGGATCTCCATCGTTCTTCCGCCCACTTTGCCACGCGAGGATTCCCGTTGCGTACGCTGACCCGTAGCACGAGGGAGCATAGAGTATTCAGCAGTCACCCAGCCTTGTCCACTACCTCTAAGAAAAGGCGGAACCCTTTCCTCAATGGACGCAGTGCAAATCACCTTCGTATTACCGAAAGAAATCAATACTGATCCTTCAGGATGGATTAGATAATCCGTCTCGATCGTCACCGGTCTGCCCATATCTGCAGTTCTTCCATCATGCCTCATATTGGATACACCCTCCACAATTGAATTCAGCATCCATCTTACCATATTCATTTTCTTCATAGCAAAAACCCGGATGCCTTTATTGGCAGCCGGGTTCCCCTAGTACAATATGTCTGACGTCGGGATTTTCAATGCCGAGCCAGTCGATTGCAATCGATTTGAAACCTTCCAATTGTCCTGTCGTGTAAAAAATCGACTCTTTCCGTGCGCCAGGAATGTTTGCAATACCCAATCCGGATAACGTGCTCTCCACGTCCTGCACTGTCTCATATGCCGACGATACAATATTCACGCCGACCGGCAATTGTTCTTGGATTTGATCATACAGAAGCGGATAATGCGTACAGCCTAAAATGGCCGTATCGAACTCCAAATGGACAATTGGCTCCAATGATTGTTTCATGACGGGCCGAATGTCCATTTGTTTGTATTGACCACTTTCAACGAGAGGAACAAACTCCGGACAGGCTAACGGAATAATTTCCGCATCCCTCGAAATAGAAGAGATGGCGTTCTCATATGCCTTGCTTTTGATTGTGCCGACCGTGCCTAATACCGCGATTTTGCCTGTAGATGATACATCTACTGCTGCCCTCGCTCCTGGTTCAATAACTCCTAACACAGGAAACGGAAACCGTTCACGAAGCATATCCAGGGTAACTGCGGTAGCTGTATTGCAAGCGATAACCAACATCTTGATACCCATATCGGCAAGTGCAACAGCCATCTCCATTGTAAATTCCTTCACTTCTTCAACTGAACGTGGCCCATATGGACAACGCGCATCATCGCCTATATAAATAATGGTTTCATCAGGTAAAAAACGGTGCATTTCCTTTACGACGGTCAATCCGCCGACACCGGAATCAATGACACCGATTGGTGCTTCATTCAAAATCTTCAATCTTTGATCATCTCTTTGTGCAGTTTTGTCAACAATCGGGAAAACTCGTTTATTTCTATTTCTGAAAAATCTTCGAGAACTGCATTTAAATATTTCCGACGTTTGGCGATCACTTCTTCGATGATGCGTTCACCCTCACCCAATAAATGGATGCGTACGACTCGGCGGTCCTGGTCATCACGCACCCTCTTTACAAGCTTGTTATTTTCCATGCGATCGACAAGATCTGTCGTTGTGCTGAATGCCAGATACATCTTATTCGACAAATCGCCAATCGTCATGTCCCCGTGCTCGAACAACCATTGCAAAGCAATGAATTGGGGAGGTGTAATCGTATAATTGCTTAATATTTTCCGGCCCTGCTGTTTAATGATTCCGGATATATATCGAAGTTCCTTTTCCATCCGAGCAATGTTCTCGGCGCCTTCAAGACTCATTGCGTTTTGTTCCGCCACATATACCAGCTCCCTGAAAACGAATACTGTCTACTTATTGTCACCTTTTTCGCCATATAACGCAACAGTTTTAAAAAGGTTAATAAGCATTTGATGTTTTTTCAGGGAGCTGAGCATATTCATGTATATGACGGATCATAACGAGTCAGGTTTCAAGGAACGACAATAGATTTGCTTAATTCAATTTCAGTTCCCCTAATCGCAACAATTCGACAATCGCTTGTGCCCTTCCGGATACTCCCAATTTCTGAATGGTATTCGAAATATGATTCCGGACGGTTTTTTCGCTAATGCCGAGCCGTCCTGCGATTTCTTTCGTCGTATGATCATCCACTAATAGATGAAAGATTTCTCGCTCCCTTGCTGTTAGCAAAGAACGGTTTTTCATTTCTCCTGTCAAGACGCGCCCCCTCCTATCCACGTTCACTTTACAATATGTGAAGATGGTTTAGGCTGTGCCGGCTGGTTCATCATTTTACAAGGAAAAGCCGGATTTTTGATCGCTTTTCCAAGGTACCGATTTACCTGTTGTCCTATCGATTTGGACAATCGTTCCTCTTCCCGTGAATACCAATTCGCCCTTTGCATTTTTGGCCATATAATGGATGTCGACGGAGCTGTTTCCCACGTATGCCGATTTTACAAATATCGACAATTGTTCATCGAAGTATACTTGTTTCATATAGTCGCATTGGAGATCGGCAACGACTGGGATTGTTGTTCCGTTCGGGTCAAGCCAGTCTTGCATATGGCCGAGGTGCTTTAAGTATTCGATCCTTGCATATTCAAAGTATGCGAAGGTGACTGTGTTGTTTAGGTGGCCGTACATGTCAGTTTCTGAAAAACGGACGGTGACCGGTACTGAAAATGTGAACTCTTCACTCCACTTTTCCATGTTATCAATATATGCAATCCTCAACATTCCCACTCCCTTTAATAAAATGAATGAACATTCATTCTTTTATTATAACAAATCGAGGGAAAACATCCAATAAAACATTAGATTTCCAGGACATGCGGTCGGTTTCGGGCGCGAAACCAGCGACTTTGGGCGCAGGGCGGGCCTCTTTGGGCGCAGGACCGGCCTCTTTGGGCGCTACGCATCTTGATTACAAAAAAAGAACCGTCACCGAAAGTCATTTTATGACTTTCGGGACAGTTCCTTTAAAAAGTTATTATCAGTCAACCATATGGTCGCTTCCGAAGAAGTTTTTGAACATTTGTACTGTCGTTGCGCGGTTCATCGCAGCGATGGATGTTGTCAACGGAATGCCTTTCGGACATGCGACGACACAGTTTTGCGAGTTACCGCATTCACCGATTCCTCCATCGGACATGATTGTTGCAAGACGCTCGTCTTTGTTCATTGCTCCTGTAGGATGCGAGTTGAAAAGACGGACTTGAGACAATAATGCCGGTCCGATGAAATTGGATTTGTCATTCACGTTCGGACATGCTTCCAGACAAACACCACATGTCATACATTTAGACAGTTCATACGCCCATTGGCGTTTACGTTCAGGCATACGAGGACCTTCGCCCAAATCGTATGTTCCGTCGATCGGGATCCAAGCTTTGATTCGTTTGAGGGAATCAAACATGAATTCACGGTCTACAACCAAGTCACGGACAACCGGGAATGTTCTCATCGGCTCCAGTTTGATCGGTTGTGTCAACTGGTCAACTAAAGCCGTACAAGATTGGCGAGGGCGTCCATTGATCACCATTGAACATGCGCCACAAACTTCCTCAAGACAGTTCATGTCCCAGTTGACTGGCGTCGTTTTCTTCCCTTCGGCATTCACCGGGTTACGACGGATCTCCATAAGAGCGGAAATGACGTTCATATTCGGTCGGTACGGGATTTCAAAGCTTTCCCAATATGGTTTTGAATCAGGAGTATCTTGTCGCTGAATTTCAAATTTGACCGTTTTACCTGCAGTTTGCTGTTCAAGGACAGCAGTTGTTTGCTCAGTCACTTATGTCAATCTCCTTTCTTCGCTGAATAGTCACGTTTACGCGGCGGAATCAAGGATACATCCACTTCTTCATAAGAAAGGATCGGCGCAGATTTTCCGTCGAATTCTGCGATGGTCGTTTTCAAGAAGTTTTCATCGTCACGGTTCGGGAATTCCGGTTTGTAATGTGCACCACGGCTCTCATTACGGTTCAAAGCTCCCAAAGTGATGACGCGTGCCAAGTAAAGCATGTTTTTCAACTGACGAGTGAAGGTAGCGCCTTGGTTGGACCATTGTTGTGTATCCACAATATTGATGTTTTCATAACGTTCAAGTAGCTCTTGAATTTTGTTGTCCGTTTCTTGCAATTTATCGTTATAACGAACAACCGTTACGTTATCCGTCATGATTTCTCCGAGTTCCCTATGCAGAATATATGCATTTTCGGTGCCATCCATCTTCAACGTAGCATCCCATTTTTGCTGTTCGTCTTTGATTGCAGCATCGAACAATGATGAAGGAAGCTCGTCTGCAGTGCGTTTTACGCCGCGCATATACTTGACTGCCTCTGGACCAGCAACCATTCCGCCATAGATGGCAGATAGAAGGGAGTTGGCCCCAAGGCGGTTCGCTCCGTGCTGGGAGTAATCACATTCACCTGCTGCAAACAGACCAGGGATGTTCGTATGCTGCTCGTAATCGACCCAAAGGCCGCCCATCGAATAGTGGACTGCAGGGAAGATTTTCATCGGCAATTTACGTGGATCATCGCCAGTGAATTTCTCATAGATTTCAATGATGCCGCCCAGTTTGATATCAAGCTCTTTCGGATCTTTATGGGAAAGGTCAAGATAGACCATGTTTTCTCCGTTGATGCCCAATTTCTGATTGACACAGACATCAAAAATCTCACGTGTCGCGATGTCACGTGGTACCAAGTTTCCGTAATCCGGATATTTTTCTTCAAGGAAGTACCATGGCTTACCGTCTTTGTACGTCCAAATACGGCCGCCTTCACCACGAGCAGATTCACTCATGAGACGAAGTTTGTCATCGCCAGGGATAGCAGTTGGATGAATTTGGATGAATTCACCATTCGCGTATTTTGCCCCTTGCTGATAAACTATCGAAGCTGCGGAACCTGTATTGATTACCGAGTTTGTCGATTTACCGAAGATGATTCCAGGTCCGCCAGTCGCCATAATGACCGCGTCTCCAGGGAATGCTTTAATTTCCATAGACTGCATGTTTTGTGCTTTGATGCCCCGGCAAATGCCCTCTTCATCCATGATGATTCCGAGGAATTCCCAGTGCTCGTACTTCTGAACAAGACCCGCCACCTCATGACGGCGAACTTGCTCGTCCAATGCATATAGAAGTTGTTGGCCTGTGGTAGCGCCAGCAAAAGCTGTACGGTGATGCAACGTACCGCCGAAACGACGGAAATCCAATAATCCTTCAGGTGTGCGGTTGAACATGACGCCCATCCGGTCCATCAAGTGGATGATCCCAGGAGCAGCCTCAGCCATTGCTTTGACTGGCGGTTGATTCGCAAGGAAGTCCCCGCCATATACAGTGTCGTCAAAGTGGATCGCCGGAGAGTCTCCTTCACCTTTTGTATTCACTGCGCCGTTGATGCCGCCTTGCGCACAAACGGAGTGGGAACGTTTTACCGGAACGAGTGAGAACAGGTCTACCCCGACCCCTTCTTCCGCAGCTTTGATAGTTGCCATCAAGCCGGCTAGTCCGCCACCGACGACAATCAATCTGCCTTTTGCCATTATTGTTTCACTCCTCAAATTTTTACATGTACTTGTAATTCAATGAACGTGATTGTATTAGGCAAATGCCAATAGAGCTTGCATACCTATTACGGAAAGAACTAAGAATGCTACGATTGTAATGTAAGAAACAATTTTTTGTGAGCGTGGTGATTGGGCAATCCCCCACGTCACTGCGAACGACCAAAGGCCATTTGCCAAGTGGAATGTCGCGGATAGGACACCTACGATATAAAACACGAGCATGAACGGATTCGACAGGATGTCAGCCATCATATCGAAGTTCACCTCTGCGCCAAGTGCTTTTTGAATTCTCGTTTCATAAATATGCCAAGCAATGAAAACGACAAGGAAAACACCTGTTACACGTTGCAACATGAACATCCAGTTGCGGAATGTCCCGTAGCGCTGAACATTGTTTTTTGCAGTGAAAGCTATGTACACACCATAAAACGCATGGAACATTAACGGAATATAGATAATGAACCATTCCAAAAACAGGACGAACGGTAAGTTCCCCATGAAATTGGAAGCGTTATTGAATGCTTCTTCACCGCGCGTTGCAAAATGGTTAACGACCAAGTGTTGAGTTACGAACAACCCAACCGGAATGACTCCGAGCAATGAATGAAGTCGGCGCAAGTAAAAATCTGATTCTCTCGACAAGTCTTTTACCCTCCCTTTTTAAGAGATATGTCCGAGTATCGTCGTCACTGTTTGTACAAATGATGGACGTTGACGGCATGCCTCTTAATGGTACAATATGATAACATGTTCATTGTACTCCTCACTTTTGAGGAGGTCAAGGTGATGTAGGCTTTTTGAAGACCATTATCAAAAAGTTCAATCCATGACCCGATTCACCCGAAAGGACTGAATAATCGTTGGATAAACAAACATATGAAACTCCGACACGATTAGGATACGAAATCATAAGAGACCATGTACTTCCAAACATATTGGGCAAACATGTAGATGAAATCCTTTATTGGTCCGGGAAAGACATAGCTAGGAAGTTTCCTATATTCTCAATCGATGAGCTACCGGATTTCTTTCGGGAAGCCGGGTGGGGTTCCCTTATACCTCAGGAAGGCAAAACCGCAAAGGATGAAGCTTTGTTCATTCTAGAGCAAAGCGACGCTACATTGCTGGAAAACAGATCCTATACTCTTGAAGCCGGTTTCATTGCGGAACAATTCCAAAAGCTGAATGGCTTTCTTACAGAATGCTATGGAGAAAAAATGCTGAAAGAGAAACAGGTGCGCTTTCTTGTAAAATGGGACTTGAAGACAAAAGTATAAATTGTTTGCTAGCAATCAGTAAGAAATATGTTTGCTAGATAATGAAAAGGGGCTCATCAGAAATCGATTCGAGCCCTTTTTTCATTTCTCCTCTTTGAAATACTCCATCACCGTTTCGGCAACCTTCATCGGAAGTCCCGCTTCGTTCAACTCCGAAACCGATGCCTCCCGTATCTTCTTGATTGAGCCGAAATGCTTTAATAATTGCTGTTTCCGCTTTGGACCGACTCCCGGCAATCCATCCAAAACAGAAGTCAATGAATTGGAATCCCTGCGTTGCCTATGGAATGTAATGACGAACCGGTGCACTTCGTCCTGTATCCGCTGCAGCAGGTAAAATGCCTCGCTCGTGCGTTTCAATGGGACGACTTCCACCGGATTCCCATATAGCAATTGTGCAGTCTGATGCTTGTCGTCTTTGGCGAGTCCCGCAATCGGTATGGATAAACCGAGCTCATCTTCAATCACTTCGCGGGCGATTTCCATCTGCCCTTTACCCCCATCAATGATGATCAGATCCGGCAGTGGCAGTTGGTCCCTCAATACCCGGATGTACCGTCTTCTGATCACCTCGCGCATCGCTCCATAGTCGTCATGGGCAGCCGCGGTCCTCGTTTTGTATTTCCGATAATCTTTACGATTCGGTTTTCCGTCAATGAATGAAACCATCGCGGATACCGGATCGACGCCCCCGGTATGGGAGTTATCAAACGCTTCAATCCGAAGCGGGGTCGAGATTCGCATTGCTGCTCCAAGATCCTCGCAAGCCCCGATTGTCCTCTGTTCCTGGCGTTCTATGAGCTGGAATTTTTCGCGCAAGGAGATTGCCGCATTTTTGCTCGATAACTTCACGAGATCTTTTTTCTTCCCGCGTTGCGGAATAAAGACGTTGACATCGAGTAGTTGCTGAACGATCTCTTGGTCGATCCCTTCCGGCAGCAGTATTTCCTTCGGCAGAAGATGACCGGTCTTTCCGTAAAATTGACCGATGAACGTCAGCATTTCTTCCTCGGGGTCCTGATATAAAGGAAAAATGGAAACATCCCTTTCTATCAATTTGCCTTGGCGGACAAAAAAGACTTGGACGCACATCCATCCCTTTTCAACTGCATATCCAAAGACGTCTCGGTCGGTGAAGTCGTTCATCATCATCGTTTGCTTCTCCATGACGGCCTCGATATTGGCAATTTGGTCCCGATATTCCTTCGCCCGCTCGAACTCGAGATTTTCAGCGGCTGCCGCCATTTTTTCGGTCAGCTCTTTTTTAACGCTCTTATATCCGCCATTCAGGAAACGGCTAATATCATCCACCATCTCCTTATATGTCTCTTGCTTGATTTCATTCACGCAAGGCGCGAGGCATTGACCTAAATGATAATATAGACAAACCCGATCCGGCAGCTGATGGCATTTCCGATATGGATATAACCGGTCCAGCAGTTTTTTCGTTTCATGGGCCGCTGTGGCATTCGGATACGGACCGAAATACTTTCCTTTATCCTTTTTCAGCTGTCTAGTTACAATCAATTTTGGATGCCGCTCCGAGGTGATTTTCAAATAGGGGTACGTCTTGTCGTCTTTCAGCATGATATTGTATTTCGGGTCATACTGTTTGATAAGGTTCAGCTCGAGGATGAGCGCCTCGATATCAGAAGATGTAACGATATATTCAAAGTCCTCGATTTCTCCGACGAGGCGCTGTGTTTTCGCGTCATGGGATCCGGTGAAATAGCTGCGGACCCTGTTTTTCAATATTTTTGCCTTGCCGACGTAGATGATTGTGCCTTGGCGGTCTTTCATTAAATAGCAGCCAGGCAAGTCAGGCAGCAAGGATAGTTTATGTTCTATTCGTTCATTCATCTTTCTCACCTACCAAAAAACCGGGTTCCTATGAAGGTTCCCGGTTTTAAGTAATGCATTACGCGTGTTTTTCGATCAATTCAGCAAGTTGTTCTTTCGGTTGGAAACCGACAACTTTGTCTACGATTTCCCCGTCTTTGAAAAGGACAAGTGTCGGGATGGACATGATGCCGAATTCTCCAGCAGTTGCTTGGTTTTCGTCAACGTCGACTTTAACAATTTTCGCTTTTCCGTTAAGGTCGCCGTCAAGCTCCTCCAATACTGGAGCGATCATTTTACAAGGTCCGCACCATGTTGCCCAGAAGTCAACGAGTACGAGACCGTCTTTTGTTTGTTCTTTAAAGTCTTGGTCAGTTGCATGAACAATAGCCATTTAAGTATTTCCTCCTTTAGTAAATCCAACTATGATTGCATTATAGCATGTCGAATATAGCCGAGCGAAACATCTGCTTCTAATGTTGATTTTCGCTTCAGGCGGACGCTTTCCGGGGGGCGGGCGGTGAGCCTCCTCGGTCGCTGCGCGACACTGCGGGGTCTCACCTGTCCGCTAATCCCCCAGGAGTCGCCGCCTTACGCTTCAATCAACGGCAAGTGCAACTAACCTGAAACGGGGAAAATAAGACCCCTTTTTCATTGCTCACTACAGGGATTGCATTGACCCAATTAAAAAGAGGCGGCGATTGCCACCCCTTTAATTATTTTGCTCCACAATCGCGCCCAATTGCGGAACATCATCCAGTAGAAACAAAAATTTAGAATGTTTACTTCATATAGTCTTGAATGTAAATGATTACTTTTTCAAATTGATTCCACAAGACCTTACAATGGTTTAGTAGTATTGCCAACACTAATGAGGATGTGGTGGTGTTTTTCCAAAAAAGATTATTATATTATGGCTCACCGATACGTTTATAAAATTTGAAATGATTACATTATCGAAGGGTCTGGCCCATTAAAGAAATAGCGTAATTCCTTTGCAACGATGGAAGGTTTTCCAGTATTATCAGGCCCCAAATGGTCTAAACCAGGGAATTCAATAGAACTAGACCGCGGTATGACCTTCAATAATTCCCAACAAGGCATTTTTAAATATTTTGGGCTCTTACTTCCATTCATTAGAAGTACATTTGCGTGCACATTGGAGAAATACTCTAAAGAATTCTCAAGTTCTCTGACCAACAAATTATCATAATGAAAGGTAGGAATAATTTCTTTCAAAGGCAAGTCATTTTCATCATTTTTGTTATCCATTCGCAGAGCCAAGCTAAATACTGGTTGCAATATGAACCGTGGCACCATGTTTAGTACTGGAGACATCCGGAGTCCCTTTATAACTGTAATGAATGCAGAGCTTAATTTACCCTTGGAAATCTCCTTCTCATAGCGGGTTACGAACTTAGATGGCACTGAATTGTTAATCGAAAGGACAGGTTCAAAAAGAGCTAGTTTCCGGATTTGTGATAAATGGCAGGCCGCATATAATGAAATCAAAGCTCCCGAACTAAGCCCGAATAAATAGCGTGCACCGGTTTTGACGAGAAGGGCATTGAGATCTTCGCTTTCCTTTTGGATGCCGTAGTTTTCACCCGGCAATCCACTTATCCCACGACCTCTACGATCCGGTATGTAAACCGTAAATTCATCTGACAGCTCCTTTGCCAGCAACATTAAATTTTGTGCGGCCTGCAATCCGCCGTGCACAAGAATTAGACTTGGGCCACGACCAAGTTGCCGATAACCAATTCTGGTCCCGTCTTTAGATGTTATGTTTCCAGTTGTAAATGTTATGTCCTTATCCATACTTTCCCTTCACTCTTTTCTTTTTAATCAGCTACATACATAAAGGTTATCATCTTAATATGAACTATATATAAATTTCGCTATTCACCAATCTGGCCCGATTGCTGTACAGACTCGTCGAAAGCCACTTCCATTTTATTTTACCACAAATTCTCTTGCACCCTTCAAAATTATCAATTTATTTAATCTTTATGCCTTTTACGTTGGTTATTCAATGGGCAGCATTTCCAACAGTTCGCATTCATTGATTTGATTTTGATTCTTCGTCATCATATCCAACAGCGCATTCATTTAATAGGAAACACCGTTGATTGGAGAGGAGAGCGGCGACTCCAGCGGGAACAGCACGAGCTGAAGACCCTGGACTGAGCGCAGCGAGGGAAGCGGCTGAAGCTGTGCCCGCGGAAATCAACATTGTTAGCTTTATCTCTATTTTTAAAGAAAAAAGACCGTAGGCAACACCAAATTCTTGGTGTTTGTCTACAGTCTGAGGCTCCTGAATCAACAGGATCCTAGTAATCTTAGTTTGTTTTGATTTTCTTGATTTCTTCGATCATCATCGGGATGACTTCGAATAGGTCTCCGACAATGCCGTAGTCTGCCACTTTGAAGATGTTTGCTTCAGGATCTTTGTTGATGGCGACGATCACTTTTGAGTTGGACATTCCAGCCATATGCTGGATTGCTCCTGAAATTCCTGCTGCAATATACAGGTCAGGTGTTACAACCTTACCCGTCTGTCCGATTTGCAAGGAATAGTCGCAGTAGTCAGCGTCACATGCTCCACGGGATGCACCGACTGCACCGCCAAGCAATTGAGCCAATTCTTCAAGTGGTGCGAAGCCTTCTGCACTCTTCACACCACGGCCGCCAGCGACAACGACTTTCGCTTCCGATAGATCGACACCTTCTGTCGACTTGCGGACGACTTCGCTGATGACCGAGCGCAAGTTTGCAATGTCAACGGAAACGGATGAAACGTCGCCAGAACGGCTGTCGTCTTTTGCGAGCGGTTCGATATTGTTCGGACGGACCGAAATGAATAGAAGGCCGTCTTTGTTTTTCACTTTTTCAAATGCCTTACCGGAGTAGATTGGGCGGATGAATACAGCATCATCGCCTTCCCCTTCGATGGACGTCACATCGGAAATCAGTCCTGATGCTAGTTTACTAGCAATCTTCGGAGACAAATCTTTCCCTAATGCAGTGTGGCCGAAGACGATGGCTTCCGGTTTCTCCTGCTCATAGACAGCCATGAACGCTTGGCCGAAGCCGTCTGATGTATAATGTTTCAAATGCGGGTGCTCCACTGTAACGACACGGTCCGCACCGTATTTGATCATTTCTTCCCCTAATGTTTGAACTGAATCGCCAAATAGCAAGCCGACGATTTCCCCGCCGCCGGCTACCTTTTTAGCAGCTGCAATCGCTTCGAATGAAACGTTACGTAATGCACCTTCACGAGCTTCACCAAGTACTACTACTTTTTTAGACATATAGAGTCCCTCCCATTACAATATGAAAAATCAATCAAAGCACTTTCGCTTCTTTATTCAGAAGATCTACAAGCTCTTTCACCTGATCGGACAAGTCGCCTTCAAGGACACGCCCTGCCGCTTTTTGTGGAGGAAGATAGATTTCAATCGTTTCCGTCTTCGCTTCCACATCATCTTCGTCAAGATCTAGATCATCCAATTCCAGCTCATCAAGCGGCTTTTTCTTCGCTTTCATGATTCCTGGTAAAGAAGGGTAGCGAGGTTCGTTCAAACCTTGTTGTGCCGTGACCAGTAATGGCAACGAAGTTTCAATCGTTTCAGAATCCCCTTCGACATCGCGGATGATTTTCACGGAAGTGCCGTCGATTTCAAGGTTTGTAATTGTCGTGACATAATTGATGCCTAGCAGTTCTGCAACACGCGGTCCGACTTGGCCGGAACCCCCATCGATTGCTACGTTCCCTGCAAGGATTAAATCAGCATCCTTGTCTTTCAAGTATTCTGCAATGATTTTAGCAGCTGTGAACTCGTCCATCTCATCAAGGTCGTCTTCAGTATTGATTAGGACAGCCTTGTCAGCTCCCATTGCCAACGCGGTACGAAGCTGTTTTTCAGCTTCTTCGTCGCCGATCGTGATGACTGTCACTTCACCGCCGTGTTCGTCACGTACTTGGATCGCCTCTTCAATTGCATATTCGTCGTAAGGATTGATGATGAATTCAGCGCCGTCTTCAACGATTTTACCGTTCGATACAGCGATTCTCTCCTCCGTGTCAAATGTCCGTTTCACCAATGCATAAATGTTCATATTGCAGACCTCCCTGGCTATTTTAATTCCCTTTGAATTGTGGTTCCCTTTTTTCAATGAATGCTTGGATGCCCTCTTTTGCATCCTCCGAGACGAAAACTTCACCGAATGAATCGGCCTCGGCCTTCACACCTTCATAGAACGAGTCTGTTTTCGTATATTGGAGCATGCGAAGAGCAGCTTTCATGGCAATCGGGCTTTTCTTTGCGATTTTCTTCGCGATTTCCATCGTCTTCGGAAGCAGTTCCTCCTCCGGAAATGCGCGATTGGCGAGACCCCAGCTGACCGCCTCAACGCCCGTGATCGGGTCGCTAGTCAACAGCATTTCAGCTGCCTTTGCCATCCCGACATACCGCGGCAAGCGTTGCGTGCCCGCAAAACCGGGAATGAGCCCCAATTGCAATTCCGGCAAACCAAGCTTAGCCCTCTCTGTAACGAATCGAATATGGCAGCCCATCGCCAATTCCAGGCCGCCGCCAAGCGCTGCACCGTGAATCGCGGCAATGATTGGCTTTTTGAAGCTTTCCATCCGTTCGAACACTTCCTGTCCCGCGGATGCAAGCTGCGAAAATTGTTCGCCGGACGTAACCGTCGTGAATTCTTTAATATCGGCGCCTGCCGAAAAGAACTTCCCTTCTCCGTGAAGAACGATGACCCTTACGGAATCATCATTTTCCACTTTGTCCAGCATTTGATCAACCTCTCGGATAAGACCGCTTGATAATGCATTGGCAGGCGGTCTGTTAATTGCGATCGTCGCAACTCCGTCTTCAATAGCGATTTTCAAAAACTCCACTTCTTCTCCACCCTTTCCGAAATGCCTATTGCACCACTCATTCATCGTATGGGTTCAGGCTTTCATTCCATTCAAGATTAAGCGATGGACTTCTGGTGCCAATTTCATCAAATCGTACTTTTGATCATTCATCACCCAGGAGGTGATTGTTTCGTCTATCGTTCCGAACACCATTTGACGTGCCAACCGAATATCGATTTGCTTGTCAAATTCGCCTTTTTCGATCCCTTCTTTTAAAATGGTATCGAGCAAAGTCAAATACTCCTTCAATACTTCATTGATCCTGTTCCGAAGCTCTTTGTTTGATTGCCGTAGTTCCAACTGGGTTACAATGGCTAGGTGGCGGTCGCCATTGAGCAAACTGAAATGGTTTTCAATCATCCTGGCTAGCATTTCCGTCGCAGAGATTTCTTTCTTCAAAATCTCTTTTACGTTATCAACGAAGACGCCCATCTTTTCCCGGAATACGGAAATAAGGATATCCTCTTTATTTTTGAAATAAAGATAGATCGTTCCGTCCGCAACGCCCGCTTCTTTGGCGATTTTCGAGACTTGCGCCTGATGATACCCGTTTTCGGCAATAACGATGACGGCTGCATCCACTATCTGTTTATATTTCGGTTTATCACGTTTCACTATTTCACCACCAAAAAAGAAAATATGAATGATGGTTCATTCATATTTTCATATTAATCGTTTATTTGATTGTCGTCAAGTCTTTCGTCAGGAAGTTTGCAATTCCTGTTCCATCTTCTTTTTCTCCTCGTCGATGAGGGATCTCCGCAATATTTTTCCAACAGCTGTCTTCGGCAGCTCTTTCCTGAATTCGTATTGACGCGGCACTTTGAACGATGCCAAATGCTCTCGGCAATACGTATTCAATTCTTCTTCTGTCACCGATTTCCCTTCTTTTAATACAATATAAGCCTTTACCGTTTCTCCGCGATATGGATCCGGAACTCCTGCGACGACACATTCTTGTATTGCGTCATGCTCGTATAGGACTTCTTCTATTTCACGCGGATAAATATTGAAGCCGCTCGCGATGATCATATCCTTCTTCCTGTCGACCACGTAGAAATGGCCTTCATCATCCATATACCCTAAATCCCCGGTCAATAGCCATCCATCACGAAAAGTTTCTGCAGTCTCTTCCGGACGGTTCCAATAGCCTTTCATTACTTGAGGACCTTTCACCGCGATTTCTCCGACTTCCCCATTCGGCAGCGGCTCTGAAGATTCGGGACCTAAAATGCAAGCATCCGTGTCTGGCCAAGGAACACCGATAGATCCTTTCACCCGTCTTTTCTCCCATACGAAATTCGCGATGGCGACAGGCGACGTTTCCGTCAAGCCATACCCTTCCACAAGCTTTCCGCCAGTCACCTTTTCGAATCTCTCCTGTAGTTCGACAGGCAATGCAGCCGACCCGCTTATACATGCTTTGATGGAAGAAAGGTCATATTTCGCTAGATCAGGGTGATTCAGCAATCCGATATAGATTGTTGGGGCGCCAGGAAACAGCGTTGGCTTCTGTTTATCGATTGCCTTCAATGCAGTATCGAAGTCGAACTTCGGTATTAGCACCATTTTATTACCTGACATCACGGATAAAACAAGCACCGTCGTCATTCCGTATACATGGAAGAATGGCAGGATTCCCATGACGGTCTCTTCGCCGTCCTCGCATTTATACAGCCATGCATTGCACATCTGGGCGTTGCTGATCAGATTGGCATGTGTCAGCATGACTCCTTTCGGCGGCCCCGTCGTCCCTCCGGTATATTGAAGCAATGCAATGTCCTCATCGAAATTGAAGTCATAGGATACCGGATCCGGTTTTGCGATTTTCATTATTTCGGTAAAAAGATGGTTCATGCCCCGGTGTTCCACTTTCACGATAATGCCATGCTCTTTTTTCTGGATGAATGGATAAATTAGGTTTTTCGGAAATGGCAAGTAATCTTTTATACCTGTTATGATGACATGTTCCAACTTTGTTTCCTTAATGATCTTCGTAATCCGTCCGAACAGAAGATCAAGCGAAATGATCGCCTTGGCGCCTGAATCCGCCATCTGATAGGTCAATTCCCTCTCTGTATACAGCGGGTTCGTCTGGACGACGATTCCACCGATATACAGGATGCCATAATAGGCGATTGCGCTTTGAGGACAGTTCGGAAGCATGATTGCGACCCGGTCCCCTTTTTCGATGCCTAGCGTCCGCAAATAGTTGGCAAACTTCAATGCCGATTCATGGAACTCTTTGTAGCTAATATCCTTTCCCATGAAATGCATTGCCGTTTTCTCAGGGAATTTGTTCCCTGACCGTGTCAGGAATTCTTGAAGCGGAATCCGATCATAATCGATCGTCTTCGGTATTTCCGGTGGATACATATCCAACCAAGGTCTATCTGTCATTGTAACCCCCCCTTTTCCCATTCCAATACTTAGAAAATTCCCTCTTAAATTATTATATCGATAAATGAATCCGCTTTCAATAGAATACGATTTTTACAGTGAAAAAATGCCTTGACCGGTAAATTTCAGTCAAGGCGTATTCGTGAACATCCAATACATTCCTACTAAAACGAAAAGTATACAGACGACAATTAAAATCTTGGACAGTTTTTCCATATCAATTCTCCTATGAAATGCTGGCACCGATGACAAATGACAATCCAACGGATATTGTCAGCGAGATAAAACCGACAGAGCGGTTGTCCTCTTCGATTTCCTTATCGATGTGGAATTTAGGTGTCAGGAACTCGAAAAGGAGGTAAGCGACAACAAGCAGGAAAAAACCGAACAACCCCCATCCGATCATTTGGGGCAACGAATTATGCTGCTCGATCGAATAGCGGAAAATATTCGCCACTCCGAATATTTTCCCTCCTGTCGCCATGGCGACCGCCACATTCCCTTTGCGGATTTCTTCCCAGTTGTTATACTTCGTCACAAGCTCAAATAGCACCATCGAAAAGATGAGGCATAGGACTACAACACTGAAATAGCCTGTAGTTTCTACAAGGGGATGGCTCCAAAAACCAGTTTCCGTCATTTGTTTGCTCCTTTGAAATTCATTCATCCTAACCTTTACGAATAGGAACAGGGAAAGTTTCATTTTTTCATGTTTTTATTTCAACTCGACGACCGTCACTCCGTGGCCGCCTTCACCCGCTTCCCCATAACGGAAGCTTTTAACACGCGGATGGTTCTTCAAATAGGTTTGAACCCCTTGTCGCAATGCACCTGTCCCTTTACCGTGGATGATTGACACTTGATGATAATTGGAAAGCAATGCATCATCCAAGTACTTTTCCGTACGGTGCAAGGCATCTTCGTATCGTTCTCCTCGGAGGTCGAGTTCCAGTTTGACATACGAATCCCTTCCTCTGACGGATGCCGAGACGACAGTGTCTTTCACTTTTTCAGGCTTCGTGTATTCCAGTACGGATTCATCAAGCTTCATTTTCAAGATGCCGATTTGGACGATCCATTCTTTCGCAGACACCTTTTCGATAAGCGTGCCTTTCTGTCCATATGTGACGACCTTCACTTCATCACCGACTTCCAAAGGTCTTGGAGCCGCCTTCGCCTTAATTTTTTTCTTCTTTTCTTCCGGGGCTGCCCCTTCCAATCGTTTACGTGCTTCAATCAATTCATGCTCTTTTACATTCGCTCCCGCGTTCAATCGCAAGGCGCGCAAATCGGAAATGACCGCTTCCGATTCGACACGGGCGTTGTCCACAATCTTTTTCGCTTTCTCTTTTGCATTTTCAATCAGTTTTTCTTTCATGTCTTCAAACTCGGAAACTTTCGTCTCCAATTCACGTTTCAGCTTCTCCGTTTCAATGAGCAAGGCATGTGTCTGCTCGGCGTCCTTTTCGGATTGAACCCTGCTCGATTCCAAAGAGGCAATCATCGAATCGACTTCGCCGCGATCCGTCCCCGTGAACTTCTTCGCCCTTTTGATGATATGCTCATTTAGGCCGAGCCGCCTGGAAATTTCAAACGCATTACTTCTGCCTGGCACTCCTATTAACAATCGATACGTCGGGCTCAGCGTATCAATATCAAACTCAACACTGGCATTTGCTACACCCGGACGGTTATAGCCATACGCCTTCAATTCCGGATAGTGGGTCGTCGCCATCACTCTCGCCCCAGTTCCATGCACTTCATCCAAGATGGATATGGCAAGTGCCGCTCCTTCTTGCGGATCGGTCCCTGAGCCGAGTTCGTCGAAAATGAGCAGCGAACGGGAATCGAATTTCTTCAGAATATCGACGATGTTCACCATATGGGATGAGAATGTACTAAGGCTTTGCTCGATGGACTGTTCATCGCCTATATCTGCATATACGGAGTCGAAGACGGCAATTTCCGACCCGTCCAATGCAGGAATCGGAAGTCCGGCTTGGGCCATCAATGTGCATAGACCAACCGTCTTCAATGTGACGGTCTTCCCTCCTGTGTTCGGACCTGTAATGACAATCGTTGTAATATCTTTGCCGAATTCAATCGTGTTGGCAACTGCCTGTTCGATCGGCAGCAATGGATGGCGCGCTTTCGCCAGGCGGATATATCCTTCATTATTCACTTCAGGTTTTGTGCATTTATGTGCAATCCCATATTTTGATTTGGCTAGGATGATATCGATTTCAGATAAAATATCGACAAGCACAAAAAGATCATGGGCCACTTCTTGGACTTTCACGGATAGCTCCTGCAAAATCTTTTCAATTTCATCCTTCTCTTTCATCTTCAAATTGCGGATCTCATTATTCGCCTGCACGACACCATCCGGCTCGATGAACAACGTTTGACCGGATGACGACATATCATGGATGACCCCGCCGAAGTGGGATCTGTATTCCGACTTTACAGGAATGACGTATCTGTCATTTCGGATTGTTACAATGGAATCGGAGAGCATTTTCGATGCATTTCTTCCTCGTGTATAACTTTCGAGCTTTTCCCGGACACGGCCTTCCTGGATGCGCAAGCTTTGACGGATTGAACGAAGCGTGCCCGAAGCGCTATCTACAACATGTCCGTTTTCGTCTATGGCAGCATTGATTTCATGCTCAAGTCCCGTCAGGATCGGCAAAGCCTCTTTCTTAGCTAAAAAATGCGGAATTTCGATGTCTTCATCTTCATCGACCGCTTCGATGAACTGCCTTAGAATTCTGCTCGCACGGATCGTATTCGCGGTTTCCATCAATTCATATGCGCTGAGTACTCCGCCGATTTGCGCGCGTTTTGCATGGGGGCGTATGTCGCTGATGCCGCCCATCGGCACATTCCCCCGCACCCTCAAAATGGCAAGCCCTTCGTCCGTCTCTTCCAGCAATCGGACAACTTCTTGAAAATCGCTTACCGGAACGAGTTTTTCCATATATGTCCGCCCCGCGGATGACGTGCAATGAGTTGCCACGATATCCCGGATTTTATCAAATTCAAGTGTTTTTAAGACACGGTTCTCCAATGCCTTACACTTCCTTTCATTTTCGTATGACTTCCCGGATGAATTGTTCAAGCGGCCACGTATTCACGACCGTCTCTTTCTTCAACCACGCTTTTTGTGCATACTTCACACCAATTTCCATATGATCCAATTGATCGATTGCATGCGCATCAGTGTTGACAGCAATTTTAACGCCCGCTTCCTGCGCCATTTCCAAATATTCGACGGCTAAATCAAAGCGATGCGGATTACCGTTCAGCTCAAGGATTTTATCGTACTTCTTCGCCCATTCTATCAATTGAGGCACGTCTGGATTGTAACCGTCCCTCTGACCGATGATCCGGCCGGTAGGATGGGCGATCATCGAAACGTACGGATTTTTCATCGCCGCATGGAGCCTTTTCATGATCTTCTCCTGCGACTGGTTGAAATTTGAATGGATGGATGCGATGACAAAATCCAGCTCCTGTAATAAGTCATCATCAAAATCGAGAGTGCCATCAGGCAGGATATCCATCTCGGTCCCGCAAAAAATTTCAATATCGTCGTATTCCTCATTCAATTTCCGGATTTCTTCAATTTGGCTTCGGACCCGATCCGGCGTCAATCCATTTGCCACCCGCAAATATTGCGTATGATCGGTAATGACCATATGTGAATAGCCACGCTCCCTGCATGCTTCGACCATTTCCCGGATTGAATAGCCGCCGTCCGACCATGTCGTATGCATATGGAAATCGCCTCGGATATCCTCGAACGTCACAACGTCTGCGATTTCTTGTGCACGATCAATTTCCGTACCATCTTTACGCATGGAAGGCGGAATGAACGGCAGATCGAAGAAGGCGAAGAAATCGGCTTCCGATTCAAACGTCTTGACCGTTCCATCTTCCAATTCAACGCCGTATTCGCTTATTTTCATCCCTTTGGATTTGGCAAGTTGACGCATCTTCACATTATGGTCTTTCGAACCTGTGAAATGGTGCAAAGCGGTCGCAAATTGGTCTTCGGTCACAAAGCGGAAATCCGCATCGATTAATTCGGCCATATCTAGAACGACCGAGAGTTTGGAATCGCCGGCAGCAACAGTTTCCTCGATCGGCAACACTTCCATCAGCTTTTCCCGAACGGTCGAAGGTTCATCCGTAACGATGATGAAGTCGACATCGCTGCTCTTTTCCTCTGCCCGGCGGAAACTGCCCGCTACTGAAAAACGAGTGATTTCCTTAATACCACGCAGTTCTTCCTCGATTGCTTTGACAATCGATTCCACTTGCCAAACAGGCAGTTTCCCTTTCCGGGTACCGAGCTGTTCGAGTTCATGCAATATTTTCTCCTCGGTCTTTTTTCCAAAGCCAGGAATGACACTCACTTTATTCGATTCACAAGCGGCGCGCAGCGACTCGATCGAATCAATGCCGAGCGCTTCTCTAAGCTTGGCAATTCTTTTGCCGCCAAGTCCGGGAACTTTCAATAATGGAATGAGTCCTTTTGGAACTTCTTCTTCGAGCTCCTTCAATAAGTCGGATTCGCCCTTTTCCATCAAATCGGTGATGACAGCGCCTGTCCCTTTTCCGATCCCTTTTAATTTCAATATATCATCCATCTCCGAAAGGCTCCGCGGATCGAGTTCAAGCACATTCGCCGCTTTCCGGAATGCCCCAACTTTAAATGGATTTTCACCTAACAACTCCATATATAAAGCGATTTTTTCAAATGTACGAATGATCGTTTTCTTGTTCATGAATAACCACTCCTCCATTTTCCGTATCGTTCTTGAAAAAAGGCTTCCCTCCAACCAGGGGGGAAGCCGTACAGATAGTCCGTATAGAACAGCCTGCGTTTTTGTAAGGGCTGCAATACATCACTTCGTATATATATACCACCAATTTTTCACCATTTCCGAAATGATCGGTGTATGTTTGAATATCGCGTCCGCCAATAACGATTTGCCAATCATTTCCTGAATGAAATCAAGCGGCAGCATGGCCATCAGATAGAGTAGCAGGAATATGAGAATATAAAACTCGATTAATCCTAAAATAGCTCCTCCGAAACGGGAAAGGAAGCCTAATACTGGCAGGTATTTCAGGAAATCAAACATGGATGCAATCAGCTGCAATACAAATTTGACTACGATGAAAATGATGACAAACGCCAGCATTCTGTAAAACGTCTGATCCAAGTCAAGCTGTTCAACTGTCCAGCTCAATTTGGATGCTGCCGTCACTCCAGGATATGGAATCCATAAGACGAACTTCTCGGATAACGGTATGTAGTATATGTAAGCAACAATAAGTGCGATAATGAAGCCTGTCATATGTATTAGCTGTACGATAAGGCCCCGTCTAAATCCGGTGATCAATCCTCCCAAGAAGAGGAATATTAGTATTAAATCTAGCATATACGACCGTCAACCCTTCAACTTATTCAATTCTTCTTCAAGTAGCTCAATGCGTTCTTTCAGTTTCAAATAATCATGCACACTATTTACAGCGGTGAGGACAGCGATTTTGGAACTGTCCAAATAAGGGTTGCGTGCGCTGATCTCCCTCATTCTTTCATCGACCATAGATGCGACGAGCTTGACGTGACTGCTCGATTCACTGCCGACAATCGTATACGTCTGTCCATATATGTCAACCGCAACGCGCGTCTTTTGCTCGTCTGCCAATGATGAAACCTCCCTAAATCAATTACGCCTCGGCGTAATTGCGTCCGGATTTTGAATTGCGCTTGCGCAATTAATTCCTTTCAAAATCCGTGACATCCGCCGGAGGCTTTTACTGCTTCAGCCAAAAGCTGAAGCAAGTAAAAACTATGTAATCAATCATACCATGAAATCGTTTTAGATGAAAAGAGAAGGCGATGGAATAACTTACAGTCACTCCGAATTATTGTACAATATGAAAAGATAGTTTTGGGAAAGGACGAAGTGTATGAGCCAAAGTGTGCTTTT
This sequence comes from Sporosarcina koreensis, assembly GCF_042655825.1. NCBI lineage: Bacteria > Bacillati > Bacillota > Bacilli > Caryophanales > Caryophanaceae > Sporosarcina > Sporosarcina koreensis. The sequence continues at coordinate 18,782 of NZ_JBHSNP010000026.1, read as the reverse complement.
ATTGGATAAAGTGAAAATGGAAAAGCTGATGTTACATTATGCTTCCTTTAAGGTGGTGCGAAATGCGCCGGGTGTTGTTTTTGCGGCCAAGTTGCCGGATGCAGCAATTACGGCATATAAATCCGGCAAGGTTCTATTCCAAGGCGGAGGAGCATTTCGTGAGGCTGCATTGTGGGGAAGCGCTGATGGACAGCCATTAGCTAAACAGCCGAATGTGAAAGGCGAAACATTACCCGATCGTTTTTCCGAGTTGTCCGTTCTTGGGTCAGATGAAACGGGTACGGGTGATTTCTTTGGTCCGGTTACGGTCGCTGCTTGTTTCGTGAAAGCCGAACAGATTGAATTGGTCCGTGAGTTAGGAGTAAAGGATTCCAAGCAGTTGAATGATGATTTGATGCGGAAGATCGCCCCTGATTTGCAAGCAACGCTCATTCATAGCGTCCTTACGTTGACGAACGAGAAGTATAATGAGGTGCAGGCAAAGGGTTGGTCGCAAGGTAAGATTAAGGCATTGCTCCATAACCAGGCTCTGAAACATGTGTTGCGAAAAATGAATGGGGAGAAGCCCGATTATATTTTGATCGACCAGTTTGCTGAACGGGGGATTTATTATAATCATATTAAAAGCGAGCCGGAAATCGTTCGGGAAAATGTGTTGTTCTCGACAAAAGCGGAAGGCTTGCATGTAGCTGTTGCCGCAGCGTCCATTATTGCGAGGGTAGCATTTTTGGAGGAGATGGATCGATTGAGTGCGATTGCCGGCGTCACGCTTCCTAAGGGTGCAGGAAAGATCGTGGATGAAGCGGCGGCGAAGATTTTATTGAAAAATGGTGAAGCCACTTTGAAATCAATGACGAAATGGCATTTTGCCAATGCAGAGAAGGCGAAAAAGATTGCAGCAAAGAAAAGATAAGAAAAAAGACCGCTTATGGAGATCCATTCCCCATATGCGGTCTTTCATTTTATCCGCGAAGCTGTGCATCTGCTTCTGCAGTTAAAGCATTCAATACTTTTTCATGAGCTTTGACGACTTCTTCGTCTGTCAACGTACGTTCAGGGTCAAAATAAGTCAATGAGAAAGCGAGTGATTTCTTGCCTTCTTCAACATTGTCCCCTTCATATAAATCGAATAGCTTCACATCTTTCAACAGTTTGCCACCCGCCTGTTTGATGATTGATTCCAATGTCCCAGCGGATGTTTCGCTTGCAACGACCAGCGCAATATCCCTTGAAATGGATGGGTAACGTGGAACAGGCATATATAGCAGCTCATCCGTTTCAACAGATAGGATCGCTTTCAAATTTAATTCCATCACATACGTCTCTTTTAGATCGCGTTTTTTCTGCTCGGTCGGATGAATTTGACCAATCAAGCCAATGCGCTCTCCGTTCAAGAGAACATTTGCTGTACGTCCTGGATGCATGCCGTCAACAACAGCTTTTTTAAACGACAAGCCGTCAAGCAGACCGAGAAGATCCATCATGCCTTCTACGATTCCCTTCACGACGAAGAAATCAACCTTCTTCGTTTCCGCTTGCCACGGGTGATCGACCCACTTGCCTGTCAATACAGCTGCCACATGCTCCACTTCACGCGGAAGGCCGTCCTCTTCTTCCCCTAGGAAAACTGAGCCTGTTTCGTAAAGCGCGACTGAATCGATTCGGCGTGCGACGTTGTACGTAGCCGCCTCTAAAAGATGCGGAATCAAGCTTTGACGGAGGATGCTCCGATCTTCGCTCATCGGCATCAGCAATTCCGTCACCTGAGCTGTTTCCAACGCAAATGCCTGTGCCTGCTCCTTTGATGTCAATGAATACGTGACTGCCTGATACAGTCCCGCACCTTCAAGGAACTGGCGGACAATCCGGCGCTTCGCCTGGTATGGCGTCAATCCGCCAGGTGTCGATTCGGATACAGGAAGTGTTTTCGGAATTTCTTCGTATCCATGCATACGTGCGATTTCCTCGATAATGTCCTCCCGGATCTTCAAATCCTGCCTCCGTGTCGGCGCATCGATGACAAGCTGGCCATTGATCGCTTGTGTAGGAATGCGCAGGCGTTCCAAAATGGTAAGCATTTCATCCATCGATATTTTCATGCCGAGGCGGCTATTGATATAGTCAGGTGAAACTGTGATGCGTTCAGCCGTTTTATCTAGTTCGTCAAAGATGACAGATCCCGCAAGGACTTCCCCGCCAGCGAGTTCAGCCATGAGCTGCGCAGCGCGTTCTGCAGCTTCCTGAACGCGATTCGGGTCGACGCCTTTTTCAAAGCGTGTGCTTGCATCGCTTCGCAATCCGACTTCCTTGGAAGTGCGACGAACGGATGAAGGAGCGAAATAAGCGGATTCAATGACGACAGTCGTTGTTCCATCGTGGACTTCGGAATTCGCTCCACCCATGACGCCAGCTAGTGCAACAGGCTCTTTGCCATTCGTAATGACAAGATTATGCGAGTTCAATTTCCGTTCAGCATCATCCAATGTCGTCATCATTTCGCCCTCTTCGGCATGGCGGACGACGATTTCACCCGTTTCAAGACGGTCATAGTCGAATGCATGCAACGGTTGGCCGTATTCCATCAAGACATAATTCGTAATGTCAACAACATTATTATGAGGACGTACGCCTGCTGCCATCAAAGCATTTTGGAGCCATAATGGCGACTCTGCCACCTTGATATTCTTCACGACTTTCGCTACATACATCGGATTATCTGCGTTCGCATCCACGCGGAGCTTCAGCATGTCTTCCGCTTTTTCAGTCGCTGTAGGATAATCAATTTTCGGCAAGGCAATTCCTTGTGATAAAATCGCGCTTACTTCATAAGCAACGCCTAACATGCTTAGCGCATCCGAGCGGTTCGGCGTCAAGTCGAATTCAAGCACTGTATCGTCCAAGCCAAGCAATGGCAGTGCATTTTCACCCGGCAATACGTCTTGAGGCAATACATAGATACCTTCTGCATAAGCTTTCGGAACGAGTTTCCCTTCAATTCCAAGCTCCTGCAAAGAACAGATCATGCCGTTTGATTCCTCGCCGCGCAGTTTCGCTTTTTTAATTTTCATGCCGCCTGGAAGAACTGCTCCAGGGCGCGCAACGATCACTTTTTGTCCTGCCGCGACATTCGGTGCGCCACAAATGATCTGTGTCGTCTCTTCCCCAACGTCGACTTGGCAAATGTTCAATTTATCCGCTTCAGGATGTTTCACACACTCCACCACATGTCCGACGACGATATTCGTCATTCCTTGCGAACGGTCGATGATGGAATCCACCTCGATGCCTGAACGTGTTATTCTTTCTGCTAAGTCTGCAGGATTGATCCCGTTTATATTGACGTACTCATTTAGCCATTTCGTTGATACTAACATGCAATCTCCTCCTTAAGCTTCCGTCCGATGGAATTGTGATATGAAACGAACGTCATTCGTATAGAAATGACGGATATCTTCCACTCCATATTTCAGCATCGCAATCCGCTCAGGCCCCATGCCGAATGCAAATCCAGTTACGACGGATGGGTCGTAGCCTGCCATCTTCAGCACGTTTGGATGAACCATACCTGCTCCCAAAATCTCAATCCAACCTGTCTTCTTGCATACATTACAGCCGTCCCCGCCACACTTGAAGCATGAGATATCCATTTCAACGGACGGTTCTGTGAACGGGAAGAAGCTAGGGCGCAAACGGATTTCACGGTCAGCTCCGAACATTTTCTTCGCGAATAGGTCAAGCGTCCCTTTCAGATCGCTCATGCGGATATCTTCCCCGACAACGAGCCCTTCGATTTGTGTGAACTGGTGGGAGTGTGTCGCATCGTCGTTATCTCTACGGTACACTTTGCCCGGGCAGATGATTTTGATTGCACTTCCGCCTTTAGCTTCCATCGTTCTCGCTTGGACCGGCGACGTATGTGTGCGGAGAAGGACCTCTTCGGAAATATAGAAGGAATCCTGCATATCACGCGCTGGATGCCCTTTCGGCAAGTTCAGCGCTTCAAAGTTATAATAATCCTTTTCCACTTCCGGTCCTTCAGCGATTTCATAACCCATGCTAATGAAGAAGTCTTCGATCTCTTCAACAACACGCGTCAACGGGTGATGGTTTCCAGTCGGAGCGGGACGGCCAGGCAACGTGACATCGATCGCTTCCTTTTCCAGTTGCGCATTGATCGCTTCTTCTTCAAGCTTCGTCATTTTCGCTTCCAGTGATTCCGTTACGGCTTCACGGACGACGTTGACGAGAGCTCCCATTTTAGGCCGCTCTTCAGCAGGCAGTTTGCCCATCCCTTTTAATAAGTCGGTAATGGGACCTTTCTTTCCGAGGTAAGCGACACGGACGTCATTCAATTCCTTGACAGTCGTTGCTTCCTGGATTTTCGTCAACGCTTCTTCTTTCAATTGCTGCAATTGCTGTTCCATTGTCATTCTCCTTTCAAAATAAAAAACCCCGCCCCCAAAAAGGGACGAGGACGAGTTCGCGGTACCACCCTGATTATTATGCAGTATGCATAATCACTTCATTTGGGATAACGGCCCTCTACCGGCACGCCTTTACAGTTTGCACTGGTCCAAGCGGCAGCTCGCGGGGTGAACTTCAACAGTGTTTTGCCGATCTGCGCTTTCAGTCAAGGCGCCGATTTCCTGTCGGTTTCATACTGTCTACTTTTCCCGGTCATCGCTTTTCAAAAGTTATATACAGCATTACTATACCCGATTTCGTTTCGTACATCAACATGGAGTTCATTGTTTTCCGTACGTATAAAGAAGGATTCCAGCGGCGATGGCGACATTCAAAGATTCCGCCTTGCCATACAAAGGGATTTTTACGGTTGTCTCGGCTTTCGATAAATATTCATCAGCAACCCCGCTTCCTTCATTTCCGACGAGAAGTGCAAATTCATTCAACGGCCCGACATCGTAATGATCGACTGCATTTTGCAATCCTGTGCCGATGACTTTGATGCCTGCCGATTTCGCTCGGTCGATCCAATCGCCAAGCTCCCCTTTCACAACCGGGATATGGAAATGTGAGCCTTGGGCGGAACGGACCGTCTTCGGGTTATATGGATCCGCTGATCCTTTCCCGAGGATGACAGCATCCATCCCGGCAGCATCCGCCGTACGGATCATCGTCCCGATATTTCCCGGATCTTGGACAGCATCGATGAATAAAAGCTTTTTCCAGCTGGCGGCTTCGTCATCCGTATGTTCCGGCTGACGGCAATGTGCAAATATCCCTTGTGACTGCTCCGTCTCGATCAGCTCTTTCGCGACCGCTTTTGTCACTTGGATCAGCTGAAGATTGTTGGTGTTCCATCCTGCCGGCAGTTCCAGATCTTCTCTGATGATCAAATGCAGGACTGTCCCTTCCACTTTCAATGCTTCTTCGACGAGATGGAAGCCTTCAACGATGAATTCTTCGGATTTATCCCGGTCTTTCTTTGAGGTGACAAGCTTTTTCCAATGTTTCACGAGTGCATTTTGTGTCGATTCGATTCTTTTCATTTATTGTGCGACATCCTTTTTCTTCTAGTGTAACAAATGTCCGTATAGTTGGCGATCAATGTGTACAAAATGAGGTCAGGAGGATGATATGATGAATTTTCAAATTCGTGACGCCATCACCGCTAATATGACAAATAACTCTGCGACAGATATCCGAAGCGTCGTCGAGGATGCATTACAGCGAGGCGAAGAACATTTATTGCCAGGTCTAGGTGTATTTTTCGAAAAGTTGTGGGTCAACGCTGATGAACAGGAAAAGGCGAAAATCAGCGGAGAACTTGCGCAAGCATTCTCTGCAGGTTAATAATGAAACGATAAAAGCCACCCATTTGGAGTGGCTTTTTACATTGATGACTTATAGCAACGCCGCTAGTACAGCTTTCTGTGCATGCAGCCGATTTTCCGCTTGCTGGAATACGTAGGAGTTCGGTCCATCAATGACGGAAGTCGCAACTTCTTCTTCGCGGTGGGCCGGCAAGCAATGTAGGAACATATAATCTTTCTTCGCATTTGCCACGAGAGCATCGTTGATTTGGAACCCTTTGAACGCTTCTAGACGTGCGGCCGCCTCTTCTTCCTGGCCCATGCTCGCCCAAACGTCGGTATAGACGATATCCGCATCTTTCACGGCTTCCACCGGATCGTACGTCTGTGTAACTGATCCGCCATTGGCTGAGGCAATCTTTTTCGCTTTCACAAATAAGTTCGGATTGAACTCGAACCCTTTAGGAGTTGCAATCGCCACATGCATTCCCATATGCGCCGCCCCGATCGCCAATGAATGGGCGACATTATTTCCGTCGCCGACATATGCGAGTTTTTTACCTGCGACAGTTCCCTTCACTTCAATCATCGTAAGTAAATCCGCCAGCGCCTGGCAAGGATGAAACATGTCGGTCAGTCCATTAATGATAGGAATGGACGAATGCTTCGCCAGTTCCTCCACCATTTCATGCGAATTTGCACGGATCATGACCGCGTCCAAGTATCCGGACAGTACATTTCCGGTATCATATACCGATTCCCCGCGTCCAATTTGCAAATCATTGGCATTCATGTACATCGCATGGCCGCCAAGCTGTACCATGCCGACTTCAAAGGAAATTCTTGTGCGCGTGGAATGCTTTTCGAAAATCATGCCAAGCGTCTTCCCCTGCAGTACGGGGGGAATTTTCCCTGCGCGTGCATCTTTTTTCATCACCAACGCTTTTTGTAATAAATAATCGATTTCCTCACTCGTATAGTCTACTAGCGACAACAGATCACGGCCTTTAAGCTGACCTTCAATTTTTTTCGCAGTTTTTAATGTAGATATATGCATTTTCACCATAACGATCATCTCCATCCTGAAATGTGGTTTGTATGCTTTATTATATGTATGCATATTTATAAAGTCAAATGAATTAATATGAATACACAGAAAAACTTTAGTCAGTCAGAAGTATGCTTTAATTATGGATTTCTATTCATTTATAAGGAATTCACCAATATGCATTTATACACAACTTAATGTATAAAAAAAGACCGCACCTTTTCAGGAACGATCTTTCCAATCATTATTGAAGAATGATGTTATCGACAGTTTCGCGATCCAGTTTCTTGATCACTTCCACAATCAATTTCACTGCGTTTTCGTAATCATCGCGGTGCAGCATTGCCGCGTGGGAATGGATATAGCGTGTAGCAATACAAATCGCCAAGGATGGTACTCCGTTTCCACTTACATGGATGGAGCCTGCGTCTGTACCTCCGCCCGGAATCGCTTCGAATTGGTAAGGGATGCCGTGTTCTTCAGCTGTATCGACGACAAGATCACGCAATCCTTTATGGGAGACCATTGATGCATCATAGAGCAGGATTTGCGGCCCGTCGCCCATTTTGCTCGTCGATTCCTTTGAAGTTACGCCAGGCGTATCTCCTGCAACACCTACGTCAACAGCAAAGCCGATATCAGGCTTCACTTTTGCTGCAGCCGTTTTTGCACCGCGCAAGCCGATTTCTTCTTGCACTGCACCGACGCCAAACACGATGTTCGGGTGTTTTTCATCTTTCAACGCTTTCATGACGTCGATTGCGATCGCGCAGCCGATGCGGTTATCCCATGCTTTCGCAAGCAAGTATTTGTCATTGTTCATGACTGTGAATTCGAAATACGGAACAATCATATCGCCAGGCAGCACGCCCCACTCCATCGCTTCCTCTTTCGAAGTCGCACCGATATCGATGAACATATCTTTAATGTCCACCGGCTTTTTCCGGGCTTCAGCGGAAAGGATATGTGGAGGCTTCGAACCGATTATGCCTGTCACCGTATCCCCTTTGCGCGTAACGATTGTTACACGTTGGGCAAGCATGACTTGCGACCACCATCCGCCTACCGGCTGGAAGGAAATGAATCCTTTATCGTCAATTTTCGTCACCATGAAGCCGACTTCGTCTAAGTGGCCAGCTACCATTATTCTTGGTCCGTTCCCATCGCCGCTCTTTTTGGCAATTAAAGAACCGAGTCCATCGTATTCAATTTCATCGGCAAATGGCTCAATATATTTCTTCATGACTTCACGCGGTTCACGCTCATTTCCGGGAATTCCCTTCGCGTCCGTCAAATCTTTCAGCATGATCAGCGTATCATCCATCTTCGACATATATTTCGACCTCCTAAATAAAAACTTCAAATTTAGTATAGATGAAAAATGGCAACATTGGAAGTGCTTTCACACTCACAATATTTCTTTTCTAAGCTGCGCCGCACTCTTAGGAGAAAGGAGTCCAGGTGCGATGTCGAATACGGTTTTCGCGCCAGCTTCACCACTTTTATTCAACCGATAAGCTGCACGCGCGTAAGCGACTAGGACGCTAGATGTAAATTCAGGATTGCTGTCCAATATCAATGAAAATTCCATTACTTGATTGTTCGCTTCCCCTGTTTTCCCGCTGCGGATAACAAAACCGCCATGGGGCATTGCGCTATGCTCTTCTTTCAATTGCTGTTCGGTAATGAAATTTACCGTCGTATCATAATCTGCAAAGTAGTCGGGCATCGTGACGATAGCACGTTCCACTTCGGCTTCATCGGCACCTTCCTCCAATACGACAAAGCATTCACGAGTATGCTTTTCACGCGTCGTCAGCTCGGGTTGCGATCCGTTGCGCACCTTATCGACCGCCGACTCGACGGGAATCGTATATTGGACGGCGCCCTTCACTCCCTCGATTCTCCTAACGGCATCCGAATGACCTTGGCTCAACCCTTTTCCCCAGAACGTATACGTCGCACCTTCAGGAAGGATCGATTCCCCGTAAAGCCGGTTGATGGAAAACAGACCCGGGTCCCAACCGACAGAGATGATGGCCGTTTTTCCATTCGGTCTAGCCGATGCATCCATCGCCTCAAAGTATTCAGGAATCTTCGCGTGTGTGTCAAAGCTATCCACCGTATTGAACAGCTTCGAAAGCGCCGGCCCTTGTTCAGGAAGATCGTTTTTCGAGCCGCCGCATAAAATCAGTACGTCGATATCATCTACATGTTTTTCAATTTCATTCAATCGTAAAACAGGTGCGTTGCTGTTCACTTTCAAGTCCCCCGGCTCTCTCCGGCTGAAAACCCCTGCCAGCTCCAAATCATCATTTTGGGCAATTGCCGATTCCACGCCTTTGCCTAAATTTCCGTATCCTACGATACCTATTCTGATTTTCGTATCCATCATGACCAGCCCTCTCTCTGCAAGTATTCTCTCATTTTATCGTTTCGCCATAATTTTTGCTAATTATTCTTTTGTTCACAAGCTGTCCTTTTGCCTATTTCGGCATCCATGGTAAAGTAGAATATGATTCAACTTAATTGAAATGAGGATTCCACATGCGCGCATTCGTTTATGCAATCGTCTTTTTTTCCTTCTTTGATTTATTCTCGCAACTGCCGATCATGAGCCCTTTTGCACTATCTTTGGGAGCTTCTTCTTTCATGACAGGATTGGCTGTCGGGATGTATTCATTTTCAAATACAATCGGGAATGTCATTTCCGGATTCATGACGGACCGTAGAGGACCGTTCGTCATTTTGCTTATAGGATTATTTGCATCAGGTATTTCACTACTTCTTTATTCATTCGCAATTGGGCCTGTTTCCCTTCTAGGGATCCGCTTCGTCCATGGTTTTATGGAAGGGCTGATTGTCCCCGCAGCGTTTACATTCCTCGCCAACCGCGCCGAAGAATCAAAAAGAGGCAGAAGTGTTGCCATTTCAGGTGCCTTTGTAGGAATGGCAGCAATCATAGGACCTGCCTATAGCGGAATTGTCGCTTCAAAAACAGGCGCCCCTTTCATCATGACAGTGAACGGCGTCATCATGTTCATCCTTGCGATATCAGCATTTTTCCTGCTCCGCTCCGTTTCTTTCGTAAAAAAGCAAAAGGTCGAGGGTACGAAGCATTTCAGGGTGAGATATTTGTTCAGACACCCTGGCATGGTCCGAGCATTCGCCGGTGCTTTCTTCCTTATGTTCTCCCAAGGTGTTTTGGCTTTGGTCCTGCCATTAAAGGTAGAGGCATTAGGCTTTGATACGAAAGCGACAGGCATGCTGCTCAGCACATTCGGCATCGTCGCCATTCTGATTTTCCTGCTGCCGATCAATCGCATCTTCGATAAAGTGCGCCCGATGATCACATTGGCATTCGGCATTTCGATGATGGGCTTGAGCATGCTGTTTCTTAGTCAAGTTACGGAGCTGAAGTTCCTCTACATAGCAATGGCGCTTTACGGAATAGGTTTTGCATTCCTTTTCCCTTCCATCAATTCTTTGCTCATCGACTCATCGTCTCCGGAATTCCGAGGGAAGGCATACGGCTATTTCTATGCATTCTTTTCGATTGGGGTCGTCGCAGGCTCCAGCCTGATCGGGTTTTTGGATCTGACATTCAGGGGCGCGTTCATGCTCACCGGCATCATTCTACTGAGTGTCGCCCTTTATACGATTCTCGGAATGAAAAGGAGTCTGCTATTGACAGAAGAACCGTGATAGGATAAAGTTTTACACGAAATGAATAACCCTGTTCGGGAGAGGTTCATAGCGACCCTCTATAAAAAACTATGGATGACGGAAACAAGCCATGTCCATTTTAGCGACATGGCTTTTCTTTTTTTCTGTTCCTATGGCCTCTCCCTGACAAATTTCATGGGGAGGTTTTTTAATTGGCTGGAAGAGATGAAAACACATTGACGGATTTAACGTTGCTTGGAAATCAGAATACTAAATATGCATATGAGTACGATCCATCCATCTTGGAATCGGTCGATAATATGCATACGGAACGGGATTTCTTCGTCAAATTCAACTGTCCCGAATTCACTTCGCTTTGTCCGATGACAGGACAGCCGGATTTCGCGACGATGTATATCAGCTTCATCCCGGATAAGAAATTGGTGGAGAGCAAGTCATTGAAGCTCTATTTGTTCAGCTTCCGCAATCATGGCGATTTTCACGAAGACTGCGTCAACATCATCATGAATGATTTGATAAAGCTGATCGGTCCGCGCTATATCGAAGTTTGGGGCAAGTTCACTCCGCGTGGCGGACTTTCCATCGACCCTTATTGCAACTATGGAAAACCTGGCACGAAATATGAAAAAATGGCGGAACATCGTTTAATGAATCATGACATGTACCCTGAAAAGATTGATAACCGATGAGGAGGAAACAATGAAATGCGCTATTATTTAAGCGGGATTTTCGTCGGACTTTTACTATTATCGAATATTGTTGCAGTCAAGTTGATGAGCATCGGAAGCTGGATTGTTATCCCTGCAGCGGCTGTCATCTATGTGTGCACATATCCGATCTTGGACGTGTTAACGGAAGCATACGGAAAGGATGCTGCGAGAAAGACGGTCCAGACAGGATTCATTGCGCAGCTTTTCTCGATAGGATTCATTTGGATCGCCATCCAGTTGCCGGCTGCTCCGTTTTATGAACATCAGGAAGCGTTTGAAACGATATTCACCGCGGGTTTCCGTGTGACGATTGCGAGCCTTGCTGCATATCTTATCAGCCAAAACTTGGATGTCACCATTTTCGACAGGCTTAAAAGAAAGCATGGCAATCAAAAGTTGTGGGTCCGGAATAATGTGTCTACGATGGCGAGCCAACTCGTCGATACGACGATTTTCATTACCATCGCATTTGCTGGCACGATGCCGATTGGCGCTTTGTTAGGAATGATCGCAAGCCAATATGTTTTCAAATTCATCATCGCTATTTTGGATACGCCGATTGTTTATCTGTTAGTGTCATTATGCAGGAAAAAGGAACCCGAAATTACGGACCAAGCGATTTCTTTGCAAAATTGATTCCTGGGAACGAGAACTCTTTGGCCTGGAACGAGAAGTTAACAAAGAGTATTGAAAACTTCATGGCCATAAACGAGAAGTTTCCAATTTAATATGCAAATAAAAAAACAGGTGAAGGGATCGTTGTTGCGACCCTTCACCTGTTTTGCATTTATTCAACTCATTTGAGCAGAAAAGGATTTGATTTCTTCCATGAATGCTTCGCCGTATCTCTCCAACTTCGCCGCCCCGACACCGTTGACCTCTAAAAACGCCTCTTCCGAAAGAGGCATTTTCGCTGCCATATCACGCAATGACTTGTCCGAAAAGACGACAAATGGCGGAACGCCCGCTTCTTGGGCAAGCTTCATGCGAAGGGCACGTAGCTGGTTGAATAGCGGATCGTCTTTCGCGATCTGCTTCGTTTCGACAGTCCCTTTCCGGTATACCTGGATTTTGCCGGTCAATACGTCTTTGCCTTGCTCGGTGACATAAATGATTGGGAATTGTCCGTTTTCCACGCCCAGATAGTTTTCGGAGATGATGAATTCGATGAAATCGGAAACGTCTTTCGCATTCCGTTCTTTCATCAGACCATATGTCGTCAAATTATCGAAACCGAACTCCAGCACTTTTTTATTCCGTGAGCCTGTGAGCACTTGGGCAATCATCGTCTTGCCGAAACGCTGACCCATACGTATGACGCAGGACAGCACTTTTTGCACATCAACTGTCACTTCAAAACTTTCCCGGGTGTCTGTACAGTTTGCACATCGACCGCAATCCTGCACGTCCTTCTCACCGAAATACGTAATGATGAACTTTTGAAGACATGATTCGGTATGGCAGTAATCAATCATCGACTGCAGCTTTTCCAGTTCCGCAGGAATCCGATGTTGATCCTGCGATTGATCAATGAGGAACCGCTGCGTAATGACGTCCTGGGAAGAAAATAACAGGGTGCATTCACTGTCAAGGCCATCCCTCCCTGCACGGCCAGCCTCCTGATAATAACTTTCCATATTTTTCGGCATTTGATAATGGATGACGTACCGTATATTACTTTTGTCGATACCCATCCCAAATGCATTCGTCGCCACCATGACAGTCGCCTCATCCATAAGGAAGCGATCCTGCTCCGATTGCCGGACAACATCCGAAAGGCCGGCATGGTATTTTGCAACAGCGATTCCGCTCCTCTCAAGCGTTGCATGGATCTGGTCGACCGCTTTACGGGTGGCGGCATAAATGATTCCAGCTTCCCCTTCATTCTTCTTGACATAATCTTTGACGAACTTATCCCTGTCCTGCCCTTTAATAACAGAAAAGGTGAGATTGCTTCGCTCAAAGCCTGTCATCACTGTATTTTCATGCTCGATGTGCAATTGGTCGCAAATATCTTCCCTCACAGCAGGTGTTGCGGTTGCTGTCAAAGCCAACACGACCGGTTTTCGTTCAAAGGAGGATACGACTTTGCTCAACATCCTATAACTCGGCCTGAAATTATGTCCCCATTGCGAGATACAGTGTGCCTCATCAATTGCAATCATCGGAATATCCATTTTGCTGATTTGTTGGATGAACGAGGGAGATTCAAATCGTTCAGGGGCTACGTAGAGCAGACGGTACATTCCCTCCAAAGCATTTTCAACAGTCCCGAAGTATTCCTCTGTCGACAATGTACTATTGATGTATGCTGCCGGTATACCAATTTGATGAAGGGCATCCACCTGGTCTTTCATCAAGGAAATCAACGGGGATACGACTAGAACTGTGCCTTCCATGACAAGCGCAGGAACCTGATAACAGATGGATTTCCCTCCGCCCGTCGGCATGACGCAGAGCGTATCTTTTCCGTCAAGCACATTTTGGATCGCTTGATCTTGACCTGTTCGGAAGGAAGAAAAACCGAAATAGGAAGATAAGACGGAAGTAATTTTTTCGATCGGAATCACCTCTTTCATTCAGTCAAAGAAAAAAGCACCTACTGTCGGCGCTTTTTCCAGCTTGCTTACTCCAGACGAAGCCTTTCCTATAGAATAACAGACATTCGGTCATGTCACCATTGAATGATATGTAAAAAGCTCCCCATACGGAAAAACCGCATGTGAGAGCTTACGATCAAAAAAGCAAACGGAGGCGAGAGGATTTGAACCCCCGCGGCGCGTGAACGCCCTAGCTGATTTCGAGTCAGCCCCCTTCAGCCTCTTGGGTACGCCTCCAATTAAGACAAGTTAAATTATACGCCTCAAAAAAGGAGATGTAAAGTTCATGTTCTGATAAAAATCCCATTACGTTTACGGTCGCTTAGACTTTCGCAATCCGAACATTGCTCACCATTGCCAAGCCAAGGACAACCATTAAAATGACGAAAAATGGAGGTCCGATATAAGGGCTTAGAAAATAGGATAATGTCAATAAAACACCAGCCGCTGTAATAGGCACTCCGTAAAACGCTCCGTCAAACTCCTTGACATTGTAACGTGCAAGTCGGATGGCCCCCGCGGCGATGTAAAAAACAGTCGCGGCAATTCCTACCCAAAGCATCGAAGACAAATCAGTCATATAAATCAGGAGCGCCGGGGCTACTCCGAATGATACAATATCACTTAGTGAATCCAGTTCTTTGCCAAACAACGACTCGGAATGAAAGTGCCGCGCGACCATGCCGTCGAAACGATCGAAGAGAGCTGCAAGGAAAATGAACACCAAACTCATATGACCGAGTTCACGGGCAATTAGAATGATTGCAATGATTCCGAAACTTAAGTTGGTGATTGTAATTGCATTCGCCAACTGCCCTTTTATTTTCGTATAATCTAAGTATCTAGATAAAAACATGATGATACCTCCAGTATTGTTATATTGCTGACTACTAATCTGAAACATAGGAGACTGTTGACATGAAAAAAATATTATTTAAACGTTTTGTAGAACTAAGCGGACATCCCGTATCTTCCGCTTTATTAAAAACAATTGCAAGTTCCCGCCTTAGCCGGAAACTCATCAAACCGTTTGCAAAGACATACCGTATTAACGAAGAGGAAGCAGAGTTCCCCATCGACAATTATGATAGCCTTCAAGCTTATTTTACGCGCAATTTGAAAAAGGGTTCACGGCCGATCGACATGCGTTCCGATACCCTGATTTCCCCGGTTGACGGAGTTGTCACGGAGCTCGGTACAATTGATATGGATCAGACGTTTACGATTAAGAACCATCTATATAGTATAAAGCAGATTCTGGGAGATGAAAAGAGAGCAATTCCATATAAAGGTGGTTTCTTTTATATTTTTTATCTCTCCCCCAGTCATTATCACCATTTTCATTATCCATATGACGGCAATATCGAATCGAGGTATGCACTTGGGACCACTTCTTTTCCCGTAAATGACCTAGGCTTGCGGCTTGGCAATCAGCCTTTTGCTACAAACTACAGGATCATCTCCGAACTTTCGACAGCTCATGGCAGGATGACGATGATTAAAGTGGGAGCACTAAACGTGAACAGCATTCATATTTTGGATTCCTCCACTTCTTTCACGAAAGGTGAAGAGTTCGGCTATTTCTCTTTTGGATCGACTGTTATTTTATTTATGGAGAATAACGAATCCTTCCGACCGACAATTCCTGTCGGCTCTGAAGTGAAGTTGGGGCAAGCGATTGGAGAATGGGTGCAGCATTCCTAAACAATCCTCATTGATAGTCTATTCGCCAAGGTTTCAGACCTTTCCTTCTTTTCGGTTAAATATAATTGAAATTACTCTGTAGAGATTATTTATCGATAATGATTATAATTAACTGTAGATTTCATAGAATGGTTATGCTATATTCAGAAGGAAGATAGTAGACTATTAACTTTAGGAGGCATTATCAATGACAAACAGTGATAATCATTCTCAAAAGAAACTGACGACCGCCGCAGGTGCTCCTGTTGTGGACAACCAAAACTCGATGACTGCAGGTCCTAGAGGTCCGGTCCTTTTACAGGACGTTTGGCTGATCGAAAAACTTGCCCACTTCGACCGCGAAGTCATTCCAGAAAGGCGTATGCACGCTAAAGGATCTGGCGCGTATGGAACTTTCACGGTGACGAATGATATTACCCAGTATACGAGAGCGAAGCTTTTCTCCGAAGTCGGCAAAAAGACGGATATGTTCGCCCGATTTTCAACAGTTGCCGGCGAACGGGGCGCCGCCGACGCTGAACGTGATATCCGCGGATTCGCACTTAAGTTTTATACGGAAGAAGGAAACTGGGATCTTGTCGGGAACAACACGCCCGTCTTCTTTTTCAGGGACCCCCTTCAATTTCCTGACTTGAACCACGCTGTCAAAAGAGACCCGCGTACAAATATGAGGAGCGCAACAAACAACTGGGATTTCTGGACTTCTCTGCCGGAAGCATTGCACCAAGTCACCATCGTCATGAGTGATCGGGGAATTCCGAAGACGTACCGTCATATGCATGGCTTCGGAAGCCATACGTACAGCATGATCAACGCAAATAATGAACGTGTATGGGTGAAATTCCATTTCCGTTCCCAACAAGGGATTGAGAATTTAACGGACGAGCAGGCTACAGAATTAATCGGAACGGATCGTGAAACCCATCAAAGGGATCTACTGGAAAGCATAGACAACGGCAACTTCCCGAAATGGAAAATGTATATTCAAGTGATGACGGAAGAACAGGCTCTTCATATGCCTTATAACCCGTTTGACTTGACGAAAGTCTGGTATAAGGGCGACTTCCCTCTTATCGAAGTTGGAGAGTTCGAATTGAATCGCAATCCGGACAACTACTTTGCTGAAGTTGAGCAAGCAGCTTTCACGCCTGCAGCAATTGTACCGGGAATCGGCTTCTCTCCGGATAAGATGTTGCAGGCAAGATTGTTCTCATACGGAGATGCCCAGCGCTACCGCCTTGGCGTCAACCACCACCAGATTCCGGTCAACGCGCCGAAATGCCCGTTCCATAGTTTCCACCGAGATGGCGCGATGCGCGTGGATGGCAACCATGGAAGCAGGACATCCTATGAACCGAACAGCTTCGGTGAATGGAAGGAACAGCCTGACTTCAAAGAGCCGCCACTCAAAATCTATGACGATGCAGCGCACTGGGATTTCCGTGAAGATGACGATGATTATTTCACACAACCGGGCAAATTGTTCAATTTGATGAGTGATGAACAGAAAGAATTATTGTTCGGCAATACGGCCCGCAACCTTGGCGACGCTCCAAATGAAATCAAATACCGTCATATCCGCCACTGCTACCAAGCTGATCCAGCTTATGGCGAAGGCGTAGCCGCGGCGCTTGGCATCCCAATGGATGATGTATTGGTGAAACAAGAAGTTACGAGTAAATAAATAAAAAATGCCAACGGAAGGATTTTTCCTTTCGTTGGCATTTTTATTGCCTTAATTCGATATTTATAGATGAGCAGTAAAACTTTCTTTCGGCCTTTGAATAAATCGGTCACCCCCTCCATATCCTAGCTGATATATGCCAATTATGTCAGGAGTGAACGATATGGAGTCGGTCAAAGCGTTGCCAACACCCAAAGATCGGTTATTGAATACGTGCTTTCTTCTATTTTGTCTCTGCATGATCGATGCAATCTTCACTGATTTTGGCATCCGCTACGGTCATATCGAAGAAGCGAACCCATTCGTCCGTTCCCTATATGACGTGAATGTCATTGCATTCTATTTGTTAAAGGCAAGTCTTCCAATCCTGCTTTTTATCCTTATGCATTACATGAAACCTTCATATATCATACGGAATTTACTTATTGTGGCCTTGATCTTTTATACATTGGTCATTCTCATCCACATTTCATGGATGATCATCGTTCTTGCATTCATTTAGTTGGAGCGCTCGCAGAATTGAACATATTCGCGACAATCAAACCGGTGATGAGTGCAATGACGCTCATTACAAATGGTGTTCCACTTTCAGGGATTCCCGGGTAGATGACGAATACCGAACCAAGGATCAAGCCGATGATGATGGCGAACATCGCATGAGTGAACCTTTCCAATAGAAAATGGATTGCCCTGCTGCTGACAATGAATCCGACAATGACCCCTGCCCCAATGACAATGATAATCGGGATGTTCAATGTTGAAAGTGCATTGATGGCCGTCGCGTAAACGCCTAGTAAAAGTAAAACAAATGAGCCGCTCACTCCCGGCAACAGCATAGCCATGCTGCCTGCCCATCCTGCCAGGAACAACCCGATCGTATTTTGCGCTGTTAACGATGTAATGATGCCTGTTTCTGCCGGCTTAATGAAGGCCGTTGAAGCCAATGCAGCACCTACGATGAGCAAAAGAATGAAATGCCAGATTTTGAAGTTCTTTTGGACACCCGCCTGCCTTGAAATATACGGCACGACACCGATGATCAGTCCCAAAAAGAAAAATTGTGTCGGTTGGGGGTAGTCCTTCAACAAGAAGTCAATGACCCTGCTGAATAGTAATAATGTTAAGCCGATCCCTATGCCTAACGGTAGTAAAAATCCGATATGCTTTTTCCATTCACGGCTGAAAAAACCGCTGATAGCAAGTAATAATCGATCATATATACCAAGAATGAACGCGATTGTTCCCCCGCTCACTCCCGGAATCAAGTCGCTGATTCCCATCAGGAATCCACGATAAATGTTCTTCCATTCCATACTGCAGTTCCTCCAATATCTTTTCAATGATAGTAGTATACCATTTACCGTTTGTGGTGAGCCATATTAAGTCCATTCCAATGTTTTTTTATACTCCGAAAACTATTATCCATGACGTCCATTTCAACAAAAAAGCAAAGGACAGATTCGAGGGAACTGGGCTAACCTGAATTTTTGAGACAATATAAAACACCTTCGGAGTGGTACACTTGTAAAAAGTACTAACATCGGAGGTGTTTTTGCGTGGGCAAAAACGTTTATT
>NZ_JBHSNP010000025.1:0-154648 GCF_042655825.1 Sporosarcina koreensis | reverse complement strand
TTTGTAAGTAAGATCCCTCAGAGAAGATGAGGTGGATAGGTCCGGGGTGGAAGCGTGGCGACACGTGCAGCTGACGGATACTAATCGATCGAGGACTTAACCTTATAAGTTAAATTAGTACGGTTGAACTTGAAGTTCAGCGACAATGTTGGTTTTATCCGGTTTTGAACGAACAAGTATCGTTCAATCGTCTGGTGATGATGGCGAAGAGGTCACACCCGTTCCCATACCGAACACGGAAGTTAAGCTCTTCAGCGCCGATGGTAGTAGGGGGCTTCCCCCTGTGAGAGTAGGACGTCGCTAGGCAAAGGCCATTCCCATTTGGGGATGGTTTTTTTGTTTATTTAAAATAAAACCGAAGGTTATAAGATTAGTCACACCCGTTCCCATTCCGAACATGGAAGTTAAACTCTTCGGCGCCGATGGTAGTAAAGCGGCGCAGCCGCTTTGCGTAATTTACGCCAACGGTGTAAATTACGCAGGGAACAGGCTTCCCCCTGTGAGAGTAGGACGTCGCTAGGCAAAGGCCATTCCCATTTGGGGATGGTTTTTTTGTGTTTGAAATTGATTCATTCCAATAACTAGTTCTTAAAGTGTTAAAAGCATTTGGCGCGAAGTAGGATTAGCTAAGATGTTTTATTGCCCCGTGCCCAAAGCGAGCCTCCCCGCGCCCAAAGCAAGCCGCTCCGCGCCCAAAGAGCCCCGTCCCACGCCCAAAGCAAGCCGTTCCACGCTCAAAGCATACCGTCCTGCCACCAAACCAATCCATTACATATAAATCCCACCCCCGTCCATAACAACAAATTCTTGTAATCCACTGCTCTGCACGATACGATGGAGGTCAATCTAGTCATCAGGAGGTTTGCTGAAGAATGAAAATGGTATTGATCATATTTGTTATTAACATCGTGTACGTATCTTTCTTTACGATCCGGATGATTCTTACGCTTAAGGGCTATCGTTATTCTGCTGCCTTCGTGAGTATGATCGAGATTGTCATCTATATTGTAGGTCTTGGATTGGTATTGGATAACTTGAATGAAATACAAAATATAATTGCGTATGCGTTAGGGTACGGCAGCGGGGTCATTGTCGGTACGAAGATTGAAGAGAAGATGGCGCTCGGGTATATCACGGTGAATGTCATTACGGCCGGCATCGACTTTGAGATGCCGCGACTGTTGCGGGAAAAAGGATATGGGGTCACGGATTGGTCTGCGCACGGATTGGAAGGAAGCCGTTCGGCGATGCAGATTTTGACGCCACGCAAAGATGAACTGAAACTGTATGATACGATCAAACAGATCGACCCGAAAGCATTTATTATTGCGTATGAAGCAAGGACAATCCATGGCGGGTTCTGGGTGAAGTCTGTGAGGAGAGGAAATTTATTCAAATGAGTGCGAAAAAGAAAACGGTATGGTTTGAAGTCGCGGAAGGCGAATCCATCGAGGAATGCTTGCAGCGATTGTCCGCTGAAGGTTATCGTGTAGCGGGCCGGATGGAGGAACCGGTCTTCATGGAGAAGGACGGCGAGTACGTCCCAATCCGGCAAGTCATCAAGTTTAAAGGGGTTTTAGAAGAATAAATCGTCTATTATACGAACGATGAACATATGTAATTGTTTATTGTTCGTATTTTTTATTGACGTATTCAAAAACAGTTGTTACACTGAGTGTGTAGTTACATAACCCACATATATGCTGAAGGATTGGCTTCAGCGTTTCTACCAGGACGCCGTAAATGTCCGGACTATGCGGGAAAGCGATTTTTAGGATTCAGCGAAAGGTGTGCCATGTCTAATGGATACGTTCATCTTGAGCATTTTGAATATCCTTGAATGAACTGCTTTCCATGCATTATGGAAGGCAGCTTATTCAAGGATTTTTTTATGGAAGATTAACTCAGTTACATTCATTATCAGTCTACTAAAGGAGCGGATTGTCTATGGGACCGAAAGTCGGCGTGATCATGGGAAGTAAAAGCGATTGGGAAACGATGAAGCATGCTTGCGATATCTTGGACGAGCTGGGCGTTGACTACGAAAAGAAGGTCGTTTCAGCGCATCGCACACCTGACTTCATGTTCGAATATGCAGAGCAGGCGCAGGGGCGCGGAATTGAAGTGATCGTTGCAGGTGCAGGGGGCGCTGCCCATCTGCCAGGGATGGTCGCTGCGAAGACACTCTTGCCTGTCATCGGCGTTCCGGTTCAATCAAAGGCATTGAATGGCATGGATTCATTGCTTTCCATCGTTCAAATGCCGGGAGGAGTTCCAGTCGCGACGGTATCGATCGGCAAAGCAGGTGCTACGAATGCCGGATTGCTTGCTGCCCAGTTTTTAGCCGTTCACGATCCGAAGCTGCGCAACCGTCTCGAAGAACGTCGTACACAAATGCGGGATGCGTCATTGGAAAGCAGTGGTGAGTTGCAATGAAGACGATTTTACCAGGGCAAACAATCGGCATTATCGGCGGAGGACAGCTTGGCAGGATGATGGGGATTGCTGCGAAGGAAGCCGGATTTAAGATTGCGGTGCTCGATCCGACAATGGATTCACCGTGCGGCCAGATTGCCGATATCCGCATCGTCGCTCCATACAACGACGAGGCAGCGCTCGAGGAGCTCGGCGAAGTAAGTGATGTCATCACGTATGAGTTCGAAAACATCGATTACGAAGGTCTCGAGCGGCTTAGTCAGATTGCTTATGTTCCTCAAGGAGCCGAGCTTGTGCGGATCACTCAAAATCGGATAGCGGAAAAAGCGGAAATCAAAGCTTCCGGTGCGCCGGTCGCAAATTATGTCGCTGCCGCTTCATTCAGTGAATTAATAAAGGAAATCTATAAGGTCGGCTTCCCATGCATCGTGAAAACCGCTTTCGGCGGATATGACGGAAAAGGGCAAGTGAAGCTCGAATCGGCGGACGATATTGAACTGGCGGAACCGCTATTTGCCCACTCGGCATGCATCGCGGAAGCGTTCGTCCCTTTCAAGACGGAAATCTCCGCTATCATCCAGCGCAATCCGGAAGGTGAATCGTATTGCCTTCCGATTGCCGAAAACATTCATAAGCATCATATTTTGCATGAATCAATCGTTCCGGCAAGAGTTTCCGAGTCAGTCATCCGGAAGGCGGAAGATGCGGCGAAACGGATTGCTGATCATTTGGAGCTTGTCGGAACCCTGGCAGTTGAAATGTTCGTGCTCGAGAATGATGAAATTGTCATTAATGAATTAGCACCGCGCCCTCACAACTCGGGCCATTACTCGATCGAGGCGTGCAATGTATCGCAGTTCCATCAGCACATCCGTGCGGTGTGCGGCTGGCCGCTGCGCAAGCCGAAGCTATGGGCGCCGGCCATCATGGTGAATGTGCTCGGGGAACATGTCGTGCCGTTGAAGAAAGTGATCACGAACCACCCTGATTGGTCGGTCCACTTATACGGGAAGGCCGAGGCGAAAGAAAAACGGAAGATGGGGCATGTGACCATCATGACTGATGATATAGAGAAGACGTTAAAAGAAATCGATTCAACTAACATTTGGGCATAACACCTCTACAACAATTCGATACCAAACTTAATCCATTCGGGAGGAAATTGACATGACAAAAGTGAACGTTTACGTAACATTACGCGAAAGTGTTGTTGATCCACAAGGAATTGCAGCTCAGGAGGCGCTCCAGACATTAGGGTTCAATGAAGTCGAAAGCGTCCGGATCGGAAGACTGATCGAGCTTGAGCTAGCAGGAACTGAAAGTGAAATCGAAGCGCGCGTGAAGGAAATGTGCGATAAACTTCTTGTCAATAAAGTGATCGAGGACTATAGCTTTGAAATCAGGGAGGTTGCGGGCAAATGAGGTTCGCTATTTTAAGTTTCCCGGGGTCCAGCTGTGACGTGGACATGTATCATGCCCTCGTCGATATCGTGGGCGTCGGCGCGGAAATCATCAACCATCAAGAAGCCAATCTGGAAAATTTCGATGCCGTCGTCATTCCGACAGGCGCTTCATACGGTGATTATTTACGCCCGGGCGCACTCGCGCAGAGCTCCAAATCAATTGATAGCCTAAAGGCATTCGCAGCTTCCGGCAAGCCCGTTCTCGGCGTAGGGAACGGCTTCCAGATCCTTGTCGAAGCCGGCATTCTTCCAGGCGCTTTCTTGCGGAATAAAGGATTGAAATTCAGAAGCGGCAATGCGCAGCTTGCTGTTCAAAATTCGCAATCAACATTTACGAGCATCTACGAGCAAGGCCAGCAAATTACACTTCCTTTCGCACATGAATACGGCAACTATTACGTCGACGCAGACACTGCCGCACAATTGAAAGAGCGGAATCGCATCGTTTTCACGTACGAAGACGGCAACCCAGATGGAAGTGTGGAGAAAATCGCAGGCGTGTTGAATGAAGAAGGGAATGTCCTTGGCATGATGCCGCTTCCTGAACGTGCGGTCGAGGAAATCATCGGCGGAACGGACGGTTTGCCTTTATTCCGATCAATCTTGAAGAACTGGAGTGAGAAGAATGTCAACCATGCATGAACCTACAGCTCAGCAAATCAAAGATGAAAAACTGTATCGCCAAATGGGAATGACCGATGAGGAGTTCGATCGTGCAGCGGAAATGATCGGTCGTCTTCCGAATTACACGGAAACCGGTTTATTTTCGGCGATGTGGTCGGAACATTGTTCTTATAAAAGCTCGAAGCCGGTATTGCGCAAATTCCCGACGGAAGGTGCACGCGTGTTGCAAGGTCCAGGGGAAGGGGCAGGAATCGTCGATATCGGGGATAATCAGGCAGCTGTCTTCAAAATGGAATCACATAACTCTCCATCAGCTATAGAGCCGTTCATCGGCGCAGCGACTGGAGCTGGCGGCATCATCCGTGATGTCTTCTCTATGGGAGCGCGTCCAGTGGCACTTGTGAACTCGATGCGTTTCGGTGATTTGACGGATGCGCGCGACCGTTATTTATTCGAAGAGGCGGTTGCAGGCATTGCGAGCTACGGAAACACAATCGGAATCCCAACGGTTGCTGGGGAAGTCCAGTTCGACAATTGCTATTCGAAGCGTCCGCTCGTCAATGCGATGGCTGTTGGTTTGCTGAATCATGAAGATATCCAGAAAGGCCTTGCATCCGGTGTCGGCAATACTGTGTTGTATGTCGGAGCGAAGACGGGCCGTGACGGAATCCATGGTGCAACGATGTCTTCTGCTGAAGTCGCGGTAGATAAAGAAGAAGAACTGCCGGTCATGCAAGCAGGGGATCCATACCTTGAGAAGTTGCTTATGGAAGCTTGCCTTGAGTTGGTGAAGTCTGATGCGTTAATTGGAATCCAAGACATGGGTGCTGCTGGCCTCACTTCATCATCAGCGGAAATGGCTTCGAAAGCTGGGTACGGCGTGGAATTGAACTTGGATCTCGTTCCGCAGCGTGAAGAAGGCATGACGGCGTATGAAATGATGCTTTCCGAGTCACAGGAGCGGATGCTCGTTGTCGTGAAGCAAGGGCGTGAGCAGGAAATCATCGATTTATGCAAGAAATATGGTCTTGAAGCGGTGGCAATCGGGAAAGTGACGGATGACAAAATGCTTCGGCTTACACATAAAGGTGAGGTTGTCGCGGAAATTCTAGCAGATATTCTAGCGGAAGACGCGCCAGTCTACCATAAGAAATCGGAAGAGCCTGCCTACTTCAGTAAATTCCAGGCGATGGAAAATGAAGAGCCGGCTGTCGAAGACTTGAAAGAGACGTTATCTGCTTTATTGCAACGTCCGACAATTGCGTCAAAAGAATGGGTATACAGTCAATTCGATTCGCAGGCGAGAACGAACACAGTCGTTGCGCCAGGTTCTTCAGCTGGAGTCATCCGCGTACGTGGCACGAATAAAGGTCTTGCGATGACAGCGGATTGCAACTCCCGCTATATTTACCTCGATCCTGAAACAGGCGGAAAGATTGCAGTTGCCGAAGCGGCACGTAACTTGATTTGTTCAGGCGCAGAGCCGATTGCGGCAACGGATTGCCTGAACTTCGGCAGCCCGGATAAGCCGGAAGTGTTCTGGCAGATTGAGAAATCAGCAGATGGCATTGCAGCCGCATGCCGTACGTTGAATGCGCCGATCATCGGCGGGAACGTATCGATGTCGAATGAAGTGAACGGTGTTCCGGTCTATCCGACGCCAACGATGGGCTTGGTCGGACTTGTGCATGATCTGTCGCAAGTGACGACGACTTCATTCAAACAAGCGGGCGACGCGATTTATTTGATCGGCGAAGCGGAGACGGAATTTGGAGGAAGCGAGCTTCAGCAAATGGTCCATGGCAAGATTTTCGGAAAAGTGCCAGCCATCGATTTGGAAGTGGAAGCTGCACGTCAACAAGCGCTCCTCAAAGCAATCCAAAGCAAGCTCGTTCAATCGGCGACTGACTTGTCGGAAGGCGGATTTGCTGTTGCGCTGTGCGAGAAGGCATTCGACGCGGAAGGCCTTGGAGCCGAAGTGACTGTGACGGGTTCTGCGGTGACGGCATTATTCAGTGAAACGCAATCCCGCTTCCTTGTGACGGTGAAAGAGGAGCTGACGACTGCTTTTGAAGCGATCGTTCAAGATGCAGTGCAAATCGGTACAGTTACCGATCAAAATAGAATCGTCATTACAGGCGATAACGATACGGTTTTGATTGACGGGACGGTGGAAGAATTCCGTTCTGCTTGGAAAGGGGCAATTCCATGCTTGCTGAACTCAGAGGCCTGAACGAAGAATGCGGCGTGTTCGGCATTTGGGGGCATGAAGATGCGGCACAGCTAAGCTATTATGGCTTGCATGCGCTGCAGCACCGCGGCCAGGAAGGCGCAGGGATTGTAACGAAGAATGGCAAAGGGCTTCATGTTGTGAAAGGTGAAGGCCTTGTGAATGATGTGTTTTCCGGTGATGCGCTGAAAACCTTGACAGGGCGCGCAGGGATCGGCCAAGTCCGCTACACGACAGAGGAAGGGCGGGGCGCTGAAAATGTGCAGCCGCTCGTCTTCCGTTCCATGACGGGCAGTTTGGCGATTGCGCATAACGGCAACTTGGTCAATGCAAAGGATTTGAAGGAAAGCCTTGAAAAGCAGGGCAGTATTTTTCAGACGACGTCTGATACCGAAGTACTTGCCCATTTGATTAAGCGAAGCAGCGGCGGTTCATTGACACAGCGCGACCGTGTGAAAAAGGCGCTGTCGATGTTGAAAGGGGCTTTTGCCTTTGTCATTTTGACGGAGGACGGCTTGCTCGTTGCGCAGGACCCGAATGGTTTACGTCCATTGTCGCTCGGGAAGCTCGGGGATGCATGGGTTGTCGCATCCGAAACATGCGCGTTCGACTTGATCGGCGCGGAAACGATCCGTTCGGTTGAACCGGGTGAATTAATTGTCATCAACGATAAAGGATTGCATTCCGATCGATTCGCAGAGCCTGCAGACAGGGCGATCTGCTCGATGGAATATGTCTATTTTTCGAGGCCGGATTCGGACATCGACGGCATTAATATCCATATGGCGCGGAAACGTTGCGGCAAGCAGCTGGCAAGGGAAGTCAACATCGAAGCGGATGTCGTCACGGGCGTTCCGGATTCGAGCATTTCCGCGGCAATCGGATTTTCCGAGGAAAGCGGCATCCCGTATGAGTTAGGGTTGATTAAAAACAGGTATGTCGGCAGAACTTTCATCCAACCGACGCAGGCGATGCGCGAACGAGGCGTGAAGATGAAGCTTTCGCCGGTGCATCAAGTCGTCGAAGGGAAACGCGTCGTCATGGTGGACGATTCGATTGTCCGAGGCACGACTTCGAGACGGATCGTCAAAATGCTGAGGGAAGCCGGTGCGAAAGAGGTGCACGTCGTCATTGCGGCGCCGCCGCTCGTGAGCCCTTGCTTCTATGGCGTCGACATCAGCACGGATTCCGAGTTGATTGCGACAGGGCGTTCAGTCGATGAAGTGCGGGAATTGATCGATGCGGATTCACTGACGTTCCTATCGGCTGAAGGGATGCTGAAAGCGATCGGCAGACCAGCTGAAATGAAAAATTGCGGTCAATGTCTTGCGTGCTTCACGGGTGAATATCCGACAGAAATCTATGCGGATACAGTATTGCCGCACGAAAAAGAAATCGGACGATAAGGAGGAGCTTCCATGTCAAAGGCGTATGAAAAAGCGGGAGTGAATATCGAGGCCGGCTATGAATCGGTTGAACGGATGAAGTCGCATGTCGCGCGTACGGCGCGCAAAGGCGTGGCTGGAGCATTCGGCGGTTTCGGAGGGATGTTCGATCTATCCGAGCTGAATTATAAAGAGCCTGTGCTCATTTCCGGTACGGACGGCGTCGGCACGAAATTGAAGTTGGCTTTTATGGCAGATAAGCATGATACGATCGGCATCGACTGTGTCGCAATGTGTGTGAACGACATCGTTGCGCAAGGCGCGGAGCCGCTTTATTTCTTGGATTATATTGCGCTCGGGAAGGCTGTCCCTGAAAAGGTCGAGGCGATTGTCAAAGGAATCGCGGACGGCTGCGTGCAGTCGGGAGCGGCGTTGATCGGCGGAGAGACGGCTGAAATGCCAGGTCTCTACGACGTTGAAGAATATGACCTCGCCGGATTTGCGGTAGGTGCTTGCGAAAAGAGCAAAGTCGTTACAGGGGAAAAAGTCGCTGAAGGGGATGTGCTCGTCGGCATCGCTTCAAGCGGCATCCACTCGAACGGATTCTCGCTTGTCCGCCAAGTCGTTCTCGAAGAGCAAGGATATAAGATCGATGAATATATCGCGGGATACGAAGAGCTTGGCAAAGTCGGGACGGCTTTGCTTGAACCGACGAAGATCTATGCGAAACCTGTCATGCAAATCCATGAGGAGCTCGACGTCCATTCGATGGGGCATATTACAGGCGGAGGTTTTTATGAAAACCTGCCGAGGATGTTCGCGGAAGGATTCGGCGTAGAAGTCAATCTCGGCTCATGGCCTGTGCTGCCGATCTTCAAAATGCTGAAGGAGAAAGGCGAGCTTCAAGATAAAGACATGTATAGCGTCTTCAATATGGGCATCGGCTTTGTCATCGCATTGCCTGCGGAACAAGCGAAGCGCGCGATTCAAATTGCGGCTGAGCATGGCGAAGACGCATATGAAATCGGACGCGTCGTTCGCGGAACAGGCGTTGCATTCAAAGGAAGCCATGATGGGAGCTTGGCAGAATGAATGAGAAAGCAAGAATCGCGGTATTCGCTTCAGGCAGCGGCAGCAATTTCGAAGCGCTTGAAAACGCATGCCGCGAAGGCGAACTGGACGCGGAAATCGTCCTCGTCATGACTGATAAGCCGGCATCGTTCGTCGTTGAACGGGCAAGGCTGACGGACATTCGTGTCGTTGCATTGGAGCCGAAAGCATTCCCGTCAAAGCAGGCGTACGAGGAAGCATTGCTTGGCATTTTACGTGAAGAGGACGTTGAATGGATTGCACTTGCGGGATATATGCGGCTGATTGGACCGACGTTATTGGCCGCCTATCCTTCACGCATCGTCAATATCCATCCATCCTTGCTTCCTTCCTTCACTGGCAAGGATGCAATCGGGCAGGCGATCGCGCATGGCGTGAAAGTGACGGGCGTCACCGTCCATCTTGTCGATGCAGGAATGGATACGGGTCCGATCCTCGCGCAAGTGGCGGTTCCTGTCGTTGAAGGCGATGCAGAAAAGACTGCGCAGGCGATCCAAAGGATCGAGCATGTCATTTATAAGGAAACATTGCAGAAATTGATCTTAACTAACGGAGGGGTTCATTCGTGAAGAAACGCGCACTGCTCAGTGTATCGGATAAAAGCGGAATTTTGGAATTCGCACAAGCACTCGCTGCACTCGACTATGAAATTCTATCGACAGGCGGGACGATGAAACATTTGAAGGAAAACGGCGTCGCAGTGACGGCAGTCGACGAAGTGACAGGCTTCCCAGAAATTATGGAAGGCCGGGTGAAGACACTCAACCCGATGATCCATGGCGGGTTGCTTGCGAAGCAGGACGAAGCGAAACACCTGGAGCAGATGGCTGAACACGGCATCCAGCCGATCCACATCGTCTGTGTCAACCTGTACCCATTCAAAGAGACGATTTCAAAACCTGACGTTTCCATCGATGACGCCATCGAAAACATCGATATCGGCGGTCCGGCAATGCTCCGTGCATCCGCAAAAAACCACGCATACGTAACGGTCATCGTCGATGCGGCAGATTATAGCCAAGTGCTTGAGGAACTTCAGGCGGAAGGACAGACGACACTCGAAACACGTCGTCGCCTCGCAGCGAAAGTATTCCGCCATACTGCAGCGTATGACGCACTCATCTCCGGCTACTTGACAGACCTTGCAGGAGAAGAATTCCCTGAGCAAGTGACGTTTACATACGAGTTAAAACAGCCTCTGCGTTATGGCGAAAACCCGCATCAGAAAGCGGCGTTCTACAGCCGTCCGCTAGGCTCGGATTTCTCCATTGCGAATGCAGAGCAATTGCACGGAAAAGAACTTTCCTATAACAATATCCAAGATGCGAATGCGGCCATCCAGATCGTCAAGGAATTCAACCAACCGGCAGCGGTGGCAGTTAAACATATGAACCCTTGCGGCGTCGGAGTTGGTGAAACGATTGCGGAGGCGTTCAATAAAGCATATGAAGCCGACCCGGTTTCCATCTTCGGAGGCATCATTGCCTTAAACCGTGAAGTAGATGCGGCAACAGCTGATCAGCTTTCGGGCATCTTCCTCGAGATTATTATCGCACCTTCGTTCACAGACGAAGCGATTGATGTATTGACAAAGAAGAAAAACATTCGTCTGTTGACGATTCCGTTCGAACAACATAAACAAGATGCTTGGAATACGGTGTCCGTTGAAGGCGGCCTTCTCATGCAGCAACCTGATGCTTACGGCTTTGAAGATGCGGACATCCGAGTTGCAACCGACCGTGAACCGACGGAAGCAGAATGGGAAGCGCTGAAACTCGGCTGGGCAGTCGTCAAGCATGTGAAGTCGAATGCGATTGTCGTTTCGGATTCCCAAAGGACGCTCGGCGTCGGAGCTGGGCAAATGAACCGTGTCGGAGCTGCCGGAATCGCATTGACGCAAGCGGGAGAACGCGCGAAAGGCGCAGCGCTTGCATCTGACGCATTCTTTCCGATGGACGATACCGTGGAAGCTGCTGCGAAAGCGGGCATTACGGCAATCATCCAGCCAGGAGGATCTGTGAAAGACGAAGATTCCATCAAGAAGGCGAATGAATACGGGATTGCGATGGTGTTCACGGGCGTACGTCATTTCAAACATTGAATGAAGGAGAAGATACAGATGAAAGTACTCGTCATCGGCAGCGGCGGCCGGGAGCACGCGATTGCAAAGCAGTTCAACGATTCACCATCCGTTACAAACGTATACGTCGCACCCGGCAACGACGGCATGAAAAACGATGCAGAATGTATCGGAATTGATGCGACTGATTTTGATGCGCTTGCTTCATTCGCTATCGAACAAGGGATTGACTTGACGTTTGTGGGGCCGGAGCAGCCATTGGCGGAAGGCATCGTCGATCATTTCATTGAAAAAGGCCTGCGCATTTTCGGACCGACGAAGGATGCTGCGCAAATCGAGGGCAGCAAGTCTTTCGCAAAGGAATTAATGAGTAAATATGGAATCCCGACAGCTGCTTACGGGACATTCACGGACGCCGAGGAAGCGAAGGCGTTCATCCGTCAGCAAGGCGCGCCGATTGTCGTGAAAGCGGACGGACTAGCCGCGGGGAAAGGCGTCGTTGTCGCAATGACGCTGGAGGAGGCACTTGTAGCAGTTGACGATATGATCGGTAATCAGCGATTCGGCGAGTCCTCTTCACGTGTTGTCATCGAGGAATTCCTGGATGGGGAAGAGTTCTCCTATATGTCATTTGTCCATGACGGGCAGATATACCCGATGGTCATCGCGCAAGATCATAAGCGTGCGTATGACGGCGATAGAGGGCCGAACACGGGTGGAATGGGCGCTTATTCCCCAGTTCCGCATATACCGGAGTATGTTGTCAAGGAAGCGTACGAGAAAGTCGTCGTTCCGACAGTCCACGCCATGACGGAAGAAGGAACGCCGTTCACAGGAATCCTTTATGCGGGGCTCATTCTGACGAAAGAAGGCCCGAAAGTGATTGAGTTCAACGCTCGTTTCGGCGATCCGGAAACACAGGTTGTCCTGCCAAGAATGGCTTCCGACTTCGGGGAATTCATGATGGCGCTTATGGATAAAGATCCGTTTGAATTGAAATGGCATAACGAAGCGATGTTGGGCGTCGTCATTGCGTCAGACGGCTATCCAGGCGATATCGTAAAAGGTGCAAAACTGCCGGATCTAAACTTGCTAAACGGCCTCGAAATTTTCCACGCGGGGACGAAAGCCGAAGACGACCGTTTTGTCGGCAACGGCGGCCGCGTCCTGCTCGCTGCAGCGAAAGCGGAAACATTGGAAGAAGCGCGTGACCAGGTTTACAATCAATTGAATCAAGTCGAATGGAATGGATTTTTCTACCGGACGGATATCGGTTGGCGGGCATTCCAATAACCAAAAGCGGAGGACGCCTGCCTATAGGCGACCGGCATAAGGCAAAGCTGCGGCGTGGCGACTTTTGCCACAGAGCGGATTTGACTTATGACCCCGAGCCATTGGCGTCCGAAGCTAGACGAGAAAACAGACCACACATCGGCATTGTGTGGTCTGTTTTTCCGTCTCCAATTCTTGCTCGCAACGCTGTGCTTATGCTCGCAAAAGCCGTTCTCCGTAACGGCTTTCACTCTTGTCTATTCAATAACCCCCGTACTCTTCAATTCAACATGGACTTTCACATTAAATTTGATTTCGGGATAGATGCGCTCCCATTCTTTATCAAGACCTTTACGCGATAATCTTGTCGCCTGGTAACGCAAGCCGAACCCGAACGGATCGACATTATTTTTTTGAAGCTTTGTCAATAAAGCCATGACTTTCTTGTTAACCTCTTTTTCCGCTAATTTATCGTATTTCTCCAAATGCTTTAAGTTCAACCGATGAGTGGATTCGCCAATCACGCCTATTTTCGTTATTTTTATATCAATTCGCGGTTCGCCTTCATTCAGGACGATCTTATATTTAAATTTCACTTCATCGATATTCAGTACCACGGACATATCTTTTTCTGCAATTTTATAACTGAACCCGGAGGCTTTGTTTACGAGCGAGTTATAATATTTTGTTTCCTCAGGTGTCAACTCCACCGGTTTCGCTCCCCGTTTCAGGACAATCGATTTATGAACGAGGTATTCTTTATTTTCCTTATCGACATCAATGATTGGCATGACTGTATCCTTCCCTTTCCCTAAAACTTCCCGTCTGAATTCGTAAAGAAAGGTTGTGACGACATAGGGGCTCTCCGTTCCGATGTTATCGAAATAGTTATATAAAGCAATCGATGCAGGTGCTTCAATTGTTGGCTCAAAGGAAACCACTTCTTCGGAACTCTTTTCGGCTACGGCGACGAAACAGATCATTTGGATATCCCCGCGCCGTGTGAAAAAATCCATGAATGTATCCAGATCTTTTTCCAGCAAATCCTTGTTCATAACGATGATCCGGTTATGGCCCAAATCCAATGAAGTATCGACACGGGTTTCCATTTCATGAATCGCTACTGCAACAGAATCGGCATCATGCGTTAAATAGGCATACGTCGGTGATGTAGCCTGTTTGACGTTGCCGATCGGTTTTGCCAGCTTCAATGTCACCCGGAAGCCATTCCTCACCTTTTCAGAAGGATCTATCCCGATTGCGACCACGAACGTCCTTTTGTCGATGTCCTTGAATGCACAGCCGGCTTGAAGGAGCAAGGCAAGCAATAGGATGGCGGCAAAGGCTCCATTGATCATTTTTTGCTTTCCCGCCATTTGGAAGCAGCCCCTTTCCCCGCTAAAAGTAAACAGCCGACTAGCGTTGCTAGAAGGACTGGCAAGACGAAGTCATCATACAATTCGACAGCTTTGAAAAGCCCTTCCGTTGTAATCGTTTTTGTCACGATCATAGCGACTACCCAAAAAATGACAATGATCAATGGAGTCGTCAAATTAATTGATTTCCATTTCAACCGTTTAAATTGAATGACGGCCGATAGCAACTGGCTGGACACATGCCAATGCATAATCATACTGACGACGCCGAGTGCCAAAAAGGCGCCGATGAAAAGGAAGACAACCCTTTCAATGATCCCGTATTTCATCCGGATGGAATCACTCGTCATAATCCACGGATACAGGTCATTTTTCAAGGAATCGAATCCGCCGAAGCCGATCGGAAGGAAATAGGTGGTGGCAAGGACATACGCGCAAATGAATGTAAGAAGGGCAATCCCTTTTCCTGTCGGCTTCTTGAGATTCATGAAAAAACGATTGAAAATCGCCAAGTTTGCGGTTCCTACGACTATAAAAAGAGACGATGAAAATGCTCCATAATCCGGTAGATGATTAATCTCCATGAGGGCGACACGTACATAATCCCAATTCAGGTCAGCACTCGCATACCCTTTTATTTGAATGAAGATAATAAACGGAACGACGAGAACGAAGACAATTTCACTCATATATAAGATGTTTTTTGTCGCCATGAGGACGCCGTACGTGACGATAAAGGCAAACGTCAACACGACGATGTAAATCGACATATCAGGCGTCAAAAATCGGAGAATGATAAATGTGTAAATGATGAGTGTGTAAAGACCTGCGACATACCACGCTAAACCCAAAAAAAGGAGAACGGGTGTCGCTACCCATTTCGGAGCATATGCATTTAGAATTTCAGGCAATCCTTGCCCTGGAAAGCGTCTGAACAGCATGACAAGGATGTAAGTCAACGTAATACCAAAAATCAGGGCAAGAATCATAGAAAGGATTGCCCCGCTTTTACTTCCCGAAATTAAGATTCTTGGCGTTATGGAAACCATGTTTGTCAGCATATTAATGATAATCAAATAGAACAGGAAGCGGCTCATTTATTGTCCCTCCCTCAATTCATTGACCTTGCTCCTCCATGGAATCTTCAAATAAGGCGTGCCTAAGCTATCTTTATTCGCCATGAACATGATGATGCCTAAAAAACCGATCAGCAGACCGACCATCCCGAACAGTGAAGTGTAGATGATCAAGAGAAACCGAACTACCCGAATTGCAAAGCTCATCTCGTTAATCGGAATGACGAATGTGGAAATGGCAACTGCCGAAATGATAATGACCATGATTGTTGACGTCAATGCGGCCTCTGTCGCTGCGGTCCCTAAAATGAGGCCGCCGACGGTCGTAGCAGTGCCGCTCACCGCTTTTGGCAACCGCATGCTCGCTTCCGTAAGTAGTTCCATAAAAAGCAGCATGAATAGAACTTCTACAAACGAAGGATAAGGGACACCGATCCTGCTGCCCGCAACCGTAAGGGCTAGCTCAATCCTGAGGATTTCCGGGTTATAGGATGTCATCGCAATATATAAACTAGGAAGGATTATACACATGAATAATCCTAAATATCTTAATGCAATCGTAAACCCTGATATCGCAGAAACGTGGTAGTTATCTTCCATCGATGCCATGAAATCAAAAAAGACGACCGGGGCAACGATGACATTCGGGCTTCCATCGATAACAATAACAACTTTGCCGGCGACCAAATTGTAAACGATGCGGTCAGGACGTTCCGTTACCATTGCTGTAGGGAAAAGCGTGAATCTACTTTTATTAAGGAAATGTTGGAGCTCGCCCCCTGATTGGAATAATGGGGTTTCCAGATTGCCAAGTTCCAACTTTATTCTTTTTAAAACTTCCGGATCAACCCGATCGCCATCATAGAGTAATGCGACCGCGGTGTTGGACACATCATCTGTAATGATGTCTTCGACTTTTAACGAAGCCCTATGATACCGTTGCCTAATCAGATTAATCGTCGTTTGAATGTCTTCGCTTAATCCTTTCTGCGGCCCATGGATCGTCGGTTCCATTGTCGTTTCCTGCACTTCATTGTTCTTCACTATGCGCAATTCAACTAAAAAAAGTTGGTTATCAATCGCAACTATCACAGCGCCTGCACTAATCAATATGAGCAGTTTATCCATTTCTGGAATTTCAATCTGATTCGGCAAAGATTGGATATAGGATGCAAAGTCTTCCGCGGAAGCCATTTCAAAAAAAGGCTTGATGACCGTCTGTTGCAGTTTGTCGCCATCGACAACAGATCTTACATAGAAAAGGAATGCTTGTTGTCCTTTTATTTGCAAAGGTGTTTGGATGACATCATCCGATGACTTGAATTTTTTCGATAGTTGATTGAGTAAAGGAGGAGCTTGTTGTTCAGTCATTTCCAACTCTCCTTTCATATCTAGCTTAGAAAAAAGTTTGTCATTAGCGTTCCCTGACGTCGGCAAATGATACACGTACTAGATACGACTGAAATTTCATTCAAATGAACCGAAATATCTATATTTCAAATGGATGCTATGCTACGATAAAAATATAGAGAATTCTCTTCAAAAGGGGTTATCGAAATGTGGGAGCAACATGAAATACAAAAGCAACTCGGAATCATCAACGGCAAAGAAGCGCCGGACCTGATCATTCAAAATGCGACATACCTCCATTCCATCTTTAAGAAATGGATTACGGGCAATATTTGGATCAAAGGCGATCGGATCGTCTATGCGGGAAGCAGAATGCCAGCCATGACAGAAGGCGCGGAAATTGTCGATGCGACAGACAAGAAAATCGTTCCGGGCTATATCGAACCGCATGTCCATCCGTTCCAGCTGTACAATCCGGAAACATTCGCCGACTATACGGGAAGACTTGGAACGACGACGATCCTATCAGACAACTTGACATTCTTCCTGCTGCTTGGAAATGAAAGGGCATTCAAACTGATCGACCAATTGAATGAATTGCCGTTTTCTTTTTATTGGTGGGCGAGGTTTGATTCCCAAACGGTTTTGCAAAATGAAAGGGAAGTGTTCAGCCAAGAGGCGATATCTGACTGGCTGAAGAGGGACGATGTGCTTATGGGCGGGGAGCTGACAGGCTGGCCGCGTCTCATGATCGGCGATCCGGATATAACGGCTTCCGTAAGTCTAGCGAAAAAAGCGGGGAAAAAGATTGAAGGCCACTTCCCGGGAGCTTCCGAGCGGACACTGGCAAGGATGAAGCTGCTTGGGGTGGACGGTGACCATGAAGCGATGACGGCTGACGAAGTGGAAGCGCGCCTCCTGCAAGGATATGCGGTAACAATGCGCCATTCGTCGATCCGTCCGGATTTGCCAGATTTATTGAAAGGAATCATCGACAAAGGGTTGGACGTATTCGACCATCTCATGATGACGACGGACGGTTCAACGCCTTCCTTCCATGTTGATGGCGTCATGGACAAATGCATCCAAGTTGCACTCGATGCAGGGGTGAAGCCGATCGATGCATACTTGATGGCTTCGTATAACGTTGCGCGCTATTACGGCATCGATGATCTGCATGGCGTCGTTGCGACGGGAAGATACGCGACGCTCAATTTCCTCGAAAGTGAGACGAACCCTGTTCCGACGGATGTCTTGTCAAAAGGGAAATGGCTGAAACGCGAAAACGTAGGGACAGCATCGTTCAAACAAGCCGATTGGTCGCTCGTTCCAGTATTCGAACCGGCTTTCGATCTGGATGAAAAGGATTTTGAGTTCAACAGCGCAGTCGGCATTGAAATGGTGAATGACGTCATTACAAAGCCATATGAAGTGACGCTTGACCTGTCGGTGGGCAAGCTTTCAACGGAGCATGATGAAAGCTTCCTCATGCTCATTGATCGACATGGAAAGTGGCGCGTGAATACGGTCATCAAAGGCTTTGCGAATCAAGTACAAGCCTTGGTCTCCTCCTACTCGAATACGGGAGACATCATCCTCATCGGGAAGGACAAGAAGGCGATGATGCTTGCCTTCCGGGAGATGAAACGGATGAATGGCGGAATGGTGCTCGTGGAAGACGGCGAAGTGATTGCGTCGATCCCGCTTAAAATTGGCGGGGGGTTGTCCGCAGAACGCATGGAAGTTTTGATCGAGCAGGAAGTTGCATTGAAAAAGGCGTTGGCAGAGCGGGGATACAAACATGGCGATGCGGTGTACACATTCCTGTTCATGCAGTCGACCCATTTGCCATACATACGGGCGACACAAGTGGGGCTTTATCAAGTTATGAAAAATGAAGTAATCATTCCGGCGACGGAAAGATAGGAGGCACGGATGAAGGGGAAAAAGGGAGGATGGCTGCTTGCCTTAGCCATCATGTTGCTGTTGCTGTCAGCGTGTTCAAAAAAAGAGAGAGCCGGCGCGGAAGAGATTGTTCCGGAGCAGGAAGAGATGGAAGAAGTCATAAACGATGAGCCTGAGGAAGAGGGAGCCCTTCTTTATCAGGCACCTTTCACCGGTGTATTGACCGAAGAGGAGAACTGGGCGAGACCTGTCCTCGCAACGGTCAACAACCACCCACAAGCAAGGCCGCAATCGGGCATAAGCCAGGCGGATATCATCTATGAATTCATGGCGGAAGGAAATGTCACACGGTTTTTAGCGTTGTTCCAAAGCGAGCTGCCGGAGACGGTCGGGCCGATCCGAAGCGCGCGTGACTATTTCATCCATCTGGCAAAAGGGATGGATGCCTTTTACGTCGCCCACGGCTATAGCCCCGATGCGCAAAAGCTATTGGCGAATCGATATGTCGACAATGTGAATGGCATGCAATATGACGGGACTTTATTCAAAAGATCGACCGATCGTAAAGCTCCCCATAATTCGTATATTACCGGCGAGAACATTCTAGCCGCCATGGAGAAGGTCGGTGCATCCGACGAAATCGAGAAGATCCCTCCATTTGCTTTCCATGAATCGGCAGAGGATGCTAAAATAGGGGATAGTGTATCGATGATCGTCGTCCGCTTCAGCTCCGACCCGAATTTCATCAATACGTTTTCCTATGATCCCGGGACAGAGACGTATAACCGGACGGTGAATGGAATCCATACGCAGGATAAAGGGAACGGAGAACAAGTCAGCCTTTCCAATATAATTGTCATGGAGGCGGACCACCGCACGATCGACAGTGTCGGAAGGCAATCCGTCAATCTTGAAAGCGGCGGCAAGGCGATTCTATTCCAGGCGGGCACCGTTAAGGAACTCGAATGGAAAAACGTTGAAGGCTTCCTTGTGCCAATGGAAAACGGAGTACCTGCAAAATTAATTCCCGGCAAGACGTGGATCCATATCATCCCTACGTATTCCGGAATTTCAAAATCTGTTACGTATACGCCTTAAGCAGTGCTGAATGAAAGAGGTGGAAACATGCAAATCGATAAAATCCGCAGCGAACAAACGGATCAGCTGTTCAAAGCGATATTGGAATTGAAGGACCTTGAGGAGTGCTATATGTTCTTCGATGACCTTGCGACGATGAGCGAGCTGCAATCGTTGGCGCAACGTCTGGAAGTCGCACATGCTTTGAGACAGAAAAAGACGTACGACCGGATTCAAAATGAAACCGGTGCAAGCACGGCGACCATCTCACGTGTGAGACGCTGCGTCGATTACGGTTCTGGCGGCTATAACACCGTATTGGACCGCCTCTATCCGGAGCTTGCGGAGAATAATGATAAGAAGTGATCGGGCGGAGAAGCAATCCGCCCGGTTTTTTTGGTATACTGAGGAATAGCAAGACGCTCTTGCTAAACA
The DNA here is from genome assembly GCF_042655825.1 of Sporosarcina koreensis. Taxonomy (NCBI): domain Bacteria; kingdom Bacillati; phylum Bacillota; class Bacilli; order Caryophanales; family Caryophanaceae; genus Sporosarcina; species Sporosarcina koreensis. The sequence goes on along the minus strand of NZ_JBHSNP010000025.1, from coordinate 134,829 downwards.
GAGCGCATCCAAAAGCAATCGAAGAATTAGGTGGTAGAAAAAATGGACTATAAAAATTGGCGCCACGCGTTTAAAGTGGACCCCGCAAAACAATTGAAGGATGAAGAGCTCGAACAGCTGGCTGAATCCGGGACGGATGGCATCATCATCGGAGGAACGGATGGCGTGACGCTCGAAAACGTTCTTTACCTGCTGGCGCGCATCCGGAGATTTTCGGTGCCGGTGGCGCTTGAAGTATCGACTGTCGAATCGGTCACGATGGGCTTCGATTATTATTTCATCCCGACCGTGCTGAATTCGACCGAAACGAAGTGGGTGAACGGCATCCATCACGCGGCGTTGAAGGAATACGGCCATATGATGGATTGGGATGAAGTCGTCGCGGAAGGCTACGTCATCGTGAACACCGATTGCAAAGCGGCGAAGCTAACCGGCGTGAACGAAGCACCGGACGAAGAGGATGTCATCGCCTATGCACGGATGGCGGAGCATTTATTCAAGCTGCCGGTATTTTATTTGGAATATAGCGGAATGCTCGGTGACCCTGCCATCGTCAAGGCAGCGGCACGTGTCCTTGAAAAGACGCGCTTAGTTTACGGCGGAGGCATCCGCAGTGCGGAAGACGCAAAAATGATGGCGGGACTGGCAGATACGGTCATCGTCGGCAATATTATTTACGAAGATCTGAAGGCCGCACTTTCAACGGTCGAAGCGGTGAAATCGGTATCCCATTGATGGGATTTCATGTATAATGAAGAACAAATGTTCTTTGGGAGGCGGGATTACACTATGAAGGAAATCGCGGAAAATCTGCTTGCGGGCATGAACCCTGAACAAGCCCGCGCAGTGAAAAAGACGGAAGGGCCATTGCTCATCATGGCAGGCGCAGGCTCCGGGAAAACGAGGGTGCTGACCCACCGGATCGCTTATTTGATCGTCGAAAAGGGCGTCTATCCTTCCAATGTATTGGCGATCACATTTACGAACAAGGCGGCCCGTGAAATGCGCGAGCGGATCGACGGCCTGCTTGGGCCCGGATCCGGCGAACGGATGTGGGTGTCGACATTCCACTCGATGTGCGTCCGCATCTTACGGAGGGACATCGACCGAATCGGAATTTCGAAAAGCTTCACGATCCTCGATTCCTCCGACCAATTGACGGCCATCAAAAATGTGCTGAAGGAGCGTAATATCGATCCGAAGCAATACGACCCGCGGGCAATGCTCGGGGCAATCAGTTCGGCGAAAAATGAATGCATCGACGCGGAAACGTACAAAGGGCAAATCAACCCGCATAATCCGTATGAAAAGACGATTGCAGATATCTACGAAGGCTATACGAAAAAATTGCGACAAAACCAATCGCTCGATTTTGACGACCTCATCATGATGACTCTCAAATTATTCGAACGCGTCCCTGAAGTCCTCGAGTTTTATCAAAATAAATTCCAATATATCCATGTCGATGAATACCAAGATACGAACAACGCCCAATACAGACTTGTCAACATGCTGGCGGCAAAATTCCGGAACCTTTGTGTCGTCGGGGATTCCGACCAGTCAATCTACAGATGGCGCGGTGCCGATATCGGAAACATCCTTTCTTTCGAAAAGGATTATAAGGACGCGACTGTCATTTTACTTGAGCAGAATTACCGTTCAACGAAAACGATTTTGCAGGCGGCGAACGACGTCATCCAGAACAACCGGAGCCGCTACGACAAGAAGCTGCGTACGGAAAATGCCGAGGGCGAGTCGATCACGATCTATAAAGCGTCCGATGAAAAGGACGAATCCCAGTTCATCGTCCAACAGATCATCGAGCTGAAAGAAAGCGAAAACCTGTCGCTTGATCAATTTGCAATCCTTTACCGGACGAATGCCCAATCCCGTGTCATCGAGGAATATCTCGTGAAATCGAATCTCGATTATACGATTGTCGGCGGCACGAAGTTCTATGACAGGAAAGAGATCAAGGACTTGCTTGCTTATTTGCGTTTGATTGCAAACAACGATGACGACTTGGCGCTCGCGCGGATCATCAATGAGCCGAAACGGAGCATCGGGGCGACTTCATTCGAACGGATGGCGACATTTGCTATCGAGAACGATCGGTCCGTTTTCGACGCATTGCAGGAAGTCCACTTCATGGGACTGACGGCAAGGGCAGCAAACGAAGCGTCGAAATTCAGGGATATGATTCATGGCTTTACGCAAATGCAGGAGTACTTGTCCGTTTCCGAGCTTGTCGAGCAAGTGCTGGAAAAAACGGGCTACCGTGATATGCTCATCCGTGAGAAGACAATCGAATCGGAAAGCAGGCTGGAAAATATCGAGGAATTCCTCTCCGTTACAGAAGCTTTCGAAAAGAGGGCCGAGGAAGAGGAGGGCGACCGCTCGCTCGTCGCATTCCTGACAGACCTTGCATTAATTGCCGATATCGATTCATTGGATAAAGAAGAGAACCAAGCGACGGAAAAAATCGTCCTAATGACGATGCATGCGGCGAAGGGACTCGAATTCCCTGTCGTTTTCGTCATCGGCATGGAAGAGAATGTATTTCCGCACGCACGGTCGATCGGCGACGATGAAGAAATGGAAGAGGAGCGCCGGCTTGCCTATGTGGCGATCACGCGTGCAGAGCGCCGCCTCTATTTGACTTGTGCTTCCTACCGGACACTATTCGGCCGCTCAAGTTACAATAATCCATCACGTTTTTTAAACGAGATATCTGATGACATCATCGAAGTGACATCCAATAATAATCAAGGCTTTTCATTTGGCGGGTATGAATGGGAGAATAAGCCTGTTCGTCCAGCTGTGAAAAGGCCAGTCTATAAATCAAGCGGCGGAGAGAAGATGGGCTGGAAAGCGGGCGACAAAGCGACCCATAAAACATGGGGGACAGGCATGGTCGTCAGTGTGAAAGGGAAGGAAGACGATCTTGAACTTGATATCGCCTTCCCGGAACCAGTCGGCATCAAAAGGCTTCTCGCCAAATTTGCACCGATAGAAAAAGCGTAGGGAGAGGAAAGAATGGATCGAAATATGGATCGCAAAGCACTGGAAGAACGAGTACAGGAGCTCAATGATCTGCTTAAAGAGTATGGACATGCCTATTACGTGCTGGATCGGCCGACCGTGCCCGATTCCGTCTATGATAGCCTCATGCAGGAATTGCTTTCCATCGAGGCGGAAAACCCCGATCTGATCTATCCCGACTCACCATCGCAGCGGGTTGGGGGAGAAATCCTCGAAGGGTTCAGCAAAGTCGTCCATGAATACCCGATGCTGAGTTTATCGAATGTGTTCAACGAAGAGGATATCCGTGACTTCGACAGACGGGTGCAAGCGGGGGCAGGCCAAGTCTCGTATATTTGCGAATTGAAGATTGACGGCCTCGCCGTTTCATTGAAATATGAAAATGGCACGTTCGTCCAAGGATCGACACGCGGGGACGGAACGGTCGGAGAGGATATTACCGCGAATCTGAAGACGATCCGGACGATTCCGCTGAAGCTGGCCGAACCGGTTACGATCGAAGTTCGCGGGGAAGCGTATATGCCGAAGAAATCATTCATGCGGTTGAATGAAGCGCGTGATGAAAACGGGGAAGAGCCGTTTGCCAATCCGCGGAATGCTGCAGCTGGCTCGCTTCGGCAGCTGGACCCGAAAATCGCTGCAAGCCGCAACCTTGCCGTTTTCATTTACGGTGTCGGTGGAGACGGTGCGGCCTTTGGACAGGACAGCCATTCCGATTCGCTTGATTACCTCGCATCGATCGGATTCGAGACGAATAAGAAGAGCAAACGGTGCAAAACGATCGAAGACGTGCTTGCATATATCGAGTCCTGGCAGGAACGCAGGCAGGACCTGGATTATGAAATCGACGGAATCGTCATTAAAGTGGACAACTATGAAGATCAGGAGCAGCTTGGCTTCACGGCGAAAAGTCCGCGATGGGCGACCGCCTATAAATTCCCGGCTGAAGAGGTGCATACGAAGCTGCTGGATATTGAGCTGAGTGTCGGCAGGACCGGGGTTGTCACGCCGACTGCCATTTTGGAGCCGGTCCGTGTTGCCGGGACGACAGTGGCAAGGGCTTCCCTCCATAACGAGGATCTTATCCGTGAAAAGGATATCCGCATCGGCGATGCAGTCGTCATCCGCAAGGCGGGGGACATTATTCCAGAGGTCGTCAGCGTATTGATCGAGCAGCGGTCCGGGAACGAAGAGCCGTATCATATGCCAGACAATTGCCCGGTGTGCGATTCCGAACTTGTCAGGATCGAAGGGGAAGTGGCGCTTCGCTGCGTCAATCCGCAATGCCCTGCACAAATGAAGGAAGCGCTTATTCATTTTGTGTCGCGCAATGCAATGAATATCGAAGGGATCGGCGAACGTGTTGTCGACCAATTGTATACATCGGGACTCGTCCATGATGTTTCAGATCTTTATTGTTTGACGAAGGAACAGTTGTTGTCGCTTGAGCGGATGGGCGAGAAATCCGCTACGAATTTATTGACGGCCATCGAAGCATCGAAATCCAATTCGTTGGAGAAGCTGCTGTTCGGCCTTGGCATCCGCCATGTCGGAGAAAAGGCGGCGCACATCTTGTCGGAGGAATTCGGCACGCTTGAGAAAATCGCGAAAGCGGATACGGAGCGGCTTACATCGATCCATGAAATCGGCGACAAAGTGGCGGACGCGGTCATTACATTTTTCAATAATGAAGATGTATTGGAAGTGCTCGGCAAGCTGAAGTCGTATGGCGTCAACATGGATTTCAAAGGCAGAACGCGGCAGGAACTTCCGACTGAAGGTCCGTTCGCCGGAAAAACTATCGTGTTGACGGGCAAACTTTCCGTGCTGACGCGCAATGAAGCAAAAGAGCGGATCGAGGAGCTTGGCGGGAAAGTGAGCGGGAGTGTCAGCAAAAAGACGGACCTCATCATTGCCGGGGAAGATGCAGGATCGAAGCTTGTGAAGGCGGAGGAACTAGGAATAACGGTTTGGAATGAAACAGAGTTGGTCGACGCGCTCGGCGAAAAGGAGTAATTTTCTAATGAAAAGGCTATTTGTACTACCAGGAATGGCGGCCGTCCTTTTATTGGGCGGCTGTCTACCGTCCATCGGACCCGACAAAGAGGAAGTCATCCAGGAAAATGAGGAACAGGTCGAAGAGACCGTCATGATTCCAGATGTACAGATAAAGGACACCTATTATAAAACGCTTCTCCCGCTTAAGAAAAGCGCAAGCCGCGGCCTAGTCGTGAGCAATATTCATACGAAATACGATATTGGGGAAGCTGAGGAAGGGCTATTGCGTTTATCCGCCCAGCATTTCGACCCGAAAAACTATTTCCTTCAAGAAGGCCAGTACATCGACGCTACAACGGCACGCGCATGGCTTGCCAGAAGTTCAACGAATAAAGCGGGCTTGAATCCCCCTGAAGCGGAGGGGGAAGACGCGGAAGAGAAGCCGATCTATTTGGCGCATATTATCGAGCAAAACTATTTGACGTTGACGGAAGATAAGAAAGTCCGTCTTTCAGGCGTGTCGATCGGACTCGCTTTGAATTCCGTCCACTATGACAAAAGCGGGAAAGAGATTGAAATAAAGGATCCGGAACTTGAAAAGCAGGGCATCGCCATGGCGGACCAGATTGTCAGCAGGCTTCGAGCGAAAGAGGGGTTCCAAGACATTCCGATCGTCATCGGCCTCTTCAAACAGGAGAAAAAGAACGCGATTGTCCCAGGGACTTATTTCGCAACCGCCTTTGCCGATAAAGGAAAGTCGTCGGCATCCGGATGGAAAGAAGTGAATGAGCGGTATGTGTTGCTTCCCGCACCGGCGGATATCGACAATTACCGCGAAATCAATACGAATTTCAGCAATTTCAAGCAAGATATCGATAACTATTTTCCGAGCTTCGTCAATGTGATCGGGAAAGGTTTTTTCAAAGATAATCGGATGCAATCCCTTTCCATCCACATACCGATTCAATTTTTTGGGAAGAGTGAAGTTATCGGTTTCACACAATTTCTAACGGATCACATCAAAAAGTATTTCCCCAATATCGATGTCGAAGTGAGCATCACTTCGGTGAACGGCCCTGAGGCGTTGATCGTCAAGGAAGCCGAAGATGACGAACCGTTCGTCCATATTTATGGATATTGAATGAAAGACCGAGTGCGTGTCCGTGCCAATGTGCATTGGACGCGCAGTTGCTTTTCAACATACCGCTTAGGTGGTATGATTAGTCGTACAATTGCAGTTTGGGAGGAAATAAAATGACGAAATTTACGGCAGAAGACGTACAATACTTCGCGAATTTTGCAAGAATCGCCTTTTCAGACCAAGAGGCGGAGGAATATTCGACAGCCATTTCCGAGCTCGTAGAATTCGGAGATGCATTGAAAACAGTGGATACAGATCATGTTGAGCCGATGACGCATCCGTTGCAGCTTTTCAATGTGCTACGGGAAGATGTTCCGCAAGATTTTCTTGACCGGGACGAAATGTTGGCAAGCGTAAAAGAGCATGAAGACGGAATGATCAAAGTTCCGAATATCCTGTGATAATGGTTTTTAGGAGGAAGTAAGATGACGTTAATGAAAAAGACGGCAGCAGAACTTCAAGCACTTTTACATAACGGGGAAGTCTCTGTCAAAGAAGTGACCGAAGATTCATTTAAGCAAATCGCAGCACTAGACGGTCAAGTGAAAGCGTTCCTGGCGTTGACGGAAGAAGAGGCATTGGCGAAAGCGGCAGCCTTGGACAACTCGCCGAAAGAAGGACGCGGACCGCTTTTCGGGTTGCCGATCGGCATTAAGGACAATATTGTCACAAAAGGAACAGCAACGACTTGCGCGAGCAAAATGCTCGAGAATTTTGTACCTGTTTATGATGCTACAGTCGTTGAAAAGGTGAACGAAGCGGGCATGGTCAGCGTCGGTAAATTGAATATGGACGAGTTTGCCATGGGTTCCACAACGGAACGTTCAGCTTTCCAAACAACACATAATCCATGGAATTTGGACTGCGTGCCTGGCGGTTCTTCCGGCGGTTCAGCAGCTGCAGTAGCAGCGGGAGAAGTGCCGTTCTCGCTCGGTACGGATACAGGCGGATCGGTTCGCCAACCGGCTGCGTTCTGCGGAGTCGTAGGCATGAAGCCGACATACGGCAGAGTGTCCCGCAACGGACTAGTCGCTTTCGCTTCTTCTTTGGATCAAATTGGCCCGATCACTCGGACGGTCGAGGACAATGCATTGTTGTTGAACGCCATTTCAGGTGTGGATCATAGGGATTCTTCTTCTTCACAACAGCAAGTACCTGATTTCAAAGCCGCATTGACAGGCGATATCAAGGGTTTGCGCGTCGCAGTACCGAAAGAGTATTTAGGAGAAGGCATCGCCGAGGACGTTAAAGACAAAGTTCGCGCGTCATTAAAAGTGCTTGAATCACTCGGTGCAACAATTGGGGAAGTGACACTTCCACATTCCAAATACGCTTCGCCAACTTACTATGCGATTGCAACTGCTGAAGCTTCTTCCAACCTCGCTAGATTCGACGGCATCCGTTACGGCTACCGTGCAGAAGGCGCGAAAAATTTGGATGAAATTTATTTGCGTTCCCGTGCGGAAGGATTCGGTACGGAAGTGAAAAAACGGATCCTGTACGGTACGTATGCACTAAGCGCCGATCATCACGAAGATTTGTACGTCAAGGCAATGAAAGTCCGCACGCTCATTTCACAAGACTTTGCATCTGTCTTTGAAAATTATGATGTCATCGTCGGACCGACGAGTGCAACGACTGCATACGAAATCGGTGGTGCTGTGAAGGACCAGTTGACTTTATATGCGAATGACATTTTGACAGTTTCCGTCAACTTGGCGGGCATTCCTGCAATTTCGATTCCGTGCGGCTTTTCGGATGGATTGCCAATCGGCCTTCAAATCATCGGGAAGCACTTCGATGAAGAGACACTTTACAGAGTGGCGCATGCATTTGAACAAGCGACCGATTTCCATAAACGCACTCCATCTTTAGGGGAGGGTACTAACTAATGAACTTTGAAACGATTGTCGGACTTGAAGTCCACGTTGAACTGAAAACGGATACGAAAATATTCTCACCGGCTCCATCCCATTACGGTGCAGAGCCGAATATGAACATCCATGTGACGGACTTGGCATACCCAGGGACGCTTCCGGTGTTGAATAAACGCGCAGTAGACTTCGGAATGAAAGCATCCATGGCTTTGAACTGTGAAGTTGCTGACGTCATGAATTTCGACCGGAAACATTACTTCTATCCGGATAACCCGGCAGCTTATCAAATTTCCCAAGATAAGCGTCCGGTCGGCCAAAACGGCTGGATTGAAATCGAAGTCGAAGGGAAAAAGAAAAAAATCCGTATCGAGCGCGTCCATCTTGAAGAGGACGCGGGTAAATTGACGCACTCCGACAACGGCTATTCACTCGTCGACTTGAACCGTCAAGGCACGCCGTTGATCGAAATCGTCACAGAAGCGGATATCCGCTCTCCGGAAGAGGCATATGCATTCCTGGAAAAACTGAAAGCGATCATCCAATATACAGGCGTTTCCGATGTCCGTATGGAGGAAGGTTCCCTGCGCTGCGACGCGAATATTTCATTGCGCCCGTTTGGACAAGAGAAATTCGGAACGAAAACCGAATTGAAAAACTTGAACTCCTTCAACTTCGTCCGCAGAGGGATCGCGAATGAAGTTGAGCGCCAAGAAAAAATCCTTCTTTCAGGAGGAGAAATCCAGCAGGAAACACGCCGCTATGACGAAGCAACGGGCCAAACTGTGCTCATGCGCGTAAAAGGCAGTGCGAATGACTACCGTTTCATCAATGATCCGGATCTTCCTGAAATCCATATCGATCAAGAATGGAAGGACAGTGTCCGCGCTGAAATTCCGGAGCTTCCGGATGCACGTAAAGCTAGATATGTGAATGAGCTCGATCTGCCGGAATATGACGCGCACGTCTTGACGTTGACGAAAGAGATGTCCGATTTCTTCGACGCGACCGTTGCTGCAGGTGCAGACGCGAAGCTTGCTTCCAACTGGCTGATGGGCGAAGTGTCCGCTTATTTAAATGCAGAGCAAAAAGAACTTCATGATACAGCCCTAACACCTGAAGGTCTATCCAGCATGATCAAATTGATCGCGGATGGCACCATTTCATCCAAAATCGCGAAAAAAGTCTTCAAGGAACTAATCGAAAACGGTGGAAACGCCGCTGACATCGTCAAAGAGAAAGGCCTCGTCCAAATTTCCGACGAAGGCACACTCCGCACAATCGTGACGGAAGTGCTCGATGCAAATGAACAATCGATCGAAGACTATAAAAACGGTAAAGACCGTGCAGTCGGCTTCCTCGTTGGACAAGTGATGAAAGCGACAAAAGGACAAGCAAACCCGCCAATGGTGAATAAAATCCTCCTTGAGGAAATCAACAAACGATAAACCCAATCATGAATCGTCCTATACGGGTCTTGCGAAAGTCTCCGTATAGGGCGTTTTACTGTTTTTCCACGTCTAGTTCCGGGCAGCTGAGCAAGCGCCCTCCGCTTTAGTTTTTTGCATCCTATTTGATTCACGTAAGAAATAGCCGTACACTTAAGAAAAAGGATTCGATTTTAATCAAAGGAAGGTGTCGGAATGAAAACTGAAAAGCAATATTTTGATGAAGCGATCTCACTTGCTGACTACATGGATCGGATGGAAAAACATAAAGAAAACAGCTTCGGCATTTATGAAAAATTCGACGTACCGCAAGACGATGCATTTATTGAAATAGCAAAAACGGAAAAGCCCAATATACTAGTGATAACGGAAGATTGGTGCGGGGACGCGATGATGAATAATCCGATCCTGCGCCGGATCGCAGAAGCTGCTGACTTGGACGTGCGGACAGTCTATCGCGACGAAGATACAGATCTGATTGACCGGTATTTGACGAATGGCGGCCGTTCGATCCCGATTTACCTGCTGCTCGACAAAGAAGGCGAAGTGCTTGCAAAATGGGGCCCGCGCGCAGCATCCATCCAAGAGGACGTCATGGAACGCCGCAAACAACTGCCTCCTAAAGACGCACCTGATTTTGCAGATAAACAACGGGCGTTCATCGATGAATTAATGAAGGAATATACGACCCAGCCTGAATTATGGCTTACGGTTTACGAAGACATCCGCAATACATTCATGCCCGCGTTGCAACAGACGAAGTGAACTGGTATGGGAACTTTTTAGCAGGACGGACAGTCCAAGTAAGCGTCTGATTGTACGATCATCGACGCATGCAAGCGTTGCAATTTGTATGAATTGAGAGGGAACATGTATGAAGCGTGCAAGAATCATTTATAACCCGACATCAGGACGTGAAGTATTCCGGAGGCATCTGGCTGAAGTTCTCGAAAAGCTGGAAATTGCCGGCTATGAAACATCCGTACATGCGACCACGGGGGAAGGCGATGCAACCATTGCTGCTAAAAACGCTGTGGAACGGGGTTTTGACGTCATCATCGCATCAGGCGGAGATGGAACGTTGAACGAAGTTGTCGCCGGCGTTTCTCCATTTGAAAAAAGACCGACAATCGGTCTTATTCCGACAGGGACGACGAATGACTTCGCCCGGGCATTGCGGATTCCGAGGGATATCGACGAAGCGATCGACATCATCGTCCGCGGGGAGACGATCCCTGTGGATGTAGGCCTCATGAACGACCGCCATTTCATCAACATCGCAGGCGGCGGACGGATGACCGAGCTGACATATGAAGTGCCGAGCAAGCTCAAGACGGTTCTCGGCCAGCTTGCCTATTATTTGAAAGGGATTGAAATGCTCCCTTCCATCCATTCAAGTAACGTAAAAATCGAGTATGACGATGAAGTCTTCGAAGGGGAAGTGATGCTATTCCTCGTTGGCTTGACGAATTCCGTCGGCGGTCTGGAAAAACTGGCGCCGAACTCAAGCGTCAATGACGGCAGATTCACTTTATTAGTGTTGAAAAAATGTAATATCGCCGAATTCATCAGAGTCGTCTCGTTGGCATTGCGCGGGGAGCATTTGGATGACCCGCTAGTCATCTCCGCACAGCCGAAAAAAGTGAAGATCACTTCGACTGAGGAAGTGCTATTGAACTTGGACGGGGAATACGGCGGTACCCTTCCCGCCACTTTTGAAAACCGATACCGTCATATCGAGATGTTCGCCCCGCTCGATCAATTGCGCGAGCAGGACCGGATTGATAACGAGATTGAAAATGAAGAAGCTGCATTGGATTGAACATCCATGCAGCTTTTATTTTTTGCACAAGGGCTCCATTAATTCGCCTCAAATAATAAACTCAAGCGCTTCATCCTGACTCGCTGCAAGGGCTGGCAAGTTATTCACCGGAACCCAGCGGCAATGGAAAATCATGCCGTTGTCCTTGCCGGTACTATTGACGCAAGTATCCCATTCCGTTTCGTCCTCGCCGATGTAAGTGAGATGAAAAATATTCCGCTCATGGATGACGTCTTTCCGGTGTTCGGGAAAGTAATTGTTCTTATTCACTTTGCCATTCAATTGCAGTTGCTCCCGGCGGATGCCGGTTTCCTCTTCAATTTCGCGGTAGAGCGCATCGATGAGCAATTCATCCTCTTCAATGGTTCCGCCCGGCACTTGTATACCTGCTTCGGGATTGTCCTTTTGCTCGAACACAAGGAGCTTCCGTTCGGCATTTTCATCCTTCGTAATATAAGCTAAAACTTTTCTTTTAATTTCCATCCTGCTCACCTCTCTTTAATCTCTCCATTATACACAAGATTCCAAATACTCTCAAGAGCAAAACTCCGGTTGAAATCTTTTCACAATACATGTGACAATCCTGTTATTTCGATCGTAAAAAGGGAAAAGTATAGAGCAGTTATCTTATGATAGGAAAGAGGACAGGAATACAAAGGACGGAGGAATCCCGTGTATAAGAAACAAGAGAAGTGGCTCATGTGGCTAGCCTTTGTCGTAGCGGGAATCATGTTGCTTTCGATTGTCGGAAGAATTTTCGGAAGTTGAAGGAGGAAAATAGATGGGGAATGAAGAAGCCGTTTTTTATTCGCGAGTCTTAACGGAACTGACGTTATCGTTCCATATCATTTACGCGACAATCGGCGTCGGTGTCCCACTCATGATCATGATCGCGCACTGGGTGGGAATCAAGAAAAACGATGAACATTATATTTTGCTTGCCAGACGGTGGGCGCGCGGTTTTATTATTACAGTTACAGTCGGTGTTGTTACAGGGACCGCCATCGGTCTCCAATTGTCGTTGCTGTGGCCGAACTTCATGGAGCTCGCAGGAAATGTCATAGCGCTTCCATTATTCATGGAAACGTTCGCTTTCTTTTTTGAAGCCATCTTCCTTGGGATTTATTTATATACGTGGGATCGGTTTGAAAATCAGAAAAAGCACTTGCTGCTATTAGTGCCTGTAGCGATCGGCGCTTCGTTTTCTGCCGTTTTCATCACGATGGTGAATGCGTTCATGAATGCGCCTCAAGGCTTCGACATCGTGAACGGGGAGCTTGTCAACATCAATCCGATCATCGCGATGTTCAACCCGGCAATGCCGACGAAAGTGGCGCATGTCGTAGTTTCGGCATTTATGACGTCTGCCTTTGTGTTGGCCGCAATTGCTGCTTTCCGTTTATTGAAAGGCTCCAATCATGTTTACCATAAAAAAGCCCTTTATCTAACAATGAAATTGGGCTTTGTGTTCTCTATGGCAACGGCGTTGATCGGGGACTTCTCCGGTAAATACTTGGCGGAGTACCAGCCCGAGAAACTGGCAGCAGCGGAATGGCATTTTGAAACGCAGGAAAATGCGCCGCTCGTCTTGCTTGGCGTGCTGAAAGACGGGGAAGTGAAGTATGCTATTGAGATTCCGTTCGGGCTTTCCATGCTTGCACATAATAACCCGAAAGCGGAAGTGATCGGCTTGGACCAATTCCCTGAGGATGAAATTCCACCGCTCTATATCCATTACCTGTTCAACATAATGGTATTCATCGGCATGTGGATGGCACTCTTATCCGCATTGTATTGGATCGGCATCAAACGGGGCTGGAAACGCGTGTCGTCGAAATGGTACCGTTGGCTTATTGTTCTCGGGGCACCGCTGTCCATCATCGCAATCGAAGCAGGATGGTGGCTGGCAGAAGTCGGGCGGCAGCCGTGGATTCTTCGTAAAATCATGCGTGTCGAGGACGCCGCGACGACGAGCGGGCAAGTCGATTTGATGCTTGTGTTGTTCGCATTGCTGTACCTCATCCTCGGCATCGGAAGTGTCGTCGTCTTGCGACGGATGTTCCGCAAAAACCCAGTCGAACGTGAATTGGAAGATCGTCATATGGAAAAGGGCGGTGATGTGCAATGAACCTGGAGATACTAGGGATCTCGGTTCTTTGGACGTTCCTCTTCGGTTATATTCTCGTCGGCGCCATTGACTTTGGCGCAGGTTTTTTTAACGCATACAGCCTGCTGACCGGGAAACAGCGCATCTTGACGAAGATCATCCAGCGGTATTTATCCCCGGTATGGGAAGTGACGAACGTCTTTCTCGTCTTCTTCTTCGTAGGAATCATCGGGTTCTTCCCGAAAACGGCGTTCTATTATGGGACGACGTTATTGGTTCCTGTCAGCCTCGGCATCATCCTGCTTGCAATCCGGGGTTCGTATTATGCTTTTGAAACATACGGCGCTAGAGGCCATAAAGGCTATTCGTTCATGTATGGGCTTGCGGGCCTGTTGATTCCCGCGTCTCTTTCGATCGTCCTGACGATTTCGGAAGGCGGCTTTATCGAAATGGTCGAGGGAGCTCCGGTACTCGACTACTGGGTTTTATTCACAAGTCCGTTGACGTGGTCGATCGTCGTGCTAAGCATTGCCGCAACGCTTTACATTTCGGCGGTCTTCCTGACGTGGTATGCGAATAAAGCAGGCGACGTTGAGGCGACGAAATTGCTCCGGAAATATTCGCTCATCTGGTCGTTGCCGACGATTGTGACGGCGGGCGGCATCATTTACGAGCTTCGGAAGCATAACTTTGAGCATTACAGCAATATCCAGACGTTTTGGCCGATGTTCCTCATTTCGTTCCTTCTATTTGTCGGAACGGTTTGGCTGATTTGGAAACAGCGCAACTACGGCTTGGCATTCGGATTGCTCATGGGCCAATTCGCCTTTGCGTTCTTCGGGTATGGCGCGTCCCATTATCCATACTTGCTTTACCCGCATTTGACGATTTACGACAGTTTCACGAATCCGGCAATGGCGATATCGCTCATTGTCGCGTTCATTCTCGGACTATGCCTGTTGATTCCGTCGCTTGTGTTGCTGATGCGACTGTTCCTGTTCAATAAAGGGTATGTCCGCGGGAAAAAAGATTTTCATGTGTAAAGGGGGACTGCAGCATGACTGATTTTCTCATTTTCTACGCACCTTTCATCATTCTGATTGCGACCATCGTCGTCGCGTTTCTCATTGCGCCGTTGGATGGCGCGGTGGCAGATAAAGAAGAATGACAAAAAGCAGACGTCTAGCCGGCGTCTGCTTTTTTTACACTTATCGATCATTTCCCGGCGGTTATCGATCAATTTCACAATTTTATCGGTCATTCCCAGGAACTTATCGGTCAATGTCACAATTTTATCGGTCACTTTCCAAAAGTTATCGTCATTTCGGGACCTTTGCCCTGCCTTGACACAGAAGAATTGTTCCGCTTTTGTGTTAAACTGAGAGCATACGAAATTTGGAGGAAATATCATGTCTTTTATTGTGAATCAAAACGATCGTCTAACTGTGCATGTGGAGGATTTGACGCATGACGGCTCGGGCGTTGCAAAAGTGGAGGGCTATCCATTATTCATCCCCGGTGCATTGCCAGGCGAGGAAGTCGAGGTCAAGGTCGGGAAGACGTTGAAGAATTATGGATTCGCGCGTCTGCTGAATGTGACGAAGGCTTCAACAGATCGCATCGAACCGCCATGCCATGTGTTCTGGGAATGCGGCGGCTGCCAGCTGCAGCATTTATCCTACGAAGCCCAACTCTTTCAAAAGCAAAAACAGGTCCGCGACGTCATTGACCGCATCGCGAAATTGCCGGACGTGCCTGTCCATCCCGTCAAAGGAATGGAAGACCCTTGGCGCTATCGCAATAAATCCCAGATCCCCTTCAGCGAACGGGACGGCAAAGTCGTTTCCGGCTTTTACAAATCGCGCACCCATCATATCGTCGACACGGACGTCTGCATCATCCAAAGCGAAGAGGCGGACGAGCTCATGTCCACGTTAAAGCATGAAATGCATGCACTCGGGCTTGAAGCGTACAACGAAAAGACCCATCGCGGTATGCTGCGGCATCTGATCGTCCGAAAAGGGAAGGCGACAGGGGAAATCATGGTCGTCCTTGTCACATTGAAAAAGAAATTCCCGCAGAAGGAAGCAGTCATCGAACTCATCAAAAGAGTCGTACCTGAAGTGACATCAATCATGCAGAACGTCAACGGCGAAAAAACGAACGTCATCTTTGGGAATGAAACAATTCACTTATACGGCAAGTCGTTCATCATCGACAAGATCGGCAATATCCAGTTTGAAATATCGGCGCGCTCCTTCTACCAAGTGAACCCTGCCCAAACCGAAGTGCTTTACAAACAAGCGCTCGACTACGCACAACTGTCAGGCGACGAAATGGTCATCGACGCGTACTGTGGCATCGGCACAATTTCGCTCTTCCTTGCACAGCAAGCGAAGGAAGTGTACGGTGTTGAAATCGTACCGCAAGCAATCGAAGACGCCAAACGCAATGCGGAACTGAACGGCATCACGAATGCCCATTTCGAAGCTGGCGCAGCAGAAGACGTCATCCCAAGATGGTACGCAGAAGGCAAACGTTTCGACGTACTCGTCGTCGACCCCCCTCGTAAAGGCTGCGATGAGAAGCTGTTGCAGACGATTTTGGAATACAAACCGAAACGTGTCGTCTACGTATCATGCAACCCGGGCACACTAGCGCGCGACTTGCGGATCTTGGAAGACGGCGGCTACCGGACGAAGGAAGTGCAGCCCGTCGACATGTTCCCGCAGTCGAGCCATGTGGAGTGTGTCGCTTGGTTGGACATTGGTCTGTAGCCCAACAATAAAGTCACACCCTTTAAAATAAAGTCCAAGGGCGCCGCCACGCCCTTTTAAAAAAAGTCGCAGTCAATCCTGCGCTCCACCTGGCTCTTGATCTCCGTCATATCAAGGTTTGGGAAAAACCAGGATGAAAGAAGTTTATTTTAAATCTCCGAAAACGTGAATAAAAAGCATGGGAAAATGAGGTTCGTACCAAAACTTTATTGTAAACGTGACGAAGGAATGCGGGTTGGCGTGGGGTAAAAAGAGAGGGACTTTATTATAAGGGGACATGGTTGTAGCAATGCAATAAACCCTTGCACTTTATAAAAAACTCGCTTCATTCAATTCAACTGTTTTAAAAAAGCCGATGTCCAATATATATAAGAACATCGGCATTTACTATCTAAACATACTCATAACAGATCCTAATTGTCTCATCATATTATATCCATTGTATATGGTATTGGCGTGACCCATAAGTGTGTTGATATGGTTCGGCAGGTTTCCTAAAATTCTACCTTGAGATGAATTGTTAGGGAACATGAAAGATGGGTCCCATCTATTGTACTGAATTTGGCCAAGCTGTTGTCCTTGATAAGGGGCTCCAAATTGCCGTCTTTGAAAAGGAGAGCCAAACTGTTGTCCTTGATAAGGGGCTCCAAATTGTCGTCTTTGAAAAGGAGAGCCAAGCTGTTGTCCTTGGTAAGGGGCTCTAAATTGTCGTCCTTGAAAAGGAGAGCCAAACTGTTGTCCCTGATAATGAGGGCCAAATACTTGTCTGTTTATTGGGGGGAAGGATCTTCCTGGACCTGGTGGAAAATGTAGCATATACTCACCTCCTAACAGACTAACCTATCTATAATATATGGCAGTATGCTGTTTGGAATTAGACTATAATGAAACTATTATTTAAGTAATCCTTTGAACCTGCTCTGTTCCTACATTCCTCGAACCTATTTCTCTATATTTTGATTATAATCAGAGGAAACGTGAGCAAAAAGTGGGGGGAATTAGAGCTCTTGCCAAAACTGTATTGTAAACGTGACGGTGGAATGCGGGTTGGCGTGGAGTAAAGTAGGAGTGATTTTATTTTATGCGGACAGGTCAGTGAACTAAAACTAAACATTACTCATTCAGACCCTGATTTCGGGAAACTAACCATTTCCGATTTCGGGGTTTTTGTATGCCAATACTGGGCATTTAACTCAGTATCATTCCCCACTCCCCTTTCATAAATTGGTAAGGAGTGTGATAATGGACGATTGATTATTGTAGTTCGCCTTGCATGTTCATCGCACTTTGTTAAATTCAATTCAGGAGGTGTCAAGAATGTATGAATTCCAGAACGATCTCCAGATGTTGAATGTTGGAGATTTCAATACGAGTGAGGCAGTTGCTTTCGACCCGAACTCAAATCAAACTGCGTTGCTCGGTGGCATTGGCGGTTGCTTTGGCGGTGGCTTTGGCATTGGCGGTTGCTTTGGCGGAAGCTTTTTCCGTTGTGGCGTTAGCTGCTTTGGCTGCTTTAGTTGTTTCCGTTGCTCTAATTGTTTCCGCTGCGGCGGTTTTCGCTGCGGATTCCGGTGTGGTGGCCGTTGCTTCGGCTTCTAAGAAAAACATGATTGCCAAGGTCCCTGCAGTAATTGCAGGGATCTTTCTATATAAGGTTTAACATATGAAACAAGTTATCATACATAGGATTATAGTGTTGGTCATAATTTCGACTTAGAAGGAGGAACGAAATGTCAAATTTGACCCCTATGATGCGCCTGAAGGTGAAAAGAGACACATTTTTTCTCCCCGAATCAAATAATGGTGTGTATTTCAGGAATAATAAAAGTTCTTTCCGTATGGAAGGAGTTGGAATCTTTCAGTGGATTGAAAAACTGATACCAATGTTCAACGGGAAGTACACGCTAGGGGAATTGACAGATGGATTGCCTGTTCCATATCGCAATCGTGTCTATGAAATTGCGGAAGTGCTGTACCGAAATGAGTATGTCCGGGATGTGAGCCAAGATCTTCCTCATCAATTGGCCGATCAGGTTCTTACGAAGTATGCCTCCCAAATTGAATTTCTGGACAGTTTTGGTGATTCGAGTGCGAACCGGTTCCAAACCTATCGTCAGGCAAAAGTGTTGGCAGTTGGTTCTGGTCCTTTTTTTGTGTCGTTGGTTTCTTCATTACTTGAATCTGGATTGCCGAAGTTCCATATGCTAATCACGGACTCGGTGCCGACCAATAGACAGCGATTGGTGGAACTCGTCGCACATGCCCGTAAAACAGACACCGAGGTAGCGGTAGAAGAAGTCAGTTTACAAAAGGATTGGCGGGAGATTGTTCAACCGTTTGATTCGATTTTGTACGTGTCCCAGGAGGGCGATATAGAGGAACTCCGAGTTCTTCATCAGGTTTGCAGGGAAGAGAAGAAGGTGTTACTCCCTGCTATATGTCACCAGCAGGTCGGCCTTGCAGGTCCGCTAGTGCATCCGGATTCCAAGGGATGTTGGGAGTCTGCGTGGAGACGCATGCATCGAGCTGGACTTTCCAATGAGCAGCAGTTCACCGGTTTCTCTGCGACAGCAGGGGCAATGTTAGCGAATGTCATCACATTTGAATTGTTTAAAGCGATTACAGGAGTGACTGAATCTGAACAGCGAAACTTATTCTATTTGCTTGATCTTGACACATTAGAAGGAAACTGGCATTCGTTTTTGCCTCATCCGTTGGTGGATGGACACTTGTCTAGTGAATGGGTAACAGATTTGGATGTGCGTCTAGAACAAAACGAAAGCAAAGATGAAACGAATAGATTGTTACTTTACTTTGGCCAGTTGACATCGGAAGTATCAGGCATTTTCCATGTTTGGGAGGAAGGAGATCTAAAGCAACTTCCTTTATCTCAGTGCCGCGTTCAAGCGGTTGATCTATTTTCAAAGGGACCCGCCGAGCTGTTGCCAGACATTGTTTGTACAGGTTTGACGCATGCGGAAGCACGGAGGAATGCAGGACTTGCTGGTATTGAATCATATGTGTCACGAGCGGTTGAACGACTGCCTTACTATAAGGAAATAAATGAATTCATCGGAGTTGGAGCTGGGGAAACGGTTGCAGAAGGTATTTGCCGGGGATTGCAAGGCTGTTTGGACAATGAGCTAAGCGTACGGCTCATAAATAATAAAATCGAAATAACACCGTTGCAAGTGGTTACGGTAGAAGATGAAAGCTGCCGGTTTTATTTGGAGGCACTGACTACGATGCAAGGTTCACCGACAATCGGCTTAGGAGAGGAAGTGAACGGCTTCCCAGTCATCTGGGTCGGAACGGATGACGGCTGGTATGGCGGTGTAGATTTGAATATCACATTGGCGTTGCGAAAAGTGCTACAACAGGCGCTGATGAACCCGGTGTATGCCCAAGAGAATTCGTCCTTTCTACTGGAAGAAAAGGCACTACCCAGCCTAGTTATCCCCGCTAGTGATGAGAACAGTCGACCTGATATTTTGCATTCCGCCATACAAATCCTCGAACGGAATCACAAACGGCTAGTAGTAGTTGATCTAGCATTTGAACCATTTTTGAAAGAGGGGCTTGCAGGGGTGTTTGGCGTGTTGTTGCGAGAGGAGGGAGGATTCCAGTGAGTGCCATCGTAATGGTTGTTGGCGAAGGATTATTGGCTGACCGGGTGTGCGGGGATCTATCCACTCAATATGAAGTAATACGCCGCTACGATTTCGAAGAGGGCGTACCAGAAACGACTGATCTGGTCCTGGTATTGCACGATACCTTAAATCCTACCATTCATAAAAAGGCAGAAGAGGTATTGCGACCAACCGGCATACCTTGGCTGCGGGGTTTTGTTTCATATGGAGAAGCTGTGATTGGTCCACTAGTACGTCCGGAAATACCAGGCTGCTCCCAGTGTGCCGATAAGCGACGTCTCATGGCAGGAAGAGACCGTAAAGAGATGTGGGAGATGGAACAGCTACTTGAGGAACATGGTGGAATATCGAGTGATGCTTGGGCATCGCGCACGGGATTACTGCAAATGGCGCATCTTCTTGGGTCGGAGGTACAGAGCGTACTGAATGGAAATCAGGCTTATTCTGAAGGTCGTTTATGTTTAATCAATCTGAAATCGCTAAAGAGTTCATGGCATTTGTTTCTTCCTGACTCGTTGTGTCCAGTCTGTAGTCAATTACCCAATGATTCACCAGCTGCTGCCCAAATTACACTGCAATCTAGTCTGAAAAGCAATCCTGACAGTTTCCGTTGTCGTTCCATGGCTGACCTGCAAAAGTTTCTAAGCAAGGATTATCTAGATCAGCGGACTGGGTTGCTTAATGGTAAGATGCATGAACTCACGCTGCCATTTGCCGATGTAAATGTTAATCTGCCGTTGTTTGGCGGAGATGAGGGTGTGGCAGGCCGAACCCATTCATACAAGGTTAGTGAGTCTACGGCTATTTTAGAAGGGTTGGAGCGTTATTGTGGTCTGTCTCCAAGTGGAAAACGAACAGTGGTTCATGACAGCTACCGCAATCTGGGAGACCGAGCGCTTAATCCTCTCAAGGTCGGTGTCCATTCAAAGGAACAGTATGAGCTGCCTAATTTTCCTTTCAAACCGTTTGATCCTGATCGTTCCATCGATTGGGTTTGGGGTTATTCGTTTTTGGAAGAGCGTCCTATTCTGATTCCCGAGTTGCTTGCTTATTACAGCGTGAGTGCTGGTGAAGGATTTATATATGAAACTTCCAACGGCTGTGCGTTAGGCGGTAGTTTAGAAGAGGCTATTTTCTACGGTATTATGGAAGTTGTAGAGCGTGATTCGTTCCTGATGACGTGGTATGCAGAGCTGGCACTTCCACGTCTTGACCCTTATTCTACGAATGATCAAGAACTACTATTGATGATTGACCGTGTGCGGGCGGTTTGTGGTTATGATCTTTATTTTTATAATTCGACGATGGAGAATGGAATTCCAAGTGTTATGGTACTGGCGAAAAACAGGAAAAAAGCGGGAATGAATATTATCGCTGCGGCAGGCGCTCATCTGGATCCAATACGAGCGGCGAAAAGCTCGATTCATGAGTTGGCTGGCATGATGCTAATACTTGACAAAAATCTAGAAGCAAACCGGGAGGAGTATTTACAAATGTTGAAGGACTCTTCCTTGGTACGAAAGATGGATCATCACGGGATGTTGTATGGGTTGCCGGAAGCGCAAGAACGACTACAGTTTTTGTTGGATGATAATCGGCCATTGCGAACGTTTGACGAAGAATTCAAATGGGAAGCAGTGCATGCAGACCTCACGGATGATCTACGGGATATTCTCCAGGTGTTTAGGGGATTGAACCTCGATGTGATCGTGGTGGATCAAACAACACCGGAAATCAAACAAAATGGACTATCCTGCGTTAAAGTATTGATTCCGGGAATGCTGCCGATGACATTCGGTCAACATCTTATCCGATTAACAGGGCTTGAGAGGGTGCTCCGTGTGCCAATGGAACTCGGATATAAGGAACAGCCGCTAACATTTGAACAGCTCAATCCATTTCCGCATCCGTTCCCATAACCAGTCGTGAGGAGGTAGGAGGATGAATCTTGAGGCATTGCTGCACAATCTCCATTTTGACATTGACAAGGTAAGCCCGCCAGACTGGGAAGTGGATTGGGATGATGCACCGTTTACGTATAAGCTTTACCGCGGCTTACCTGTGATTCCGCTTTCTTTAGAAGTACCGTTGACGCTTAATGGTATGGAGGAATCTGGAATCCCAGACCTTGGCAAGATCGGTCATTTTCTCTGGTATGTATATGGTCTAACGCAATTTAGCGAGTCTATGATGAACTTTGATTCCAGCGATCCAACCTCAAACCTCATGCAGTCGAAACGGCGGTTCGTTCCTTCCGGTGGGGCGCTGTATCCAAACGAATTGTACGTGTATTTGAAGATAGAGAACTTGCCTTCCGGTGTTTACCATTATGATGTGGCACATCATCGATTAGTGTTGCTGCGCGAAGGGAATTTCGATTTATATATCTCCCGGGCACTTGGAAATCGCTGTGATGTATCCGATTGTTTTGGCACTGTCTTTGTATCGACGATGTTTTGGAAGAACTTCTTTAAATATAATAACTTCGCATACCGTCTTCAAGGATTGGATGCCGGAGTCCTCATTGGACAATTACTGGAAGTTGCAAAATGTTTTCGCTTCGCCTCTCCGGTATGCTTCCAATTTCTTGATCGGGCCGTCAATCATCTCCTTGGGCTATCCGAACAAGAGGAAAGTGTGTATGCGGTAATTCCGCTATCAATGGAATCAACAAGCTTCTTCTACAAAGGCAACATTGATGGGGATGAATCTGCCATTGAATTATGCAAAGAATTGACAGCAATTCAGTCTACTCATTACGTCCGTTCACGAAGGGTTCTAGAGTTTCCGTTGGTAACGAAGATGAATGAAGCATCTATGTTGGAATCAACGAAATCGTTTCGGCAGATCAAAGAGGATCCTATCAATTGTGGCGGCCAAACGGTGACGCTGCCTCATGTGAAACGATTGTCATATGATTTGGCGTCGGTCTGCCGAAAGCGATTTTCACCGGAAAAAGATTTCGTTTTGGGAAAGGTGAGTCAACTACAGCTTGCCACACTGCTTAAGGGCGCGATGGATTCCTTCTCATATGAAAACGATTTGGATGACATTCATCAGAAACAGAAGCCCCGTGTCTCACTTTACGGATGTTTGTATAATGTCGATGACATTCCGAATGGTGCATATCACTATGACAGCGATGCCCATGCATTGCGTAGCATACAACTCGGAGATCAGCGAATGCCATTACAGCTCGGATTGTCCGGAGACAATGTAAATCTGTTCCAAGTACCGCTCTCTTTGCATGTAGTTGGAGACAATAATCATTTCAAAACAAAACTGGGATACCGGGGATATCGCATTCAGCAAATGGAAGCGGGTATGCTCGTGCAACGATTGCTGCTCGCCGCGTCATCCCTCGGATTCGGAGGGCACCCGCTCCTCGGGTTTGATGTGAACATTTCTGATGAGATTTTTAAGCTGCGTCCACAAGGAAAAACAAGCCTCATCCAAATCCCGACAGGTCCGTATCGGCACCGTCCATGGTTAAGTGGGGGGCTGCATAGTTAAGTAAGTGATAATGCCTCAATTCCCTTTTAGGAGTTGAGGCTATCTTTATGTAGAGCGCTAAAACTTCTCTTTTTGGTTAATCATATAACCAGGGAAATACATTATTTTAGGAAACGCCACCCAATTGTGTAAAGTGAATTTACAAAACCTTTACAATAAAACCTAATAGAATTTACAAATGGACATTATTATTTACATTGGGTCAACAAATCATGCCGGAGGGACAACTATGAAATTTATTAGTAAAGTAACGAAAGGAATAATGGTTATTTCCATAGCGGTCGTTTTATCTGCGTGCGGCAACAGTGCCGAAGGGGGTAACAAATCGTCAAAAGAAGGTTTACCGACAATCGCTATTTCCGGGTCGACTTCCGTAGGGCCATTGGCAGAAAAATTAGCATATAAATACGAAGAAAGCAACGATGTCAAAATAGAGATTAACCAGATCGGATCATCAGCGGGCATAACAAATGCAATCAATGGCGTGTCCGAAATCGGCATGTCCTCCCGTGACTTGAAACAGGAAGAGATCGACAAAGGATTGAAAGAAACAGTAATTGCGTACGACGGTATTGTTGTCGTCACTCATCCGACGAATAAAGTGAAAGATCTCACGTTGGAGCAAGTAAAGAAAATATTCACCGGTGAGGTGACAAACTGGAAAGAGCTTGGCGGAGATGACTTGGAGATTGTAGTCGTTTCCCGAGAGGACGGCTCAGGTTCACGTGATGCATTCCAGGAAATCGTTGACTACTCATCAGGTGAATTAGTGAGAAGTGCCCTCATTGCAAGTGGAAACGGGAATATTAAAACGACTGTTGCAACAAATAAGCATGCAGTAGGTTTTATTTCCTTCGAATATATCGATGAGTCAATTTCAACGATCAACATCGATGGTGTGCAAGCAACAGCAGAAAATGTTCTTCAGAAAAAATATAAACTTTCCCGTCCATTTTTGTTTGTTCATATGGAAGAAGGGTTAACGGATACCGGACAGAAATTCATTGATTATATCTTAAGTCCGGATGGACAAGCTGTTGTGTCTGAAACCGGGGCTATACCCGTTAACGAATCATGAATTGAATCTACATCTGCCCTATAAAGGTAATCTTGGAGGAATGCAGCCATGACAAGCCCACCTATTGAGAAACACCACATAGGTAACGGTAAATCAAATAAAAGAAAATATATGTTGGAAAGTTTATCATCAAAACTTTTCCTGCTTTGTGCACTCTTATCAGTACTCAGCTTGTTGTTAATCGTCGGCTTTGTATTTTATAGAGGTTCCCATCCGTTCATAGCGGAAGGTTACAGCTTTTTCGACTTCATCTTCGGAGTCGATTGGGTGCCGGGGGAGGATAAATTCGGGATATTCCCCATGATTGTCGCATCCATTTACGCGACAATTGGATCGTTGATCATCGGTGTACCGATTGGATTATTTACAGCTATTTTCTTATCCGAAATCGCCCCAAAACGAGTTGCAAAAATCATTTCACCAGCCGTTCAATTGCTTGCTGGCATCCCGTCTGTTCTGTATGGTGTTTTCGGACTTGCTATTATCGTGCCGTTTCTGCAAAACTACCTAGGTTTAGCGAAAGGGCAAAGCTTATTGGCCGTTATTGTCGTATTAGCGATCATGATGCTTCCGACAATTGTGACGGTAGCTGAAACGTCAATTCGCGCGGTTCCCAAAACGTATCGGGAAGGTTCTTTGGCACTCGGGGCTTCTGAAATCGGCACTATTTTTAAAGTGGTCGTACCGGCGGCAAAATCCGGTATTATGGCAGCCATTGTTTTAGGTTTAG
Organism: Sporosarcina koreensis; assembly: GCF_042655825.1. Taxonomy (NCBI): domain Bacteria; kingdom Bacillati; phylum Bacillota; class Bacilli; order Caryophanales; family Caryophanaceae; genus Sporosarcina; species Sporosarcina koreensis. Next base: position 109,649 of record NZ_JBHSNP010000025.1, on the reverse strand, counting down.
GTAGAGCGATCGGGGAAACGATGGCGGTTATTTTGATAGCAGGAAACAGTTTGATCGTTCCTACAAGCCTGACAGACAGTGTCCGCCCGTTGACAACAAATATTGCTTTGGAAATGGGTTATGCTGCAGGGGTTCATCAAGAAATGTTATTTGCAACAGGAATTGTGTTGTTCTCCTTTATCATGATTTTGAATTTCGTTTTAGCAAAAATCAGCACAAGGGGTGCTAACTAAGATGAGGACTTTTAAGGATAACTTATTGCGTGGCCTTCTATGGTTTGCAAGCTTAGTAACGGTTGGTATTCTGTTGCTTATTGTAGGATACATTTTTTATAAAGGATTCCGTCTCATCAATTTTGAATTTATTTTCGGGAGTTATTCCCCAACAGGCGGCGGTGGCATTTGGCCAATGATCGTTACAACCGTGTACACAATCGTCATTTCACTCGTTATTGCAACCCCCATCGGGATTTTGGCTGCTGTGTACCTCCAAGAGTACGCGAAGCAAGGCCGGCTTGTCAGAACAATCCGTTTTGCGACAGAAAGCTTAACAGGGATTCCATCCATCATCTATGGATTGTTCGGTGCAGTATTTTTTGTGACGACGTTAAAGCTCGGCATGTCAATCATCTCTGCGTCATTAACGTTGACGATTATCGTATTGCCAGTCGTCATCCGTACAACAGAAGAAGCATTGAAAACAGTCCCTCAGTCGTATAGAGAAGGTTCTTTGGCTTTAGGAACGACGAAACTTCAAACACTCATTAAAGTCATCTTGCCGAGTTCAATGCCCGGAATCCTATCGGGAATCATTCTTTCCATGGGCCGGATTATCGGCGAGTCGGCTGCGATATTTTTAACCGCCGGAACTGTGGCGGCGATGCCCTCAAGCATATTCTCTTCTGCAAGGACATTAACGGTCCACGCCTTTTTAGTTACACAGGAGGCAGGAGATATTGAGCTTGCGGCTGCAATTGGGATTGTGTTAATCGTTATCATCTTGATTTTGAACTTCTCAGCTACGTTCATATCCAAGAAGTTGAATAAAGCAGATTATTAATGGAGCAAGAAGTGAAGGAGGACATGTAGCGCTTATGAAGAGGCAATCAGAAGGAACAGCTAAGATTAGTGTAAAAGATTTAAGTCTTTTTTATGGAGAGAAACAGGCACTTTACAGTGTGTCGTTAGATATTGAAGAAAAGAAAGTGACAGCGTTAATCGGTCCATCCGGTTGTGGGAAGTCGACTTTTCTACGAACGCTCAACCGGATGAATGATCTGATTGATGGAGTGAAAATCAACGGAGATATTGCAATCGATAACGAAGATATCTATAAATCCAGTGATGTCATTAAGCTTCGTACAAAAGTCGGAATGGTATTCCAGAAACCGAATCTATTCCCGATGAGTATCTATGATAATGTTGCGTACGGACCTCGGGCACAGGGGATTAAAAGTAAGAAAGAACTGAACCAAATTGTGGAGGAAAGCTTGCGTGGCGCTGCGATTTGGGATGAAGTGAAAGACCGTCTTAAGTCGTCAGCACTCGGTCTATCAGGTGGTCAGCAGCAAAGGGTTTGTATTGCCCGTGCAATTGCGATGAAACCGGATGTCATTCTCATGGACGAGCCTACTTCGGCACTAGATCCAATATCAACATTAAAGGTCGAAGAATTGATTGCACAATTGAAAAAAGAATATACAATTGTAATTGTGACGCATAATATGCAGCAGGCTGCCCGGGTATCGGACAAAACCGCATTCTTCCTAAATGGAGAAATTATTGAATATGATGTAACAAATTCCGTCTTCTCAAATCCGAAAGATCAAAGAACTGAAGATTATGTAACGGGACGTTTTGGTTAATCAAATCAAGGGGTGACTGTAATGATGAACGTGAGGAAAAACTTTGACAAGAACTTGCAACAACTGCAAAACAAAATGTTGGAGATGAACGCACTTACCGTATCTGCATTTGAGAAGGCGTTCACTGCTTTTAAAACGCAAGATGTTGAATTGGCGTTACGGGTCATTGACGAAGACACAGCAATTGATAATCTTGACCATGAAATCAACCAATTTGCAGTGTGGCTTATTGCAAAAGAGCAACCTTTTGCAACTGATCTACGAAGAATCATTGCGTCATTAAAAATCACTTCTGATATCGAACGAATCGCCGATTTCGCAGTAAACATCGCGAAAGCGACAGCTAAAATCGGGAAAACCGAATCATTGATCAATATTACAAGTCTTGAGCAAATGAATGAGGTTTCCCTTAACATGCTTAAAAAGGCAGTAACTGCATTCATTGATGGAAACATGGAATTGGCTAAGGAAGTCGCCGCTTTGGACGATCAAGTCGACGATGCCTATGCGCAAAACTATAAAAGCATCACTGAATACTTACGCCAACACCCAGAAGAAACAACACAGCTCGTTCAATTACTGTTCATCAATCGCTTTCTTGAGCGCACCGCCGACCACATTACAAACATCGCCGAAAGCGCTGCGTATTTAATAAAAGGCCAGATTTATGATTTGAATCAATAACGATAAAAATGAGATGAAATTCATTCGAACGGGAATGATTTCATCTCATTTTTATTTTCCTACAAACATTTCCGTTTGCACTATATTTACTTTTTTGAGAAAATTAGTGCGCAAGGAAATGCGATGGAGGGGTATGATGAAATCAGTAACAGATAGACTGACAGAATCGGTTTTAATGGAGATATTGGAGAATGCATTTCAGTGGTTTGTCGTCGTTGATAAAGAAGCGAACATTTTATATATCAATGAAGAATACTGTAAGTTCCTTGAAACGACTCGTGAAGAAGCAATCGGAAAACCAGTGAACGAAGTCATTGAAAACACTCGTATGCATGAAGTCATTGAGACGGGTGAGGAGCATATCGCATCGCCGCACTTTATAAAAGGAACCTATATGTTAGCGAATCGTGTTCCATTGAGAGTGGATGGGGAAACTGTAGGGGCTTTCGGAAGTGTCATCTTTCGTGACCTGCACGATTGGCATAACTTAAGCTCCCATGTGAGAACGACAATGGAGAAAATTAAGATTGGACAGGCAACAGAAAAAACGACCTTCCAACTACAGGATATTCTTGGAACCTCCGATTCGATCAAATCGATTAAAGAGACCATTCGAATGATTGCCCCAAGTGACTTGCCTGTATTAATCCAGGGGGAAAGCGGAACGGGAAAGGAAATGTTTGCGCAGAGCATTCATCACCTATCGAGCCGCTCTGAAAAGCCTTTTGTGAAAGTGAACTGTGCCGCAATTCCAGCAGAGTTTCTTGAACTTGAGCTTTTTGGCAGTGTCGGATCTACCGACCAAATCCAAAGGAAGGGGAGATTCCAGCAAGCCGAGGGCGGAACATTGTTTTTGGATGATCTAGGGGACATGCCACTATCGATGCAAGTTAAATTATTACGGGTGCTCCAAGAAGGGACGATTGAACCGATCGGGTCGCACCATGCAAAAAAAGTAAACGTCCGAATCATCGCCGCTGTCAATCAACCTTTGAAAAACTTGTTGGAATCAGGAAAGTTCCGAGAGGATCTTTATTATCGGATACATGCCATCACCTTGCAAATTCCACCGCTTCGTCAGCGGATGGATGATTTCAAGGAAATTGCAAATCACTTTTTTCACGAGACGATTGCAAAAGTCGGAAATCGTAATCTGTCAATTGCACCGGAGACGATGCACTATTTACAAGAATATAGTTGGCCAGGGAACGTGAGGGAATTGCAGAATGTAGTCCAAGCAGCTGTCTATTTAACAAACGGAAATGTGATTGAACCTAGTGTCCTGCCTCAAGAAGTTCGAGTCAAGTCAGGATATTATACGAGAAATACCCTAACGTTACAGCAAGCTGTAGAGCAAATGGAGAGGAATATCATTTCCGAAACCCTTCAAATGCACCCGAATAAGAGAGAAGCGGCAAAGGTGTTGGGCCTAAGCAGAAGCACCTTTTATGAGAAGTTGAAAAAATATGAGTTTTGACCTATTTTCCGACCTTCCGGACACCAGTACGGAAATCCGGACACAATGAAATAGGTGTTTCATATGCTGGAAAGGGTTAGAGATGAACAGTCCGAATTTCCGGACTGTTTTTTCTATTTATCTAGTAAAACGCCTAGAAATAAGGGTTTGCAAGTTTTCATAAGCTTTGATTAAATGAATTGAAAGCGCTTTACTACTTACATATATTGGAGGTGAACTCAAGGGAGAAGAGTTATCGATGAATTGTTTTGTATCTATTGTCTTTATTTTTCGCTTTAATTAACCGAAAATTATAATTACATTTGGGGGAAAATGCAATGGAAGCATTAGGTATGATTGGTTTGATTGGGGGACTCGCTCTTCTTATTTTCCTGACAATGAAGGGCGTAAATATTTTGATTGTCGGTCCTGTTTCTGCACTGTTTGTTGCGCTAATGAGTGGAATGCCGTTATTCGCTACGCTTGCTGAAGAAGGACAAGCCGACTTTGTATCGAGTTACATGGGTGGTTTTACATCGTTTATTGCATCCTGGTATATGATGTTCTTGCTTGGTGCGGTTTTTGGTAAGGTAATGGAAGATAGCGGTGCAGCAGATGCCGTTGCAAAATGGTTTGTAGATAAAATGGGAATGAAATTTGCCGCGCTTGCTATTGTTATTGCATGTGCAATCTTGACCTACGGCGGAGTCAGTCTATTTGTCGTAGCATTCTCCGTCTATCCAATGGCTATCTCTTTGTTTAAACAAGCAGACTTGCCTAGACGATTTATCCCTGCGGCTCTAGCGTTGGGTTCCGTTACATTTACAATGACTTCAGCAGGTTCTCCGGAAATTCAAAACTGGATTCCAATTAAATACTTAGGGACATCTCCTTGGGCTGGTTGGGAAGTCAGTGCGATTGTTGCCGTGTTTATGGCTGTATTCGGCTACTGGTGGTTAAAGCGAATGATCACAAAGGCAGTCAACAAAGGAGAGCGTTTTGTCGGCAGAGATACGGATCCGACATTCGATACAACACGTAAACTTCCTAATCCGTTCTTGTCTATGATTCCATTGGTTGTAGTCTTGGTTATTTCGTTTATCTTCCATAACAAGCTGGCACAATCAGCATTGATTGTCGCTTTGCTAGGTGGAATCATCGCGACGTACTTCGTTGGAAGAAAGTATTCTGCGAATTTCGGAACAGCAATTTCTGCTGGTACACTCGGAGCAATTGTTGCGATTGGTAACACAGCTGCGGTCGTAGGATTTGGTGGAGTTGCAAAGGCAGTTCCCGCGTTCCAAATGGCGGTTGACGCTATGACGAGCATTCCAGGCTCACCGTTAATCGGTGCTGCTATCGCGGTATCAGTTATTGCAGGTATGACAGGTTCGGCATCTGGTGGTCAGTCAATTGCATTGCCATTGCTCGCTCCTCATTATATGGATATGGGCGTAAATCCAGAGGCATTGCACCGCGTTGTCGCCATCTCGTCCGGTGCGCTTGATTCCCTTCCGCATAACGGCTATGTTGTCACAACCATTCAGTCTATTTGCGGTGAATCACACCGGAATGCATACGGTCCAGTGGGTGCCTTAACTGTAATTGTCCCAGTAATCGGAGTGGCAATTGCAATTATACTGTTCTCCTTAGGGTTAGGGATTTAACCAATATCATATGAAACAAACTAAAAACAGATCGACAGTAAACCTTTGGGGCGCCATAGGTATATCACTTTAAGCGCCCTGTATTTTTGTTGCAGGAGGAATTCGCATGGTAGAAGGAAAAGTTTTATTTATTACAGGAGCTGCACAAGGGATCGGTTTTGAAATTGCCCAAGAATTTGCTGAAGCCGGTGCCAAGGTTGTGCTTTCTGATATCAATGAGGAAAAAGTGAAAGCTGCTGCCAAGGATTTGGGTGGAGACGCAATTGGCATCACGTGTGATGTCACGTCTGAAGCGGATTTGGAAAAGGCGATAAATGAAGCAATCGATCACTTTGGAAGAATTGATATTCTCATTAATAATGCAGGGATGCAGCATGTTGCAATGCTCGAGGATTTTCCGACGGAGCGATTCGAATTGCTTGTTAAAATTATGCTCACAGCGCCATTTATTGCAACTAAACTTGTATTGCCCCATATGAGGAAAAATGGTTTTGGACGTATCCTAAATATGGCTTCCATTAATGGACTTGTCGGTTTCGCAGGGAAAGCCGCGTATAACTCAGCGAAACATGGCGTCATCGGGCTGACGAAAGTGGCCGCTCTCGAAACGGCAGCGGATGGCATTACGGTGAACGCAATCTGTCCTGGGTATGTTGACACGCCGTTGGTGCGCAATCAGCTGCAGGACTTGGCGACAACTCGCAATGTTCCACTTGAATCCGTATTGGAGGAAGTCATTTATCCATTGGTTCCACAGAAGCGGCTTTTAGATGTAAAGGAAATCGCCGATTTGGCACTGTTCCTTGCAAGCGATGGAGCGAAAGGCATGACCGGTCAAGCGGTCGTGTTGGATGGAGGTTATACGGTGCAGTAATGAAGAAGTGACCTCGCATTTTGGGAGGTCACTTTTTGCGTGTTGATTTATTTAATACTTCGTATCTGTTCCATTAAGAAATTGACGAAAGCATCGTCCCGTACAAGCCATGCTTCGTAATTTCTTTTAAGGAAACATTCCGCTTCCTCAAAGCTTGTAAAGTTCCGTTCCAGTTTTTTATTATTTTGTTGAATGGCCCAATCTTCATCGTTTTCCGGGTAGATGAAAAAGCTCTCTTCCATTCGGTTCTTATAGAGGGAACCGAACGAAGAATGTTTCACATTGTAGCGATTTCGTCTCGCGTCTTCCCGTAATGGCTCCAAGTGGAACGTGTCCAAGACAAATCGTTGAAATGCATCCTTCGTTAAAGAGCAACCAGATGCTTTTGCATGCCCGCCTCCACCGAATTGCCCGGCAACTCCAGATACATCAATATGATCATGGATTGTTCGAAATCCGACTCGTTTACCCCCGATGTTCAAGATGACGATGTAATCAAGATGAGGGTACTCTTTGCCAAGTTCATTGCCAAGCTCTGAATGGTAGGATTCCGCATACACGATTCCAGCAAAAAGATCGCCCGCTTTCAATTGGAAAAGTTCCCGCCTTTTCCGGCGAATATAGCGTTCGATTTTATTTTCTTCCATGTCGAGTAATTTCTTTTCAAATTCATCAAAGTGGAAATGGTCGTCTGAGAGTAGTCGATCAATCATCTTTTCTTCAAACTCATCAATTGTGATTAGGAAAAAGAGGGCATTTAGACGTTGTGCAGACTGATTATTATTTTTTTCCCATTCCCATGTATCATACTGCCTTACGAGCTCGACAAATTCGGCTACCGATTCGGATGGTTTCATCAGTTGATGTGCAACAAGGTATTCATAAAATAGGGAAGTCGCGGAAGTTAATTTTCCTTCATCATCCTCTACGACGACATGACCCCATTCATACTCATTAAAGTGCAGTGCTGTTTTATGATGATCAAGCAATTGGACCTTTCCGCCATCTTCATAAAACGCCTCAAGCCTCTTCTCATTTTCTTCATTGACCGACAAATCCGTAATGAACAAAAATGTTTCCTTATCTTCATTCTCCAAAAACCATTCCACTTCGCGGTCGAGACTGGAAACGGAATTGTAGCGCACTCTGACCTGCTTTCCAAAAGCAAGCTTCGCTAATATTCCGCATCCAACGCCGTCCAAATCATTATGTGACAACAATTTATACATGTCCTTCACTCCTCGAAAGACAGTATAGTCAAATTGCGTGTGTCGCAGACAATTCTAAATCCCCGGATTAACGGGGATTTAGAATTGTCTCTTCGGTAGGGACGCCAAGTCTATCAAGAATGAAAGCATAACATTCCGCAGCTTCTTTCAAATGGTTGAAGCGGCCTGACTTGCCAAAATGGCCAGCGCCCATATTCGTTTTAAACACAATCGTGTTGTCATCGGTTTTCAACTGTCTTAGGCGTGCAACCCATTTAGCGGGTTCCCAGTAACCGACCCGCGGATCGTTCAAGCCGGTTGTGATATACATATGTGGATAGTCTTTCGCCTCCACATTGTCATAAGGGCTATATGACTTCATATAGAAGTAATCTTCCCGATCTTGAGGATTGCCCCATTCATCCCATTCCAAAGTGGTAAGGGGAATGGTCGTGTCGATCATCGTCGTAACGACATCGACGAACGGAACTGCTGGAACGACGACTTCAAACAGCTCGCCAGCCAAATTGGCCACAGCACCAACGAGCAAGCCTCCAGCACTGCCTCCTCGGGCCGCCATTTGGCTTGGGGTTGTGTAGTCCTGCTCAATGAGATGTCTCGCAGCAGCGATAAAATCGGTGAACGTGTTTCGCTTATTTTGCATTTTTCCATCTTCATACCAACTCCGTCCCATTTCGGAACCGCCGCGGACTTGCGCTGTCACAAACACAATTCCTTTATCCAAGAGCGGAAGACGGTACGGGTCAAAATGTGGGTCGCTGTTCGCTCCATACGATCCATATCCATACAGAATCAACGGTGCTGGTCCAGCATCGAGCGCACCTTCCTGATAAACGACAGTCATCGGTACTTTAACGCCATCTTCAGCTATCGCCCATAATTGTTCTTGACGATAGTTGGATCGATCATATTCCCCGCTGACCGGAGCAACTTGTAAACGACGCTTCTCTCCAGTTAGCAAATTCAATCCATACGTAGTCTTTGGCGTCAGCAATGACTCATATTGGAGTAAGACTTCCGCGGTCTCATAATCTTGCTCGTTTACAATCGACACAGTATAGAGGGGTTCATCCCATTCAATCGGCTCGAGCTTACCGTCCTGCACTACCCAAATCTGTGTCAACCCGTTCTCGCGGCCGCCGACTAACAACTTGTCGCGGAATGGGTATATTCCTTGAAGATAGCGGTCCTCGTTATACGCAATGACGTTTTCCCGCGTTGTTAGATCATCGAGAGGGCAACGGTGCAGCTGGAAGTTGAGCGCATTTTCATTTGTCAGGATGAGCAGGTCGTCCTCCCAATGCTCGACATAATACAGGATTCCATCACGGCGCTCATCAACTAGCTGCAAGGGGGATAACGGGGAATCCGTGTCTACTAGACGCACTTCACTCGTCGTTGTTGAATAGGAATAAACAAAGATGAATTTCCCGCTTTGCGATTTACTTAGGAATAAAGTAAATGTCGTGTCTTTTTCCTCGTAAATGAGCTGATCACTTTCCGTGCTGCCGATTTGATGTCTCCACAACTTGCATGGACGTTGGAATTCATCAACCGTAATGTAAAAAATAGAGTCGCCAGAGCGGCTCCACTCCAAGCTTCCATATAAAAACACATCCGGAATGCGGTCCGGCAGAAGCTCTCCCGTTTCCATATCTTTTATATGAATCGTATATCGGTCCGTTCCATCCCGGTTTTCCAAATAAGCGAGGCGGTTATGATCGGTGCTCATTCGCTGTACCGTTACGCTTAAATAGTCATCTTCCTTAGCCAGTTCATTCAGATCTAGCACCACTTCCTCCGTTGCTTCTGGCAATAGGTCGCGGCTCGCCGCCTGCTTACGTGCGTAGATAGGATATTGCTTGCTTTTATCCAACCGCGAATAGTAGAAATACGGTCCATGCTGCACCGGCACTTTCACTTCGGAGTCTGGAACCCGTTCCACCATGCTTTGATAAATCTGCTCGGTCTGCTCCTCAAGCGGGCGCATGATTTCGTCAAAATACCGATTTTCTTCCTCTAAATACTGGATGACCTCCGGATTATCACGATCCTTCAGCCAATAATAATCGTCTTCGCGCACATCGCCATGCAGCTCATGGGGATGGGGAATGCGTTTTGCTATGGGTGGTTTCATAAGTATCCTCCTTAACTGTTATATGTACTGTCTTCGTGATAGAGATTTGAAAGTCCTCTTTTTATTTATTTCAACTACTCGTTCTTTTAAAGGGACTTGCCAGCTGAAGCTTCATTTTGCTTTTTCAAAATAGTTTCTCGCTATGCACCCTTCATAGAGATTGTTCAAAATATACAACAGGTTATGCATAAATCTTGTTATTCAAATTGAACAACTAGTTGTCCAAAGAGGCTGTATGTGTGAAAAAAGTTATGCACTGTATCTAGCTAACAGTTGTGCATTTTGGTTAATAGACATAAAGACCTTCAAGGCGAAGCTATGTATAATAAGAGGTGCAAGACGAGAGAATACTTTCCGAAGCAAAGCATCAGTCAAAATATATGAAGCTTTCACTACAGAACTGAAAGGGGCATTGGATATGTCTACAATCAATGAAAGTGTCGACACGATTCAAGTTGAACAAGCTACGGGTTTGGACGAGTCGCTTCATCCAAAATCCGCTGCGGATAGAACCGTCAAACCTAGAGACTATATCTTCATGTGGATCGGAGACGGGGTTAACTTAGGGAATATGACCCTAGGAGCGAGCGTAATTGTAGCGGGAGTTGCAACGTTGAACATCTTCCAAACAATCTTGGCAGCTCTCATCTCCATCGGAATCATTTCAACGATTTTCGCGTTGAATGACCGAGTCGGTTATCGAGAAGGTATTCCGTACGTTGTACAGTTAAGAATGTCGTTCGGAATTAAAGGAAAAGTCATTTCTTCCTTATTACGCGGTGTACCCGCCATCGTCTGGTACGGGATTCAGAGTTGGATCGGTGGTACGGCGCTGAATGAAATTATGAAGATTGTTACACATGGTTCATTCAACAATGTTGTTGTCTGTTTCATCGCACTTCAACTATTCCAGATCGTACTATCGCTATTCGGCTTCCATGCGATCAAGTGGGTAGAGACAGTTGCGTCAGTTGTATTCATGGCGGCACTTGTGTATGTATTTGGTATCCTTATGACATCACACACAGCCGACATCGCACAAAACTGGGTACAAGCTAAAGGCTCATGGGGCTTGCCGTTCTTCGGTCTTATCATGGTCTTCTTAGGAAACTATGCGGGGATCTTCGTAAGTGCTGCAGACTATTCCCGAGAGTTGAAAACTGGCATCAGTGATAAGAAACGTGGAGCACTATACTTTATCCCAATCACGATTTCGTATGGTTTTGTTATTGTCATCGGGGCAATGCTCGCTGCTGCAACGGGTGTAACGAATCCGGCACAAGCACTTCCGATCATATTGAATAATGATTATGTTTCCGTATTCGTATCTGCATTTATCGTAATTGCGGTTATTGCGACAAATATGGTAGCAAACATCATTCCGCCGGCATACGTCATAACGTTGCTGACGAAATTGAAATACAAAGCTTCTGTAACGATTACAGGTTTGCTTGCGCTAGGTGCGTTCCCTTGGTTGCTTATCCAGGAATCATCAGCTAAAGGTTTGAATATGTTCATTCTGATCTACTCGGCATTTTTAGGACCAGTTATCGCCATCCTTCTTGTTGATTATTATATTTTAAGAAAACAGAAAGTGGATATGACTGATCTGTATAAAGATGATGGATCATTTGCCGGATATAATCCAGCAGGATTGATTGCCATGTTTATCGGTGCGGGCGCTGCGTTTTTAGTAGTTGAACTTGCATGGATCATCGGTTTAGTCGTGGCAGGTACATCTTATTACCTTCTATCTAAGTTCGCATTTAAAAATTCAAGTTTCAAAAAAGGAACCATTTTTGAGAAATAATGAATGTTATGAAATTCCTCATGAAGAATCCTTCTTCATGGGGTGTTTCTGTTGTTCAAAATGAACAAACTGTTATCAAAAATGTCTAGTATTACAATCTTCCTTATCCACTATACATAATAAAAGATGATTCTTTTGTTTAAGAGACCTAAAGAAGTATGGCTATAGAGTATGTATAATGATGTAGTCAACAAATGGTCTCGATAGTTAGTTGTATAAGGAGGAGTTCTTTTGAAACTTTTTAATAGAGAAAAAGCTATGGCGGCCGGCTATAGCAATGATGTGTTACCGACAAAAGAAGAGGATCGAAAATGGGGAGTTAGCAATTTCTTCACCGTTTGGATGGGATCCGTTCATAACATTCCAAACTATATCGCCATAGGCGGTCTTTTTGCTTTAGGATTGTCAGTCGGTCAAGTTTTTGCGGCCATTATGGTTGCCTCTGTTGTCATAGCCGCGATGCTTGTTCTGAATGGTCATGCGGGATCGAAATACGGCTTGCCGTTTGCGATGTTGCTGCGTTTATCATATGGACCGAAAGGCGCAATGATTCCAGGCGTATTGCGTGGAGTCATTTCTGCGATTATGTGGTTCGGCTTTCAAACGTATGCAGGAAGCCAGGCATTATCGATCTTAATCGGCAAGCTCTGGCCGACGTATTTAACGTTAGGCGGAGATTGGAACCTTTTAGGATTATCCTTGCCGGCATTGATTTCGTTTTTACTGTTTTGGTTATTTAACGTTGCTTTAATTTATGGAGGAATGGCTTTCCTAGGGAAATTCACCAATATCCTCTCACCGCTTGTTTACATCGTATTTGGTGGAATGGCAATTTGGGCCATAAACTTAGCGGGTGGAATTGGACCGATTTTATCTTATACAGGATCGGGAGTAGCAGGAAATAAAATCGTCATCTTCATCGCTGCAATAACAGCAGTCATTGCAGCATGGGCAGCGCCGATTGTAAACATTTCAGATTTCACAAAGCTTGCGAAATCGACGAAGACGCAAGCAATTGGACAAACTGTCGGACTTGTCGTGTCGTATCTATTGTTTGCAGTTGCAAGTATCGCGATTATTGTTGGTTCTGAAATCGCTTTCGGAACACCGATTTGGAACGTACTCGATGTCGTAGCGCGATTTGACGGTACATTCGCGGTTGCAATTTCCGTTTTGACACTTTGCTTAACAACTTTGTCTGTTAACGTTACCGGAAATATTGTACCTGCCGGTTATCAATTGGCTTCCTTATTCCCGAAAACACTCACGTTCAAATCGGGTGCAATCATAGCGGCAGTCGTTGGGATTCTCGTTATGCCATGGAAGCTGATGGAAAACGCAACAAGTATTTTCACTTTCTTAAACATTATTGGCGGGATCCTGGCTCCAGTCACTGGAATTATGCTAGCCCAGTATTTCATCATCTCGAAAACAAAAATCGACTTGAATGCTTTATACGATTCGGAAAAAGGAAAGTACTACTATACAAAAGGTTTCAATATAAATGCGATTATCACAACAATCGTTGCCGGTGTTATTTGTTTAATCGGCAATTTCGTTCCTGTCCTTAAACCGCTGTACGATATGTCTTGGTTTGTAGGGATCATTACAGCCTTTATTCTTTACACGGCGCTTGAATCGCCTTATTCAAAAGGCACGTTGATGCAAAAAACTCCTGAGTTGAATAAGGAGAATAGTTAATTCCGTAAATGGCGAAACTGACGCTTGGTGTGAAGTTGATAGGTATAAAATCATTGGTAGTTGAAAGGGGAATTTCAAATGGCATTTGATGTAGTTATTAAAGGCGGAAATGTTGTATTGCGTGACGGTGTGTACAAGGTTGATATCGGAATTAAAGATGAAAAGATCTCTTGCATCGCTGAAAGCATTACGGATGATGCGAAAGAGGTTATCGATGCAACTGGCCAATATGTTATGCCAGGAATGATCGATACACATGTACACATAAGCGAACCAGGACGCGCAGAGTGGGAAGGTTTCGAAACAGGTTCGAAATCATTGGCTGCAGGAGGTACGACAAGCTACGTTGAAATGCCGCTGAATGCCCTGCCGGCAACAACGAATAAAGCTGCGCTGGATTTGAAATTGGAAGCGGCTGTTGACCAAAACTACGTCGACTACGCATTTTATGGCGGACTCGTCCCTGGGAATGTCGATAAGCTGAAGGAAATGTCTGACGCGGGCGTTCTCGCTTTCAAATGCTTCCTATCCGATATTACAAGCGATATTCCGGACGATTTCGTAAATGTCGATGATTTCACCTTGTACAAAGGCATGCAAGAGCTTGCTGAATTGGATCAGATTCTATGCATCCACGCAGAAAACGCATCTGTTCCAGCCGGTCTCGCGAAGGAATTTGCGGCAGCAGGAAAAAACTCCGGAGAGGAATATGCGGAATCCCGCCCGATTTTCACTGAAGTGGAAGCCGTTCAACGTGCAATCCTATTCGCTAAAGAAACTGGCTGTAAATTGCATCTCGTTCATATCAGCACTTCAGAGGCAATTCAGGTGATCTTGAAAGCAAAAAGAGAAGGTGTGGATGTAACGGTTGAATCTTGCCCACACTACTTTGCTTTTACTGCTGATCAAGTCGATGAAATCGGTCCAAAAGCAAAATGTCAGCCGCCAATCAGAAAGGCGGAAGACCAAGCGAGACTATGGGACGAGCTTCTTGCTGGCAACATCGACTGGCTAACGTCTGACCATTCGCCTTGTACGGAAGACTTGAAGCAAGGAACGATTTGGGAAGCATGGGGCGGAATCAGCGGCGCGCAAAACAACGTCGACCTGATGTTCGACTTGGCTGTGAAGCAACGCGGACTCCCGGTTCATGAATTCGTTAAATTGATTTCAACGAACCCGTCTGAGCGTTTCAATATCACCCATAAAGGTGAAATTGCCGTTTCAAAAGACGCGGACATCATTTTAGTCGACCCTAACCAATCGTACACAGTGAAAAGGGAAGACCTTTACTACAAAAACAAACATAGTGCTTACGAAGGCAGAAAAATCGACTGCCGCGTGACAAAAACAATCGTCCGCGGAAACGTCGTCTTCGATCTCGAAAAAGGAATCTTCGGAGAACCTGTCGGTAAATTGATCTCTGCTACTAAATGATTCATTCAATCCCCTCGCCATTGTCCGAACCGGCAATGGCGAAGGGCAATACCTACATGGAGGAATGAAAGATGACTACATACGATTTGATTATTAAAAACGGTAAGATTGTCACTGCGGAATCCGTTATCCAAGGGGATATCGCGATCAAGGACGGCAAAATCCAAGAAGTTTCCCAATCACTCGAAGCTTCTGCTGAACGTGTGATTGATGCAGAAGGTCTTCACGTTTTGCCTGGTTTAATTGACACACATGTCCACTTCAATGAGCCGGGAAGAACAGAATGGGAAGGAATTGCAACGGGAAGCCGCAGCTTGGCTGCAGGCGGAGCAACTTCTTTCTTCGATATGCCATTGAACAGTACGCCACCAACGATCAATAAAGAGAATCTTGACTTGAAAAAGGCATGTGCCGATGAGAAATCCGTCGTTAACCCTTATTTCTGGGGCGGACTTGTTCCGGAAAATATTGCAGATCTGAAAGAACTTCATGAAAATGGGGTTATCGGATTTAAAGCATTCATGTCTCCGAGCGGCATCGCTGATTTCAATCATGTTGACGATGAAACGATCTTCAAAGGGATGAAAGAAATCGCTTCTTTCGGTTCGCTTCTTGCTGTTCACGCAGAAAGCACAGTCATCTGTGATCAGCTTGCTGAAGAAAAGCAAAAGCAAGGCAAAACGTCCGCAAGGGACTTTGTCGAATCAAGACCGATCATTTCTGAAATTGAAGCGGTCAGAAGAATCATCTCGTATGCGGAAGCAACTGGATGTAAGCTTCACGTTGTCCACGCAAGCAGCAAAAAAGTAGTCGACATCATTACGGAAGCTAAACAACGCGGCGTTGATATTACAGTGGAAACTTGCCCGCACTACCTATCTATGACAGTTAAAGATTTAGAGGAAAAAGGCGGATTGGCGAAATGCTGCCCTCCACTGCGCGATGAAAACGAAGTTGAAGATCTATGGGCTGCAATCGCGAATGGGGAAATCAACGTCATTGCGTCTGACCATTCTCCTGCACCTGCATCAATGAAAACAATAACAGACAACTATTTTGAAGGTTGGGGCGGAATTTCCGGTGCTCAGTCCACATTGAACATCATGTTGACAGAAGGGCATTTCAAACGTAACCTTCCTTTGGAGAAAATCGTTGAATTGACAGCAACGAATCCTGCGAAGCTATTCGGTCTTGCGAATAAAGGTTCAATCGAAGCTGGCTATGATGCAGATATCGCGATCGTTGACCTGAATGAAAGTTTCGAACTGAAAAATGAAGATCTTTTCTACCGTCATCAGCATTCACCATATGTCGGCATGACGTTCAAAGGAAAAGTGAAAACAACAATCGTCAACGGCGAAGTTGTCTTTGAGAACGATGAAATCGTCTCTGACAAAACAACCGTTGCTCAATAAAAATAAAAACCAAAGCCCATTCAACCGGGCTTTGGTTTTTATTCATCTTCTTTTAAAATGGATCCGATCATTAATGCGACACGGATGCGCAATGAATGGGCCGGGTCGCGGAAAGAGCAATTCAGCAATTCCTCCGCTTTCTCAATCCGATATTTAACCGTATTCCGATGAATGAACAAACGGCGTGACGTTTCCGAAATCTCACATTGTGAATCGAGATACACTTGAATCGTTTTCACCAATTCCTGATTTTCTTTTGTCTTTGGATTGGCAAGGGACTTCAATGTGTTTTCATACAATGCTTTTAAATCTTTTTCTGGAATGGTGTTCAATAAATCCTCAAGCTCTTTCATTTTATAAAAATTGATGAACCCGAGCATGTTCATGTCATATCCGCTCATAATGGCTTCACAAGCTTCTGAATAGGCGGTCGTAATATCTTTTATGGAATGAACCGTATTGCTGACGCCAAAGGAGATGGAATAATCGCCTTGCAGGCTTGCTTGGCATTTATTCACGAATTCGGTCACTTCAACCGGATCCGCTTCATCAGCATATTGCAAAATCATGACAAAGTATTTTTCCTTCGTGAATAAAATTCCGTCCAATTCACTATGAACGATTTCATCTTCAAGCTGATCATAAATACTATTGTATAATTCGCCGGCCTTTTTTTCGTATAATTGAAGGTCTTCGTAATTTTGCCCTTTTTGGTCGACCGTGCAGATGATGCAAATATTATTCAAGTCCTCATTCAAGCCGTAATAATTGGCGCGGCTTAAAATTTCTTCATCCGAATGGATCCGATTTTCAATCAAATCGTCAAAGAAATTATTTTTGAGGAGCCTTGAGTTTTCTTCAATCGCCTGCTCCTTGATAATTGTAAACGTAATAACGTTGCCGGCCTGTTCAATCGCCATTTGAGAGGACGGGTAAGGCAGAGTCATTGAATCGACAATGACAAGCATGCTCGGATGCTGCCTTTTTGTTTGAACAGGAAAGGTGGAAATGGATTGATGCTCTTTTGACGGAACCGTAAAGGTGCTCCCTTCCCGGGCAGATGGTAAGTCTTCTTTCACCTTTTCGATGATTTCCCGTTCGACCAACTTCATGGAATCCATCCGGAAGTCGTGGCTATGTGCGATTTTCTCTCCTCTGTGATTCAATAGGAGGGTAGGGCGCGATAGAAAATGACCTAGTTGCTCGATCAGCGCCGTTAGGCTATAGCCTTTGATCATCATATTCGAAAACTCTTTTTGAACATGCAACGCATAATAAAGCTGTTCCGCTTCAGCATCGTTTAAATAATTCAAGATGTGCCGGGACACTTCACCTAACGTATGCTTCGTCGGTAAATCAATGATTGGAAACGCCAGATCATCAGCGAGTAATTTCACTTCACGGGGCAATTCGTTGAAGAATCGGTTGATTTTGATGACAAGACCCGAACAATTCAACTCATGCATCTGTTTGATGAGCTCGCAGAATTTCTCGGGGTCATCTTTGAAAGCATATCCAGTTGTCAGGAGAAGGTGATTTTCAGCCAAGAAATTGATGACGTCCGGCGTGTCGGATATATTTACAAATTGTACATTTCGGGTGAGTCCGCGATGGCCCGCAAGTACAATGCCTTCTTTCATGCCTTCCAATATAAATAGATCATTTACAGTTTTCATAAGCATAACCTCTTTTTAAAAATTCCCTAAGAAATTTCGACATAATCTATGCTGCTTCAACTATTAATAATACGTTAAAAGTAACCAAAAATCAAGCGTAGTTTTGTTCATAGTAAACAATGAAATTTTCGGCCAATACATGTAGACTAGAATAGATAAAGGCGAAAAATAAGGGAAAGCTATAATATCGGATAGAATCCAGTTCTGGGGTGAAAATATTGTTTTATTCTATAGATAACCCGGGTCGTCATCGAGATGCGTTTGTTTTAAAGGCCATCGCAGCGAGTGATGAAGTTTCCCGTATCTTGAAAGCAAACCCGAACGGTCATGTCCATAGTGTGTTTAATACTAGTTTCAATTTAGCTTTTGGCGGCCACCTTGTCCACGTTGGCGCATTGGGGAATGGCCTTGCTCCATTCGGAATCGGGCTGGACCAGGCAAATGCACATCTGCTTACAACTTTGCTTGCTGGCGACTTAGAAGCTGTTTGGGATGAAGCATCAATGTCGTTGCTTTTCCCGAAAGGAATTACGCTTTCCTTAGCCGAAGCGAAATGGTCAAATCATCAAATACATCCGTTCACGTATAACTGCCCATCTCTTGAAGACAATTTCATGTTTTTGGCGAATCGGCTTCTCCAAGATGATTGGAGTACGGGCCTGGCTCAAACGACAGAAGAGAAAAAGCGGATCATTCAATATATCGTCGATCCATCCTCATCCACTGATGATGTTTCCGTCCTGGAAAAATTGGATGAATTAAAAGAGCTGGTTTTGCATCATGAAATGGATGCGAAAAAAGTTTTCGACTATTGGATCGGCAGGGGACTCGGGCTTACACCGAGCGGAGACGATTGTCTTACAGGGATTTGTGCGGTTCTATCAGCACTTGAAGGAACAGACCAAACGTTTCCGCAAAAGCTGAAACCCTATTTGATGGAACATGGCCAAAAACGGACGACGTATGTTGCTCTGGAATATCTCCTTTATGCGACAGAAAATAAATTTCATTCCCACCTTCTGAATTTATGTTATGTTTTAGATAAACCGCGTGGGCCTGAATTTTTGAAAGCTGTCGAAGAAATGAAGGAAATCGGCCATACATCAGGTGCAGATACAGTAGTAGGCATGTTGATCGGCATGAAGGCTGCCGTTATTCATAATAAAGAAAGGTGATTGTTATCAACGAGTTATTAAAATCAAGTAACTGGATTTCGGGCTTACAATGGCTCTTTTTTATTTTCACTAACATAGTCGTCATCCCGATCACTGTCGGTGCGGCTTTTGATCTTTCGCCGGAGACGATTGTCAATATGCTCCAGCTTTCCTTTATCGTCACTGGATTAGCGTGTATCGTCCAAGCGTTCTTTGGGCATAAACGTGCCATCATGGAAGGGCAATCCGGTCTATGGTGGGGTGTCATTTTAACACTTTGTACGACTGCTGCGGCTCAAGGAATGCCATTATCGGTTCTAGGAGGCAGCTTGACGGTCGGAATTATCATCGTTTCGATTATCACTTTCTTGATTGGTGTCACAGGGCTCGGGCCTCGTATAGCCAAATTATTCACTCCGGCAGTGATGGGTGTATTTATGTTCTTGTTCGGATGTCAATTGATCGGGATCTTCTTAAAGGGGATGCTCGGTATTCCTTTTGGCAACCAGGCTACAAACCCGCATATCGACTTACCCATCTCCTTATTGGCGATCCTTATTGCAATTCTGATCATCGTCATCAGTGTCAAGGCGCCTTCAAGTATAAGACGCTACGGTTTGCTAATTGGGATTATCGTCGGTTGGATCGTTTATGCACTGATTTTCAAGCCGGAAAGCACAATTAGCGGAACGACGAAATTCACGCTTGAATTATTCCCATTAGGGAAGCCGGCATGGGATGTCGGCATTATCATTACGACTATTTTAGCGGGTTTATTGAACACAGCGAATACGTTTGGCGCGTTAAAAGGGACGGAAAGCATGTATGAGGTGGAAACGACGAAGTCCGAATACAGGGCATCATTCACCATTACAGGTATATTTACGCTTATTGCAGGTATTTTTGGCCTTGTTCCAAACTCACCATTCGTTTCTTCGATCGGTTTCTTAAGCCAGACAGGGATCATCAAAAGGCTTCCGTTTATTCTTGGTGGATTCATGTTCCTTGTTATGGGACTTATCCCGCCGCTCGGCCACTTTTTCTCACAACTGCCGTTAAGTATTGGTAGTGCTGCATTATTTGTCTCGTATTTGCTTCTATTGAATTCTTCCTTGAACTTCTTCAAGCAAGTTGAATACAATACAGTCAACGTATATCGTTCGGCAGTTCCATTGTTCGTAGGAGTCGTCATCATGACGCTTCCGGCAACTTATTTTGTTACGATTCCGGGTGTAATCCGTCCATTGCTTAGCAGTGGGTTGTTAGTGGGGATCATTCTCGCACTTCTAATGGAAAATCTGTTCAATTGGGACAAATACGGTGTAGAAGTGAAGACGGAGCAAACGGAAACAGCAAACTCTGTTTCTACTGAGAAAACCTTTATTAAATCAAAATGATGAATAGAACTAATAAAAAAAGGGCCTAGAGATGATTCTCTAGCCCTTTTACTTACTTCAACTCATCGTTCAAGAAATTGATCACTTCTTCAAATGCATGTTGCACAATCGGATTTTGCCAGTCTTCGTCAAAAGAATGCTTGCCGTCAGGAATGGTGATCAGTTTATTGTCTACGCCATTTTGTTGTAAGCCTTCCGCCATGAAGACGGATTGCTCATACGGGACATCCTCATCTTTCGTTCCGTGGAGCAGTAGCGTAGGCGGGTAGTCCGGCTGGATGTTGAATAGCGGACAGTACGTCGAAAGCTCGTCTTTCGCCAGGACAGGAATAAGACCGCTTAATTCCTCGATCCAAACGCCATGCTGCCTCGCGTACATGTAGAGGGCGTACCGCTTTTCAATCGGACCGACTGAAATGATTTCGTTCGACACGAGCATTTTTGCAAGCTCCCTTGGCACGTTCGTCATCGCTGCATAGTGGGGGCTTGGCTTTACCGCCCAATCACCGGTAATATCGCCGTAACCGTAAAACGAAACAATCGCTTTCGGCTTGTTCGGGAAAGTCCCCGTCAGTAGGGATAGAAAACCGCCAGCAGAACTGCCGATGACCGCTATTTTTTCAGGGTCATAATCAAACTGCTTTGTCCCTTCGTTTCCGATCCAGTCAAGGGCATCGATAATATCCTCTCGGATGGCAGGCAGCTTGGATTCAGGCGCTAACCGGTAATCGATCGAAAAGATATTAAAACCGGCTTGATGATAAAAGTCAATTTGTTCAGGCTTCATATCTTCACGTGATCCCCATAATAGCCCGCCGCCGTGTATATAGACAATGACCGGGCGGGACGATTCATCAGCGGGGTAAAAGTCCGCTTTCAGCTCGAAGTTTTCCTTTTGTTTATAAATGACCGTTGTTTTTGACATGATGTCACGCTCTTTCGTTTAGATATGCTTTCTGTAAGTATTGTATAATAAGAACAATAATATTTCGAGATAAGGACTTTTGGATAGTTGGAAAGGGGTGCGACGAATGGAGTTCAAAGTAAAGGATTTATTGGCGTTGGAGCCGATGAAGGATGCTGAAGTGTTAAGTGGGCAACATTATATTCATAATGTAATCGAAGGCGTAACGATCATGGAAGGGCCCGATATCGCGAATTGGATTAAAGGCGGGGAAGTGATTTTAACAAGCCTTTATTCGATCCGTAACTTTAATGGAAATGAGCAAAAGGATTTCATCTCCAACCTAGCTGAAAAAAGAGTCAGTGCGCTTGTCATTAAGAAACATAGTGAAGAAATTTCCGATCTTTTGCTTGAAGCCGGTGAAAAAAACAGGATGCCAATCATCCAGCTCCCGCAAGATGTTCCATTTGTCGATGTCATGTACCCGATCATGGGGGAACTTTTCAATAATCAAGTTACAAAACTTCAATATTATAAAGAGATTCACGATCGATTTACAGCATTGTCTTTAGCGGATAAAGGCCTTGAGAAAATCATTCATACACTTGAAGAGTTGATCGGGAATCCGGTCGCTTTGTTCGACCGGAATTTCAGTTGTATCGTTTCGACATATCCGGAACTGGAGAACTTTGAAATGGTGGAGAAAGTCCATTTTTACGAACAGACGTCAGGAATCAAATTCCCTCACTATCGTCAAATTGTAAAATATCCTGATTTGGACAATATTAAAGGGCATCAAATCGTTGTTCCGATAGAAGCGTTAAACCATAATAAAATGTATTTATTAATAGGTGAGATTAATAAATCACTAGGTGAACTGGATTTGATTGCCGTGGAAAATGCTGCGACTTCTTTATCCCTCGAATTGGTGAAGCAATTTGCGGTCGCGGAAGTTGAAAAGAAATATAAAAACGATTTGATCGAGGAACTAATCAGCGGAAGAATCCAATCGATCCAAGCCGTATACGAAAAGGCGAACGTGATTGGCTGGGACTTCAATGGATCGTTTGCTGCAGTATTATTCAAAATCAATCGCCAAACAGAGAGCATGTTAAAACAAAAAAGCGATCTTGCGGATCGGAGCCACTTCCTTGTGAGTGAAGCGATTCATCATTATTTGCCGAACGGCATCATTTCGAATAAAAGCAACCTTTTCATTGTCCTATGGAAAATCGAGAAGATGAGCAAAAATGACAATGCATGGATGAATGAAATTAAGAAAACTGCCCTGACGATCCAGACGGTCATTAAAAAACAAGTGAATGACATCGATGTGCAAGTGGGAATCGGAAGTGCAGTAAGTGATATTACCGAAATTCCGAAGAGTTACCGGGAAGCTCATGATGCGCTCGATCTAGGGGAAACGTTGAATGGGCCGGCATCGATTACCGCCTTTTCGGAATTGGGGATTTTCCGGCTGCTGCGCCATGTGAAGGATTCCTCCGCATTGCTGCAATTCATTCCTAGATCACTGAAGGAGTTGCTTGATTACCAACAGGCGAATCAATCGGATTTGCTGGAAACGTTGCAAACCTTTTTGGAATGCAATCAAAACGCTACTCAAACAGCTAAAAACCTTTTTGTCCACTATAAAACCGTTATGTATCGCTTGGAGCGGATCAAGGAAATAACGGGAATGGACTTTGATGATTCGGAGGAAATGCTTTCAGTACGGGTTGGACTGAAGATTTATGAACTGATTGAACGCGAAAACCAACAATATTAATGGAGGCAGCCGTATGCGCTGTCTCTTTTCTTTTGGTTTATCCACTTTAGGTAAATTTAAGATGAAACTTTATCAACTCATGCTAAAGACTATTCAGTTTATAACCATTACAATTAGTAGTGGAGCTAAAGGCTAAAAGTAAATCATAGCAATTCATTGCATACATCCGTATGGATTACAGACAATAATTAGCGTTACAAAATATGATAAGCATTTACATGGCGCGGAAAAGGGTGGTGAAATAGGTGAACGATATGAAAGACATTGTACAAAAGCTTGATCTTGCTGATGAAACAGCCGGCAGACTTGATTGGCTCGGAGAATTCGGTAAAGATTCCGAGGGCGGTGTTTCTCGTTTACTCTATACAAAAGAGTGGGTTGAAGGTCAACACGCATTGAAAGAATGGATGGAAAGCGAAGGCCTGGATGCTCGATTTGATGAAATTGGTAACTTATATGGAACGTTAAAAGGGAAAAATCCGAATGAAACAGTACTGACAGGCTCCCATGTGGATACCGTAACAAACGGTGGCCGTTATGACGGTGCTTATGGAATTGTTGCCGGAATCATCGCATTGAAATACTTGAAAAAGCATTTCGGCGAACCAGTCAGAAACATCGAAGTCGTTTCGATGGCTGAAGAGGAAGGAAGCCGTTTCCCATACTCGTTCTGGGGTTCCAAAAACATTGTCGGCTTGGCAAAACGTGAAGACGTTGAATCGATTAAAGATTTTGACGGCGTTCCGTTTGTCGAAGCGATGAAAAATGCCGGTTTCGGCTTTAAAGACAATGCCGAGGGACGCAAGGATTTAAAAGCGTTCGTTGAAGTTCACGTAGAACAAGGAAGCGTTTTGGAAACAGAAGAAACGGCAATTGGTGTAGTGAACAACATTGTTGGACAAAGACGGTATACGGTCGAAATAACAGGTCAAGCTAATCATGCCGGTACAACGCCGATGGGCTATCGGAAAGACGCACTTTATGCATCTAGCCATATGATCCATGAAATTATTTCGATGGCTAGAAAAGTCGGAGATCCACTTGTAACGACAGTCGGGAAAATCGAAGCTTATCCAAACATCGTCAACGTCGTACCAGGAAAAGCGATTTTCACAATCGATGTCCGTCATACGGATAAAGAAGCGATTGTTTCATTCACAGAGCAAATGACGGCTAAAATGCAGGATATCGCAAAAGAGCATGAAGTGGAAATGAACATCGATCTATGGATGGATGAAGATCCGGTTCCGATGGATCAAACGGTCGTTGAGCTTATTGAAAAGCAATGTGAAGCAAATGGTCTCAACTATAAGTTGATGCACAGCGGTGCGGGACATGATTCACAAATCTTCGCCCCAGTCGTACCAACAGCGATGCTGTTCGTGCCGAGTTTAAAAGGAATCAGCCATAATCCGGCTGAATTTACAGAGCCAACGGATTTGGCGGAAGGTGTAAAAGCGCTGATTGGCGCCCTTTATGAATTAGGCTATAAAGAATAACTTTCTGAATGCTGGGAGCAACTCCCGGAAATATAAACAAATAGAGGAGAATGTAACGATGGGTTATCCAAAAGATATACTTTCAAGCAGGTCAATTATTAAACCAGGTCAATATGCGCTAATTGCTCCAGAAGGCTTAGTGAATAACATTATCCCTGGATTTGAAAATTGCAGAATCTCCATTTTGGCTTCACCGAAACTAGGTGCTGACTTTGTCGACTACATGGTCACAATGCATGAAGGCGGTAAGAACAGCGAAGGCTACTGCGGTGAAGAAGATGTACAAAGCTTTGTTTATGTGATTAGCGGAAAAGTGAAAGCGAAAGCTGACGATCAAGAGTTCATCCTTGAAGAAAGCGGCTACCTATATTGCCCACCAGGCGTAACAATGTATTTGGAAAACATGGAAGCAGGCGATTCCCGTCTATTCCTTTACAAACGTAAACATATCCCATTGAAAGACGGACGCAAACCATGGGTCGTATCCGGCCATGCGAATGACATCGAGTACATGGACTATGATGATATGCACAATGTTCACCTGAAAGATCTATTGCCGATGGATCTTGAATTCGATATGAACTTCCACATTCTTTCATTCGATCCTGCAGCAAGCCACCCATTTGTTGAAACACATTATCAAGGACATGGCGCGTACCTATTGTCAGGTGAGGGTATGTACAATCTAGATAATGAATGGATTCCGGTTAAAAAAGGCGATTACATTTTCATGGCACCATATGTGCATCAAGCAGCATATGCAGTTGGCAGAGAGCCATTGACATATGTTTATTCCAAAGATTGTAATCGGGATGCATCACTATAATAATCCCAGCGAAGAGGTGTCAAGATGAGAGTAAGTAGAGATGACTTGAAAAGTCTAATCAAAACAAAGCTTGAAAAGGCTGGCCTGAAAGAGGAACATGCTGATGTCGCGGCAGACGTGCTTACGTTTGCCGACGAACGAGGCATCCATTCCCACGGTGCTATGCGCGTTGAATATTATGCAGAACGAATTGCAAAAGGCGGGATCAATACGAACCCGGACTTTAAATTCGAGAAAACAGGTCCAGCTACTGGCGTATTCCACGGCGATGGTGGAAATGGCCATACAGCTGCGAAGTTAGCGATGGACGAAGCCATCAAAATGGCTAAAGAAAGTGGAGTTGCCATTATCGGTGTAAGAGATATCTCCCATAGCGGAGCGATTTCTTATTTCACGAACCAAGCGGCGGATGCTGATCTGATCGGCTTCTCCGTTTGCCAATCAGATCCGATGGTCGTTCCGTTCGGCGGTGCTGAGCCTTACTACGGCACTAACCCGATCGCATTTGCTGCACCGAGCAGCGACGGAAGAATGATCACGTTAGATATGGCAACGACTGTACAAGCTTGGGGGAAAATCCTCCATGCACGTTCCAAGAACGAATCAATCCCTGATACGTGGGCGGTTGACAGCAATGGGGAACCGACAACGGATCCGATGAACGTCAATGCTTTACTGCCAATTGCAGGCCCTAAAGGGTACGGTCTTGCAATGATGGTAGATGTCTTATCAGGAATCCTTCTTGGACTTCCGTTCGGCAACAAAGTTTCGTCCATGTATGAAGATTTGGCGGAATATCGAAGACTGGGTCAGCTTCATATTGTCATCAATCCAGCATTCTTCACAGGATTGGCATCCTTCAAAAATGACATTACCCAAACGATGGAAGACTTGAATGGAATCAAACCAGCACCAGGTTTCTCGAAAGTCCTTTATCCTGGACAAAACAATGATGTAGTGATCGAGGATTATAAGGAAAATGGCATTGAGCTCGTGGACGATATTTATGAGTATCTAAAGTCGGATGTCATCCATAATAATCAATATGACCATAAGAATCCTTTCGCTGAATAATATCCGTTTTAGATATAGACCGGTGTAAAACTTAATAGGGGTGAGTGGAGTGAGAGTAAGTAGTGAACAGTTGAACGAGTTGATCACGGCAAAACTGCATAAAGCAGGATTGACTGAAGATCATGCACGCGGCGTTGCAGACGTGCTCGTTCACGCAGATGCAAGGGGAGTCCATTCCCATGGAGCAATGCGCGTCGAGTATTATGCAGAACGAATTGCGAAAGGCGGACTTAATGCAAATCCGGATTTCACATTTGAAAAGACGGGTCCTGTTACAGCCATTTTTGATGGTGATAATGGAGTAGGGCACGTCGCTGCGAAATTGGCGATGGACGAAGCTATTCAAATGGCGAAAGAAAATGGAGTAGCAGTTGTCGGCGTAAGAAGAATCGGTCACAGCGGCGCACTTTCATACTTTGTTCAACAGGCTGCAAATGAGAATTTGATTGGCATTTCAGTTTGTCAATCGGATCCGATGGTCGTTCCTTTTGGCGGAGCAGAGCCTTATTACGGAACTAATCCAATTGCTTTTGCTGCACCAGGCAAAAACGGCCAGAACATTACATTTGATATGGCAACAACCGTTCAAGCTTGGGGCAAAATTCTCCATGCTCGTTCAAAAAACGAATCCATTCCTGATACATGGGCAGTGGATAGCGAAGGACACCCGACAACTGATCCATTCAAAGTAAACGCCTTGGTACCGATTGCCGGACCAAAGGGATACGGACTTATGATGATGGTTGACGTGTTATCCGGAATCCTTCTTGGACTTCCGTTCGGAAACAAAGTGTCTTCCATGTACCATGATCTCACCGAATATCGAAATCTTGGACAGCTTCACATTGTCATCAATCCGGAATTCTTCACAGGATTGAACGCATTCCAAGAAAGCATCGCGACAACAATGCAGGATCTCAATAACATTAAACCGGCTCCTGGTTTTGACCACGTTTCTTACCCTGGACAAAGAAGTGCCGAAAGGGAGAAGCAGTACGAGGAAAACGGTATTGAAATTGTAGATCATATTTACGAATATTTGATTTCTGACGTTGTTCATAACAATGCGTATGATAACAAAAGCCCTTTTGCTAAGTAAGACTTGTTAAAGGAAGGGTGGTCAAATCGTGGCCACCCCCTTTTCTGTGCGGATTTTACCAAAAATAATACTAAGAGGTGCGTGAAAACATGCTTTATACGATCGTAAAACAGAATTCATACCAGGATTCAGTTAACCTAATGCTTCTTACGAATAAAATTTCCACAATGGAAGGCATCACTAAAGTTCAAATTATGATGGGTACGCCTGCTAACAAAGATATCCTCAAAGCAGCTGGCCTTTACACGGATGAACTTGAAACTGCTGCTTCCAATGATATGTGTATCGTTGTGGACACTGAACAAGAAGAGAAAATCGAAGAAGTTCTTGAAGAAATCGATAACTATCTAAGCAACCAAGCAATCAGTGCTGGTAAGGAATCTTTCGAAACTGTGAATTCATGGGACAAAGCTGTCAATGCACTTCCTGATGCAAACATTGCAATCATCTCTACACCAGGTCAATACGCTGCAGAAGAAGCGGAAAAAGCGCTTGATAGAGATATGCACGTCATGATTTTCAGTGATAACGTAACAACTGAAGATGAGCGCCGCATCAAAGAAAAAGCGCATGAAAAAGGTCTTCTTGTAATGGGTCCTGACGCTGGTACAGTCATCGTTTCTGGTGTTCCTCTTGCATTCGCAAACGTAGTGAAAACAGGGAAAATCGGTGTTATCGGAGCTTCCGGAACAGGTATCCAAGAAGTGACGACTGAAATCGACCGTCTGGGCGCAGGCGTAAGCCATGCAATTGGTACTGGCGGCCGCGACCTTTCTGATAAGATCGGTGCAATCACAATGTTGGACGGCCTTAAAGCGTTGGCGCAGCATAACCAAACAGAAGTGATCACACTTATCTCCAAGCCACCTGCAAAAGAAGTTCGCGACGAAGTTGTAAACTTGCTGCACAGCATTTCTAAACCGGTTGTTGCAATCTTCCTTGGAGAAGAGCCACATAACCACGAAGGAAATGTGTACTATGCAAACACACTTGAAGAAACAGCAGCACTTGCTGTTGACCTTGTAAAAGGCAACGAAATCCAAGCTAACTACAACCACCTTGAAGACGAAGTACCTGCAGTGGACTTGAAACCTGAACAAAAAACAATCAAAGGTCTTTATTCAGGCGGTACGCTTGGATACGAAGCTGCTACATTGATTAGCAGAGGCTTGAACCTTGGAGAAACTGACCACGATCAAGCTGGCTACCTTCTAAATGCGGACGGTTTTGAAATAATTGACCTAGGTGACGATATTTACACACAAGGTAAACCTCACCCGATGATCGATCCGGATACAAGAATCCAGTTCTTCCAAAAAGCCGCTCAAGACGAGTCAACCGCTGTCATCCTATTTGACGTTGTACTTGGATACGGTGCTCACGACGATATGGCTGGCGCATTGCTACCAGGCATCGAAAAAATCCAAGCAGAAACGAAAGCAAATGGCCGAAACATTTACTTCGTAGCAACTGTTTGCGGTACGGACCAAGATCCACAAGACATCGACGAGCAAAAAGCTAAACTTGAAAAAGCTGGCGTTATCATCCGTGATAGCAATAACCAAGCGGCTCTAACTGCTTTGGCGATGCTTGGCATTCAAGTTGAAGAAGTATCAAAAGAAGTCGTACCAGCTGCACAAGAAGTTGAGACTGTTAAATTTACAGTTTCAGAAGCAATCGAGAAACTAATGAATGAAAAACCAAGCGTAGTTAACGTTGGATTGAAGAAGTTCACAGAATCGGTTACTGCAAATGGTGGCAGAGTTGTTCAATATGACTGGCGTCCAGTTGCTGGCGGCAACCCAAGATTGCGTAAAATCTTGAGCCTCCTTAAGTAATATCAAAAGCGGAAGCGCCTGTTCAGGGGCGACAGGCATAAGACGAATTGGCGAAGAGGCGCTTTTTGCCTCACAGCCAATCGAACTGCGAAGGGTTCGATTTGCCGTATTTCTGCGGTTTTTGCAGAAATTAAGGCACTTTTCGGCTTATGACCCGAGCCCCTAGGCGCTGCAGCTAGATGTAAAACGAAGCGCTAAAGTCATCCATTTAGGAAATATTGAATTTTCAGGAGGAAATCATTATGTACGGACAGTTTAAAACAATTGATGAAGCAAACCGAGCAGTTATTGATAAAGTTGTATCAGGCTCTCCATTTTTGATCGACGTAGTTCCAGCTAAATCTGTTATCGAAGAATTGAACGGGAAAGTATTACTTCACGCTGGCCCGCCAATCAAATGGGAAAACATGACGAGCCCGATGCAAGGTTCTTGTATTGGTGCTACATTGTTCGAAGGTTGGGCTTCTAACGCTGAAGACGCACGTGCAATGCTTGAAAATGGCGAAATCGAATTCATCCCTTGCCACCATGTAAATGCGGTTGGTCCAATGGGTGGAATTACTTCCGGAAGCATGCCTGTTCTTGTTGCTGAAAACAAAGACGGCGGAAACCGCGCATATTGCACAATGAACGAAGGTATCGGTGCAGTACTTCGTTTCGGTGCGTACTCCGAGGAAGTAATCAACCGTCTAAACTGGTTCAGAGATGTTCTTGGACCAACACTATCCAAAGCACTTGCAATTAAAGGTGACGGCCTCAACGTTAACGTTATGATGGCTCGTGCGATTACGATGGGTGACGAATTCCACCAACGTAATATTGCAGGATCACTAATTTTCCTAAAAGACATCGTTCCATACATTCTTCAAACGGATGTCGATGCAAAAGACCAGCAGGACGTTATCCAATTCCTAGCTGATACAGATCAATACTTCTTGAACATTGCAATGGCTTCAACGAAAGCTGTAATGGATTCAGCTCGTGAAATCCAACATGGTACAGTTGTTACTGCAATGTGCCGTAACGGATATGAGTTCGGAATCCGTATCGCAGGTATGGGTGACCAATGGTTCACAGCACCGGTTAACACGCCGCAAGGTCTATTCTTCACAGGATACGACCAAGACATGGCTTGTAAAGACATGGGTGACAGTGCAATCACTGAAACATTCGGTGTTGGTGGATTTGCAATGATCGCTGCTCCAGGTGTTACACGTTTCGTAGGTGCCGGCGGTATGGACGATGCGGTGAGCACAAGTAACGATATGATGGATATTTGTATCGATCACAACCCGAACTTCTCCATTCCGACTTGGGACTTCAAAGGTTCTTGCCTAGGAATCGATGCGCGTAAAGTTGTTGAAACTGGAATCGAGCCGGTTATCAACACAGGTATCGCTCATAAGGAAGCTGGAGTTGGCCAAATCGGTGCAGGTACTGTTCGTGCTCCATTGGCTTGCTTCGAAAAAGCGATCGATGCTTACGCAGTGAAGCTTGGTCTAATCGAAGCGGAATAATGAATTCATGTGGAGAGGAATAGTTGCAAGCTAGTTCCTCTCCTCTTTTCTGTGAAAAACAGAGTATTTTTCTTAATTAAAGGAGAGTTATCGATGAGTAAAAAAGTTGTATTAGCCATCGGCGGAAACGCTATCATTAAAGAAGGCCAAAAAGGGACACTTGAAGAGCAAATTCAAAACATTAACGAAAGCTGCGAACCAGTACTTGAACTGATCGAACAAGGAAACACAGTTGTCATCACACACGGTAACGGTCCGCAAGTCGGGAATTCATTAATCAAAAACCAAATGGCTGAATCTGTTGTTCCAGCTTACCCGCTTGATGTATTGGATGCTGAAACGCAAGGGAACTTGGGTTACTTGATTCAACAAGCATTCAGAAACAAAATGGTCGAGCGCAACATTAACAGACCTGTAGCTACAATCGTTACACAATCTGTTGTCTCTAAAGACGATCCGGCATTCGATAATCCTACAAAGCCGATCGGTCCATTCTACACACAAGAAGAGTTGGACAAAATCCTTGAGACGGAAAAAATCTCTTATATCGAAGACAGCGGACGTGGATACCGTCGTGTCGTAGCTTCTCCAAAACCGGTAACAATCGTTGAGAAAGACGCAATCCAAGCGCTACTTGACAAAGAAATCACAGTTATCACAGCTGGCGGCGGCGGAATCCCTGTCGTCGAAGAAAACGGCATGCTCAAAGGTACGGATGCAGTTATCGATAAAGACTTCGCAAGCGCATTGCTCGCTGCGGAAATCAATGCGGACTATCTATTCATCCTAACAGGCGTTGAGCAAGTAGCAATCCACTTCGGCACTCCACAACAAGAGAACTTGTTCAGCATGACAGTCGAAGAAGCTATGCGCTACATGGATGAAGGCCACTTCCCGAAAGGAAGCATGGGACCGAAAATCGAAGCAGCGATTATGTTCTTGGAAAAAGGCGGCAAAAACGTCATCATCACTTCTATGGACAAACTTCAAGATGCGCTTGATGGCAAAACAGGTACTCGCGTAACTCTATAATAGAAAACAGAACGGCAGCTCTCGTAGCTGCCTTTTTGTGCATTATTGGCTGGTCTATCCGGTGATCCGGACAACAGAAGGGGGTATTTCGATGTCTGGTAATATTGATGACTATATTCAGCAAGGGATTTATGGCACCCTACAAACAAAGCCAGACGAACGAAGGAAGTTTCTAGGAACAATTCGTGAACGGATTGTCATTGCACTTACAAAAGAACAAGTGAGGGAAAAAGGAATCTATCAAGAAGTCGAGGATGCCATAAAGGAAAATAGAGAGGCCCGCCTATACTTGAATGGGAATATACACTATGGAGTGCTATCCAAATATACGAAAATCGCTTCACGCTATAATGTGAATTACACCTTTGTCACAAATAAAAACCACAACACCGAAATCGGCCTACTCCTCGCATACGACCACGCCATCAACAAAGAGGATATTTACGTAAAAAAGCCAACCCCAACCGAAAAGCCAAAACAAACGAACAAAAAAGACCTTTTCTCCGTCTTCTCAAAACTCTTCAGATAGCGGTGCCTGTGTAAGGTACATTTATGACAATTCATATAGTTGTATAAAAACTCAGAAGGAAGCTAACCGATTATTGAATCGATTGGCTTCCTTATTTTCTTTATGCAATTGTAGTGCATAGTCAGAATTGTGTCGGTGCCTGTGCAAGGTTCAATTATGATAATTCAATACTGTGTATTTTAATTCATTGAAATAGTAGCGGATTATTGAGCCTGTTGGTTTTCTGTATTAGTTTATACAATTGTAGTGTATAGTCAGAATTGTTTGCTGCACAGGCACCTTAAATAGAGAAGTATAATATCCTCAACAATAGACAAATTAATAATGAGTTGGTTGTCCATGATGATTTTTGAGATGGGGTAAATTTGATGACTAAAAAGAGTGCCAAAGAAGTGAGGCTGGGTATTGGCCTAGGAGCGACTTCCGCTATTGCGTGGGGTGTGGATACGGTAATCATAGGCATTATCATAGCGAGCACGCCTTTTAAAGAGGCTGTTATGCTTGCTCCCATAATAGCCGCATTCATGCATGACTTTTTCTCTTCAATTTGGATTTCTTTGTTCATGATTATTAGAGGTGAATTTATTAATGTCTTAAAGGTTTTTCCGACGAAGAGCGGCGCTATTTTAATATTGGGCGCATTGTCGGGTGGGCCACTGGCAATGAGCTTTTATTTTCTTGGTATTCAAAATGCGGGAGTGACGTACGCGGCAAGTATTGCCTCCATATTTCCTGGGATAGGAGCCGTACTCGCTTACTTTTTTTTGAAGGAGAAAATGAACAAAAAAACATGGTCCGGTGTTGTTTTGAGTATCATCGGAGTCATTGTACTCGCATATGTTCCAACGAAGTTTGATGCCGAAAGCAATTTTTTCATAGGAATTTTGTTTTCATTAGGAGCAG
Organism: Sporosarcina koreensis; assembly: GCF_042655825.1. Classification (NCBI taxonomy): domain Bacteria; kingdom Bacillati; phylum Bacillota; class Bacilli; order Caryophanales; family Caryophanaceae; genus Sporosarcina; species Sporosarcina koreensis. The sequence continues at coordinate 76,141 of NZ_JBHSNP010000025.1, read as the reverse complement.
CCATCTTTTGGGGGCTTGAAGGTGTGATCGGCGCTTGGGGAATGAGAGGTAGAGAAGTCGTGCCGCTGTATGCAATCAATATTCGGCAAATCACTTCCGCCCTCAGCTACGGAATCATCCTTGTTCCATTGATGCATGGCTATCCTTTAGTATTCGAAGCGGCAACATCCAGTATCGTATGGGTCATCGTCATCGCGGGACTTCTAGGGACCGCTAATTACTCTTTATACTATTCGTCCATCGATAAAATCGGTGCCGCCAGGGGACAATCACTGAACAATACGTATGTGTTCTGGGCAATCGTGACAGAAATTATCTTTATCGGCACCGCAGTAAATTTCCAATTTGTCATCGGTGCAATCATCGTTATTCTCGGGTCAATACTCGTTTCAGGCAGCGTGAAAAGAAGCTAATTGTGTGGGAATTGTGTGGGTGCCTGTGCATGGTGCATTTATGACAATTCTATTGAATGTATAAAAATTCAAAAGGAAGCCGACCGGATGTTGAATCGGTCAGCTTCCTCCTTTATTTTATACAATTGTAGTGCATAGTCAGAATTGTTTGCTGCACAGGCACCGAGTTTAGGTCAGATAAAAAGCGTATAATTCTATGCCGTGGATCAAGATTTCAGCATTCTTGCCGTCTGGTTCGGCTATCCATAAATCACCGGCTGCTGCGACAAAATCACTTTTTCTTAGCCAGGTTATTTTATTGATGGATGGCAAGAACATTGGATTGAAATCACCTTCGCCTTTGGGTGGATCCGTCACTTTAACTTGTCGCTGTCCAGCCAACGTGACAAAATACAAGACGGGCTTCGGACGTTTTGCAGGGGCGTTGGACCATTCGGTTTCAGGGACTCTCGATACAATCAGCGAATTGTCATCGACCCATGTAAAACCGATATCTGCATAGTGTGCAGGCGTGAGATCGACAGAACGGGAAGCAGGAAGCTCGGTCACTTTCAAATCCTTGTTTTTAAAGCCGAAAACAATTCTGCCTCCGCCGGCAATATATCCGAGAAGATTTTTGGTTAACGCCCATTTTGGCGTAAACTCGAGAATCACTTCATCAATCACTTCAAAATCCTTCCCATCCGCGGAAATCACCGCAAGCATATCACTGTCCATCGCCCAAGATGCAGTCGGAGAAATCACAAAGGAAATCCATTTTCCATCTGGAGAAAATTTAAGTTTCTCCGTGCCGATTGCGATAACCTTCACATCGTCTATTCCAACTTCTTTCGGAATGACAAACAGTCTCTTGCCATTGTTCATTAGTGGGACATCTTTATAGCCCTGTTCAATGGAAACGGTATAAAGAATCGTATGGGTCCATCCATCAGGGCGAATGGAGGCGACGGATGAAGCGATAAACCCTTTTCCGTCAGGCTGCCACACATAATTGCCCACGCCTAATGCAATATTATAGAAGCCGTCCAAATCCGAGATATTTAAAATGCCGCCTGGAGCATCTCCAGCAGTGAATGCGACAATATTTTCCGTCGGTGACCATTGAGGATTATAGCCGTCGTAAAAGATTTTTTGATGTTTCTTCGTTACGGTGTCATACACCCATAATTCATTTGACGTTCCATTCGGGTTGCCTATAGATCCAGCTACCATTTTTTCATAAACCAACATCTTGCCATCAAATGACCATTGGGGAGTGTTTGAATAAATCGCCTTGTCATTAGTTATTTTCTCTTCATGGCCATCATTTTTGATCCATAGATAGCCATCACGGGTGAATGCCACTTTAACCGGATAGGCGTCTGTCTCAGCGTGGATCGTGGGCGGTGAAAGAAGGAAAAGAACGAATAGGATTTGAATGAACCTCACAATAAACACCACCTTTTTCCCATATGTTCACCTGAAAACAACTATGTAAGCGTGTTAAATGGTGGAAGGCTAATTGTGTGGGAATTGTGTGGGTGCCTGTGCAAGGTTCATTTATGACAATTCGTATATTTACATAAAAATTCAAGATAAAGCAAACCAAATATTGAAGCGGTCAGGCTTTCTAGTTTATTTTATACAATTGTAGTGCATAGTCTGAATAGTTTGCTGCACAGGCACCCGTTCATAAGAAGCGAGTATTTTTACTCTTCAATCAATTAATAATTGACGAATATATGTTCTGCAATGTAAAATAAAAAAGTGGTGCTAATTCTTCCCACTGCAAATGTCAAAACAAATTCGAAGGAGATGATGTCATTGAAATTAATCCCCTATTTTATGATGAATGGCAACGCAAAGGAAGCTATGCAATTTTACGAAGAAGTGTTGGATGCGAAAGTGCTTTTTAGCCAAACCTTTGGTGAAATGCCGGAAAACCCTGAATTTCCTTTACCAGAAGAAGCAAAGGGATTAGTATCCCATGCAACGATTAAAGTCGGAGAGTCCGATCTAATGTTTTCAGATAACTTTCCAGGTGCTACAGCTCAAACTGGCGATCAAGTGACAATCTGCATTACAACAAATGATGTCGACAAAGCAACTGGCATTTTTGAAGCTTTGCAACAAGATGGACAAGTGAGAATGCCATTGGAGGCGACTTTTTTCAGCCCCGCTTATGGCATTGTAACGGACAAGTTCGGCATAACTTTCCAGATTTATACAGAAGGTCAACAATAATAATTGATGCATTCAACTGGCATGTAAAAGATGCGAAACCCGGGCAAACTAATATTGTCCGGGTTTTTTCGTGTTACATAGGATGGTGAATCGGAAATAGATAGATGAATACAATAAAACGAATGCAATTGGAGGAAAAGCAATGAACGTCACAATTGAATGGACATATAAATCCCCCAAAGGAAAGGAAACAGTCTTCCGCTCTGAGGAGCTGGATGCGGCGCAAGCAATCCACATTGCGGAAGATTTAGAGAGGACTGGGCGTGCCAAAGATGTGAAGTTTCTGGATCGGTTCGACAGCTTTTGGACCGTTAAGGAATTGAAGGGCTATTTGAAAGGAATTGAAACAGAGCCGCATAACCTTACCGTCTATTTTGATGGGGGATTCGACCTGACAACGAAGGCGGCAGGTTTGGGCTGTGTCATTTATTATGATCAGAACGGGAAGTCATATCGGCTTCGAAGAAACGCTTCGGTGTCAGAGCTCATTTCAAATAACGAGGCTGAATATGCAGCACTTCATTTTTCCTTGCAAGAGCTGGAGCTGTTGACTGTCCATGACTTGTCCGTCCGGTTCGTCGGGGATTCCCGGGTCGTCATCAACCATTTGAGCGAAGAATGGCCTGTCATCGAACAGAATCTGTTCAGTTGGGCGGATCGGATTGAATCGAAAATGAAGCAGATGGGAATTCGTCCGGAATATGAGCTCGTCTCACGAAAAGCGAATGCCGAGGCAGATCGGCTTGCAGGCCAGGCATTGAATGGCATTGTAATTACGGCGACAATCGAAGTGTCGAAGGAATAAAAAAAGTTCCCGATTTGGGAACAAAAGATTATCTATGAATCAATTGCGTATGATTAACTACATTTTTTACAATTCTTGCATTCAGACTTGTCGGCACCACATTTTTTGCATTTCGCCACTCAATCACTCCTTTGCAAGCATATATTCAAATTTATTCAGTTGCGAATGGAGTTATGCATGAACATAGCTTGGACGATTAAATAAAGATCTAATGCCTTGAATCAGCTGATACATCCGAGTTGTTATACAATAAAAGAAGGCTTTTGTTCAATGAGGAGGCAATAACAATGGAAATTGGTATAACAACATTCGTGGAAACGACGCCTGATGTGGAAACGGGTCATGTCGCAAGCCATGCGGAGCGTATCCGTGAAGTCGTGGAAGAAATCGTATTGGCCGATAAAGTCGGGTTGGATGTATTTGGGGTAGGGGAGCATCATCGCGAAGATTTTGCCTGTTCGTCGCCAGCTGTCCTGCTTGCAGCAGCGGCCGCTCGGACAAGCCGGATCAAACTGACGAGTGCTGTCTCCGTTTTATCCTCAGACGATCCTGTGCGCCTCTACCAGCAATTCGCAACGGTCGATGCCATTTCAAACGGACGTGCGGAAATCATGGCGGGCCGGGGATCGTTCATCGAATCATTCCCACTGTTTGGCTACGATCTGCAGGAATATAATGAGTTGTTTGATGAAAAGCTGGAATTGCTATTGAAAATAAATGAATCCGAAAAGGTTACATGGAACGGAAAACATCGTCCATCGATTCCGAATTTAGGCGTATATCCACGCCCTGAGCAAGGCCGATTGCCGATTTGGATTGCAAGCGGAGGCACACCGCAATCCGCGGTGCGTGCAGGCGTACTAGGGCTGCCACTTGTTCTGGCGATCATTGGCGGCAGTCCGCTGCAATTCGCCCCAATCGTCGATATGTATAAACGAGCGGCCGAGCAGGCAGGACATGACGTATCGAAGCTGAAAATCGCTTCCCACTCACACGGATTTGTCGGGGAGACGACCGCCGAGGCAAAGGATAAATTTTTCGCGCCGACAGCTCAGGTAATGAATGTGCTAGGGAAAGAGCGTGGATGGGGGCCGTACACGCGGGACACATTTGAGGCGGCGAGCAGTTTGGAAGGTGCCATGTACGTAGGGGATGCGGCAACTGTCGCGGAAAAGATCATCTTCCTCCGTAAAAACGTCGGAGTCGAACGATTCATGCTCCACGTTCCGGTCGGTTCCATGCCACATGAAGATGTCATGAGGGCGATCGAGCTGCTTGGAACAGAAGTGGCCCCAATCGTCAGGGCCGAAATTGAACAATGGGAAAAAGAGAGCGCGCAATAAAAGATACAGCTAAGAAGCAAGGAGAAGAAACATGCAAAAACTAACGAAAATATCCGATCGACTCTATTATTTACCGCCCGTTCAAGTAACGGACCGACCGATTTTAGGAGCGGTAATCGGGGAAGAAAAAACGATTCTCATTGATGCGGGGAATTCATCGCAGCACGCCAAGCTGTTTGTCCAGCAGCTTGAGGAAGTCGGGATTCAACCCGGTCTTCTCGCCCTCACCCATTGGCATTGGGATCATGTCTTTGGAATGAAAGAAATTTCCCTCCCAAGCATTTCATTTAAGGAGACATACGAAAAAATCAAAGAAATGCAGCCCCTTTCTTGGGAAGACGAGGATTTGGATCAACGTGTAGAGGAAGGGACGGAAATTCCTTTTTGCGCAGATGCCATCAAGGAAGAGTTTGGCAACGACCGGGATATCCAAGTCCGACTTCCTACGATCGTCTTTGAAAATCGGCTGACAATCCATTTGGGTGGAGTGACCTGCGAAATTGAACACGTCGGCGGCGACCATTCAAGTGATTCCTGTGTCATCTTCATCCCGGAAGAAAAGGCGCTGTTTGTAGGAGATTGCCTCTACGCGAATCTCTACGCGGAAAAATGGAACTACACCGTCGAAAAAACACTGAAGCTCATTCAGCAACTGGAAAAATACGATGCGGATATCTTTTTCCTCTCCCATCATCCAGCCCCTCTAACGAAGGATGCCTTCAACTCTTTTCTGCAACTCCTGAAAAACGCCGCCCTGCTCACACAAAAACACGCAGGTGATGAAAACGCCGTTCGTCAAGAAATGGCCAGCTTACTCCAGCGCGACCTGAACGAAGAAGAAACCGAAACAATCGGCTTCTTCATCAACGGCTGGTGATTTATGTCGGTGCCTGTGCATGGTGCATTTATGACAATTCGGCGTTCTGGATAAATATACGGGTAAACCGTTATTGAATGTTGAAGTAAGAGGCTTTGACGTCATTGCATATTCAATTGTAGTTAATAAACTGAATTGTTTTGGTGCCTGTGCAAGATGCAATTATGACTATTCATATTCATGAATGAATATACCAGTATTTCAAACGGTAAACGCTATAAATAAACCTTTCGAATGCCGGTTTATTCAATTGTAGTTAATAAACTGAATAGTGTGCTGCACAGGCACCGCTTTTACCTGTCCGTTTCTTGGAAGTCGATTTTGATGAGGTCGCCGGTTTTGGTGGTGAAGGTGACGTGGATGATGACGCCGAATTCGTGGCGGTCGTCTTTTAGCCATAGTTTGAACTTTTCGGTTGTTGTATCGTCTTTTGTTTCGCTCCCGAGGTGTAGATAGTCGACGAGACGGGCATTGGGATATTTTTGCTGTGTCTCTTTGACTGCTAGCATTCCCCATTTGGCGTATGCAGGGTTCAGTTGTTGTGCGGGAGTGAGGGTCGGTGTTTGGGCTGCTGCTGCAGGGACGGACAGTAAGAACCCAAGCGCGATAAGAAAGTTTTTCATGAGGTTTCATCTCCTTTTTTAGCCTTGATGTTTGTAGGATGAGTTGTTTGCTTGGATTCATTCAGTCGGATCATAACCGTAAAAATAGTAGATTATGAGAATAGGAGTTGTAGCAATGAAGAGGTTAGCGGTCATAACCGTCGGCAAGACGCATAGCGGGAAAACTACATTTGCGAGGTCTTTGGAACAAAAACTCAACAATTCCATCGTGATGGATCAAGATAATCATGGCGCCTTCATTAATACATACTACAGGAACCTGCAACCGAAAACGGGACCGAATACGCTCAAGCATGCCATCTCCCAGCTGATTGTCGATTATGCAAAGGAACAAAGTGATTGTCACCTCATTATTTGCAATTCAAACCGAAGCCGGAAAGGCCGGGCGTATTTGCTTGAACAATTGTTTCCAGCAAACGAGTTCATTCGCATCCTCGTCCATTTCGATGTACCAGATCATATTCTTCAAACTCGCGTCACCAACAGTCAGCGCGATACGAATATATTCAGAAGCGCTTCCAATTTTGAAGAAGTGCTTGAGCGGCAAAACGCTGATTCGCTTAAGGAAGATGTTGTGGATCCTGTTGAAGGAGAAGCTGATCATTTATTTGTAATTAAAGACTGCGGAGACGTGAGTGATACTATCCAGAGGATCATAATGATAGAAAAAGATATTCATTAAATCACCCAAGTATAGTTCCGAAGTGAAGGGGAATCGTAAAGCCAACAACTCAAATGGAGGACTGGCGATGACAAACGAGAATTGGCTTGGAAAACGGTTCATGAAAAATGTATTGCTCGTTGGTGCATTCCTTTTAGCGTTCGGAAGCTATGCAATTCCAAGTAATGCTATGTTCCAAGATTCCTACGCAAAAAAAGATGTGAAAAATGAAGCGCTTTATCAAGAAATCAAATCCTACAGTGAGCAGCATGAAATCCAACCGATTGATGCGAAGGTGGACAGGGTTTGGAAGGCGATGCCTGGGTATAATGGCTTGAGGGTTAACATCAAAGCGAGTTATGAAAAAATGAAGAAGGCAGGAACATTCGACGAATCGAAACTCGTCTATGAGGAAGTGCCGCCAGCAGTTCATTTGGATGACTTGGAGCCGCAGCCGATCTTTCGGGGGAACCCGGAAAAGCCGATGGTGTCCCTCCTCATCAATGTTGCGTGGGGGAATGAATTTATCCCGCCCATCCTTCAAATCCTAAATGACCAAGAAGTGAAAGCGACATTTTTCTTCGACGGCAGCTGGACGAAAAAGAATCCCGATTATGCTTCGATGATCTACAAAGAAGGCCATGAAGTCGGCAACCATGCATACAGTCATCCCGATCTACAAAAACGCTCCAAAGCCGATACGATGGATGAAATCTCTAAAACGAATGATGTCATTGAACAAACACTCGGATTCAAGCCGAAGTGGTTCGCGCCGCCAAGCGGCAGTTTCAATCAGCAAACGATAGAAGTCGCTCATGAACTCAATATGAAAACGATCTTATGGACAGTCGATACGGTGGATTGGAGAAAACCTGAGCCTTCCGAAATGGTGAGGCGTGTCGTTTCCCAAGTCGAAAACGGCACAATGATCCTCATGCATCCTACCGAGCCCGTTGCAAAAGGGCTAGCGACAATGATTGAAGAGATTAAAGCGAAAGGTTATCAGCTTGGGACGGTCAGTGAGTTGATGAGTGAGGATCGGATTGACTGAATGGAACCCAAAGTAAATCGGACCGTCACTTTGTAATGGAATTGCATACTATGTATCGAATGTTCTAATCGTGATGGAGGTATGCAATTGACGAACTTTCTATCTTTTACGGGTAGGGTGATGGGGATCGAAGACTTTCCAATCGTACAAAACAATCCTCAATCCGGCTGCTACAAATTATTTTCCCTGACAAACAGGGACGGTTCGATTGTAAATTTTGTTGTCGAGCCAACCACTTATTTTGTAGATCATGTCAAGGTGAAAGTCGGGGATATTGTTACGGGGTTTTACGATGCCAACGCGCCAGCGCCGTTAATTTACCCGCCACAATATCGGGCAATTGTCATGGCGGAGGACAATCCGAATTACTTTGTGACTGTGAGTTTCTTTAACAGTCAATTACTAAGCAGCGACGGCAATTTAAAATTGAATCTATCGAGGCAGACAGAAATCATTCTCGAAAACAGCCAAGACTTTAATGGGAATCCCGCAAACCGGAATTTAGTCGTCATTTATGGTGCCACGACGAGAAGCATTCCAGCGCAAACAACCCCTTATAAAATAATCGTACTTTGTTAAATGAAAGAGCCAACCGCCCAGGCGAATGGCTCTTCTCACTTTTGACCGTACCCCGTCTTTTTATCCATTAACTTCAAGACATTTTTTGTGTTATCGATTACATATTGGATTTCATTTAAGTCACGTTCCATAAGCATTGACCGATGAATTTCGATCAAAAGCTTCTTGTCTGTTATATCTTTTGTGTCGGATAAGTTCTGGAAGTTGAATATTTCCATTGGCGTGATTTCCAAGGCTTCCATGACTTTTGCTAGCGTACCTAATGTGGCATTGCCTTTTCCATTCTCGATTTCAGAAATCCGTGCTCTTGCAATTCCCGCTTTCTCCGCCAATTGTTCTTGATTCATACCCTTTGATTCCCTGATCATCCGTAGATGTTCACCGACGAGCCGTATGAAGTTTGAAGTAGCTGCCACGACGTATCACCTCTACCTATGAGGTTAGAGTAAACTATGGCAAATGATTATCCGTATATATAATACAAAGAGAAGTGAATGTACTATATAACGTACTGAAAAAGAAGGTTCTAGGAAGAAGTGATTTATTCTGGAAAACATGAATTTGGGACCGTTCCAGAAACGCCAGAAAAATGGTAAACTGGATAAGTTCTATTTTTATGAAGGAAGTGTTTGAAATGATTGGACGTAATGATCCTTGCCCTTGCGGCAGCGGGAAGAAATATAAGAAATGCTGTCAGTCAAAAGAGACTGTTACCGTTGAAACGGTGCAAATGGAAGAATTGGAAGGGATCCTACAAACATTTTATGATGTATATCCAGAGAGGAAAGACATCCCGGACTATTTGGAACTAGCGAATGAATGGAAACGCTCATTGGATACATATTTGCCCGAAGAAGAGATGATTGAAGCGATCGTTTTGGATGAATTCTTTTTCCATCATCGACCGGACATCTGGACGGGCTACTTGGACAGACAGAAGAAAAAGCTGTTGCGTCCTTCCGTTTTGCGGGTAATCGAAACGTGGCGGCAACCGCAAGCAATCATCGGCGAAGTGATTGACGTTGAAGAGGGTTACATTGCGGTGAAATCGATCTTTAATGACGAACTCATCCGGTTGCGACGGGAAAGTGAGAAGCCGGTGCCAGTCGGTGTACACTTATTCTGCTTCATGCTGCCTGACGGTACAGGAGAGGAAGGTCAGTTTTTGGCCGTGTCGAGCCTGATCTTTTTCCCGACCGATCATGCCGATGTGTTCAGGGAATTTGCAGAGCAATTTGAAGCGTATGAAGAACAGGATGTCAGCAAGTTCTTAAAAGAGTACGCGATGAATTTCTGGCGGTTGCTCGGTCAAAACGGATATCAAGGCGGAGAGTTTACGGAGTTCGAAGCAGGCGTATTGCTCGATGCAATGGATTTTCTCGAAAAACATGACCGCATGTCTAGAAAATTACTGGACGTTGTCGAGGACTTTTTAGTGGAACAACAACCGAATGCACGTAAAGAAACAGCGATTGCAGCCGGGGCGATCCGATTCGGTCAGGAGCACTCGTTTTTCGAGCCGCTATCCATGACATTGAAAGAAATCGCCGAGTGGTTTGATGTTTCTCCTTCATCCATGAATAAATATTATAAGGAACTGGATGCTTACTATCTCGCAAAAGTTCCAGTTTAAGCATTTATGAAAAACCACCTTCAGCTGTCAAAAGCGGTAGTTGGTTTTATTGATTGGCAGCCTTGAACGTTACGCCTACAATCGATTTGAATTTAGACATACCATAATGATGAATGAGAAATGAAGGAGGGATAGACGTGAGAAATCCTGAACAACATCACATGGGCGAAAGGCGCCGTCATGAACACCATCATGTACATCATCATCACCATGTTCACACGGGACACATGAGCCACCATCCTGGGCATATGCATCATACTGGTGTCCATCATACAGGTGTCCACCATACAGGTGTTCACCATACAGGTGTTCACCATACAGGTGTTCATCATACAGGTGCCCATCATATGCACACCCATACCCACCACCACATGCACCACGGAGGCATGCACCACGGAGGCAGCTTTAGTAATTTTTAATAGAGTGCAACACATCAGGCGATTCATTCATAAAGCAAGTAACCCTTTGACTGTTCTGGTCAAGGGGTTTTTTTTGCACAGTATGTACTATTTTGAATAGGAGCTTTAATCAGCAGGAGAAGATTGTTATTATAGAAATAAATAGATTAATTCAAAAAGGGGATGGGAAGAATGGCGATGCCGACACATATCGTAGCCTGTGGTGGGCTCGTGGAAGACAGGGAAGGGAATCTCTTAATTGTGAAAACAGAACATGGGGGATGGGTTTTCCCAGGAGGACAAGTCGAAGTCGGAGAAAACTTGATGGATGGAGTCATCCGCGAAGTGAAAGAGGAAAGCGGCATTGACGTGGAAGTGAGCCACCTCATTGGGGTCTATACGAACTCGGCCATTTATAAATGGTATGACGGGGTGACGGATGTACCGACGAAAGTAATGTTCGATTTTGCTTGCAAGCCGGTTGGCGGGGAATTGTGCACGTCGGAAGAAACGTCCGATTGCAGGTGGGTTCCTAAGGATAAAGTGCTTGAGTATATTACGCAACCAGCGATCCGGGTCCGTATCGAAGAGTATTTCAAGTTTGACGGGAATGTTGAATATCAAGAATACGTGACACATCCTGAATTTGAATTGAAATTGAGCAGGAAGGTGTAGTCCGATACAAAAGTACGAGTTTGCCAGATTTTATTTACAATAAAAAATACTTCGTCTATACTAATGGCAGCATAACTAACAACTACATACCGTTTTCTGCACTAGGGGTGCCCACTATTGGCTGAGATGCGAGCAACAGCTCCGATCCCTTATGACCCGATCAGGATAATACCTGCGTGGGGAAGTGTAGTGGCTTTCCGATTGTTTCATATTGGAGAAGTGCTACATCTTCCGGGATGTAGTTTTTTTTATGAAAATTTTTTGGGAGGTCGAAGGAAATGGAATGTGGGTTAAGCCCAATTGTCGGATTTCGTTTCTCATTGCATCCGATGGCAGATGATTTTGTAAGTATTATTAAAGGAGCGCTTGAACAAACGGATACGTCGAATGTGTGGATGCATACAGATGATGTGTCCACCGTCATTCGCGGCAAGCAAGTTCATGTGTTCAATGTGGCGAAGGCGATTGCTCTGCATGCTGCGAAAACGGGCAAGCATATTGCGCTATCGGGCACTTTTTCAGCTGGCTGCCCGGGTGATACGGCGGGCGATGCATATTTGGATAAAGGCGAGAAGATCGCGAATACGGATACGGCAAAGCAATATGTATCCTCCCAATTTGCGCTCTATCCGATGAATAATCCGTCGTATATGGAGATCATTTATCGCGAAGTGGACCGGGCAAAGGAGCAGGGCGTGTTCAATGAATCGATGCATTACGCAAGCGGCATCCATGGGGATATCCATGATGTGTTCGCATTTTACGAGGAAGCTTTCAGCAATGCGCGGTCTGAAGAGCATAAGCATTTGGTCATGACTGTTTCAATGAGCATCAACAGTCCGTCACACGGAGGGCTGTAATATGTTGAAGTCATGGAAGCTGAAAGAAGTCGTCCTCATGTCGCTGTTTTCGGTTGTGTTCGGAATCGTCTATTTGCTTTTTCTGCATGTCGGGAATATATGGTCGGGATTCATTGGTCCGATCGCCTATGAATGGATTTTCGGCATTTGGTTCATCGTGTCGATTATCTGCATGTACATTATCCGGAAACCTGGCGCGGCCGTCATTTCAGAGACCATTGCTGCTGCCGTCGAAGTGCTATTAGGGAATGCGGTCGGTCCGCGGTTGATCCTCGCAGGAGTTATTCAGGGGTTAGGCGCCGAGGCGGCTTTCGCTGCAACACGCTATCGTCGATTTGATCTATGGGTGCTCATGTTGGCAGGGGTCGGCTCTTCGGTTTTCAGCTTTATCTACGGCTATTTCCTAGGCGGTTTCACAGTGTTTAGCACAGGTTATGTAATGCTCATGTTTGGCATCCGGATCGTAAGCGGAGCAGTTATTGCGGGAATCGGCGGCAAGGCGGTCGTCGATGGATTGCTTGCTACTGGCTCACTACGCGGGTATGCGATCACGCGGGTGAAAAAGGGTGAAGCGCGTGCCTGAAGTGATACGGTTTGATAACGTCAGTTTCCGCTATCCGGATGAAGAAGATTGGATCTTTGAAGATCTTTCATTCACCGTGGAAAGCGGGGAAAAGGTTGTCATTACGGGACCAAGCGGGAGCGGAAAAACGACGATGCTTTATTTATGCAACCGGCTGTATCCGGAAAATTGCGATGGCATTGTAAAGGGCTCGGTTGTCCTATTCGATAAAGAAAGTCAGTCCTATTTACCCGGCGAAGTGAATCACCGGATTGCGACCGTTTTCCAAGATCCGGACGCGCAGTTCTGCATGCCGACTGTCGAAGAGGAGCTGGCGTTCACGCTTGAAAACTTGAATGTAGACCGTGAAGAAATGGATTTCCGGATTCAGGACGTTTTGGAGCTGACAGGGTTGACCGAGTTTCGCCATTCCGTCATTCAAAAACTGTCCGGTGGCGAAAAGCAGCAGATTGCCACTGCATGCGCATTGATCATGGAGCCGGAAGTCCTTCTGCTCGATGAACCGATTTCTCATTTGGATCCGTATACCGCGAAGCAGTTCATCGGCTGGCTGGATGAGCTTCAGCGGAAACGGTCTTTGACAATCTTGGCGATCGAGCATCGGCTCGATTTATGGGGCGGCTTTTTCGATCGCGAAATCCAGTTGGAGCGAATGAAGGACGCCATTCCGACACGTAAAAGGACGAGCAGTAAACAGGGGCGGCAATCAATGGAAGTCACCAACGTCGGTACAGATTCATTTCTGAAAGACGTTTCCTTCACATTGGACCGCGGAGAAGTTGCGGTTCTTGCAGGCCCGAATGGAAGCGGCAAATCAACGTTGCTGAAAGCGTTGTGCCAATTGATTCCTGCAAATGGAACTGTGCGCCCCTCAAATTTGGGATATGTCCCTCAATCACCGGAATTTTTATTCGTGACGAAAACAGTCCGGGATGAAATTGCATTTGGTGGCGGCTCAGCTGTTGATGACTTGCTTGAACGTTTGCATTTGACGGCGGTTGCGGATGCCCATCCGTTTGCGGTGAGCCACGGGCAGAAGAGGCGAGTGGCGATTGCCGCGATGTTGTGCGACGGCAGGGAAATCATCTTGATGGATGAACCGACATCCGGCCAAGACGCCGCATCCATGGCGGAGTTGTTCGGGTTGATTGACGAGCGGGCGAGGGAAGGGACGACTTTTTTGATCGTCACCCACGATATGGAGTTTGCGTTTCATGTGGCGGATTCGGTTTTATTAATGAAAGATGGGGCTTTGACAGGGAAGTTTGACGCAGATCACGTTTGGCGGGACGAGGATTTACTGACGAAGCATCATTTGCTTCAGCCGAAAGGATGGGTGCAGCATGAACTCTGCTTTGCATAAGATGAACCCATCCGCAAAGTTCATTGTTGTCACGGTTTGCATGTTGACGATGGCATTCTTTTTCAATCCGTGGACGCCGTTGCTTATGTGGATCGGCGTGATTGTTGCTCAGCTCCTCTTCAGCCGCATCGATTGGAAAGTATGGATCCTGTTCATGATTCCGTTTTTCATCATGGCGTTCGGTTACTTTTGGACGACGCTCGTTTTTGCAGAAGACAAATCAGGGCCGGTCGTCCTGTCGATTGGGTCGATCAACATAACAGAAGTGCAGATGAACCACGCATTGTCATTAAGTTTTCGCGTCCTCGCGTTCTCGGGCTTGTCCTTGCTATTCGCGCTGACGACGAATCCGGTTTCATTCATCTTAAGTCTAATGCAGCAAATGAAATTGTCACCGAAAATCTCGTACAGCATATTGGTCGGGTATCAGTTCCTGCCTGTCCTGAAGGACGAATTTGTGCAAATCCAACAAGCCCATCGATTGAGAGGGGCAGTGCGAGAGAAAAATGCAATCCGTAGGTTATTGCATATGCGAAAGATCCTTCTGCCAATGCTCGCGGGCGCCGTCCGGAAAGCGGAACGGGCGGCATTTGCAATGGAGGCAAGGGGATTTACGGGCGATAAAAGGAAAGACTTCTATAAAGTCGTTCGCATCGGCAAGGTGGACGGGTATATGGTTAGCCTGTTCATGCTGCTGCTCGTTCTTAGCTGCACAAGTGTTTTGTATATGAATTAATTTTCGAGGACCCATCTGTAGTGGGTCCTTTCTATGGTATAGTGATTCTTATAGAAATTCTGATAATAAAGGGGGAATCGCATTGATTGATGTAAGGGAATTGATATTGGAGAAAGATAGACGCGTCATTATTACGTCCGATGTTCATGCACATCTTCCGCTATTTCAGCAGTTGCTTAAGAAGGTGAATTATACGAAGGAAGATTATTTATTCATTAATGGAGACCTTTGTGAAAAAGGTCCGGATAGCCTGTCGACAGTTGCGTTTGCGAGAAAACTGAGTGAGGAATCAGATCGGGTTTTCATTACGAAAGGGAATTGCGATGTCGTCCACGATTATGTATTCACTAATGTGGAGGGCATCAAAAACTATATGCGACAGCGGAAGAACTCCGTTTTGAATGAAATGCTAGACCGCCATGGGAGAACGCTGGACGAGTTTGCAACGCTCCAGGAACTTGGGGATTTTTATCGTACATATTTCGGCGAAGTGCTTGACTGGCTTGACCAACTGCCCATCGCCTATGAAACAGATGATTTTATCCTTGTTCATGCGGGGGTGGAGGATATTCCGGATTGGAAGATGACGAGCCGCGAGTTCGCATTGTATGCACCCTCCTTCTACGAAAAAGGACATCAGGCGGATAAGACGGTCATCGTCGGACATTGGCCCGTCGTCAATTATCGGGCGAATGCGATCAGCTCGAATTGTCCGCTAATCGATTTGGAGAAAAAGGTAATTGCAATCGATGGCGGCAATCAAATCAAAGCGGATGGACAGTTGAACGCGCTCATTATTGAAGGGGAAACAATTACGTATACATATGTTGATAGTTTGAATGAAAAAACAATCACACGGAGTCATGTCGAGAAAAACGGCCGGGTCGGAACGGTCACGTACCCGAACTATGAATTGCGCATACTTCAGGAAGATGATCATTTTACATTATGCGATAACGTGAGCCTCGGCATTGAACAGTGGATAAAAAATGAATTTATTCATGAAGGCAACTGTAAAAACGACTTGAGTACGACGTTTTTATCTGTTGAAAAAGGGGAAACCGTCTCTGTCGTTGATGATCGACATGATGGATATGCATTAGTGAAGTCACGTGGCGGCGAAGTCGGCTGGATTCCGAAGGAGTGCTTGGTGTAATTCGAAAAGCTTCGAGGGCGGATGTCTGTCGAAGCTTTTTATTATAGGTCAAAGGTCACGAAATGACGATAAAGTTGTGAAAGTGATCGATAACTTCGGGGAAATGACCGATAACTCGCCCAGATTGATCGATAAAACAAGGGAAATGACCGATAAACTCCGGGGAATGATCGAAAACTTTCCGCACATGAAAAAACCTGTTGACCACAAATAATCATTTTGTTATGATAAAAACAATCTTTCAGAAAGCAGGTGATGTTTTATGGCTACAATCAATATGGCTATTGTACAATTGGTCGGCACCATAATTTCACCTGCCATGCCTTCGTAATCGGCATGTTTATTCTGTTATGCGCGTGAAAGCATGGTGTCCGATTCGGAACCATGCTTTTTTTGACGTCTAGCTCCGGGCGCCAGAAGCTCGGGTCATAAGTCAAAGTTGCTCTGTGGCAAAGGACGCCACCTCCGCAACTTCGCCTTATGCCTGTCGCCTCTAGGCAGGCGCCCTGCGCTTTTGTCTAATGCCCATAATAGGAGGATTTTACATTGATTAATTTAAACGAATACGGTTGGAATCAATTCCACCAAGAAAATATGGATATGTTAGTAGAAGAACTGAAAGCGGAAAATTACGTCGCGGGACGTGTGACGCTTGAACATAAACGGATGTACCGGGTGATGACCGCGGCGGGGGAATGGCTTTCCGTCTGCTCGGGTGCTTTCCAGCATGCAGCCTTCGAACGAAGGGATTACCCCGCCGTCGGAGACTGGGTGCTCGTAGAAAAAATGCCCGGTGAAGAGCGGGGAATCATTCATGCCATCCTGCCGAGAACATCGCTCTTTTCGAGGAAATCAGCTGGATCGACCATTTCCGAACAGATCATTGCGGTGAATGTCGATATCGTTTTCCTCGTCATGTCGATGAACCACGATTTCAACGCGAGACGATTGGAACGCTACATGGTTGCAGCCTATGATTCCGGGGCTACGCCTGTTGTTGTCCTGACGAAAATGGACCTTAGCGATGATCCGGATCATTATTTGGAGATGGCGAGGGCGATCGCATTTGGCACGGATGTGTTCCCGGTGAGCAATACGACTGGGGAAGGAATCGAACAAATTACAGACATGCTGAAAAACGGCAAGACGGCCGCATTGCTAGGGTCTTCAGGTGTCGGGAAATCATCGCTCGTCAACTCGATCATCGGTGAAGGGAAGATGGCGGTGCAGGGCATCCGCGAAGACGACGCAAAAGGAAGACATACGACGACCCACCGGGAGCTTATCAAGATTCCGACAGGGGGAGTGCTCATCGACACGCCGGGGATGAGGGAGTTCCAGCTGTGGAATGAAAGCGAGAGCCTCGACTCAGGATTCAAGGATATCGAGGAACTATCCGCCTCTTGCAAATTCACCGATTGCCGCCACGAAAGCGAACCGGGTTGTGCAATCCGAAATGCACTTGAAACGGGGAAACTGGCAAGGGAACGGTACTCGAACTACGTCAAGCTCCAGAAAGAAATCGCCTTTCTCGACCGGAAGATGGACCGCCAAGCGCAAGCGGCCGAACGGGACAAATGGAAGAAGATAACGAAAGGCATGCGGAAGCATCCATCGAAGAAAAAATGATGCATATAAAAACGGGCAGTGGCAACCATCGAGAATCCGATGAGGCCACGCCCGTTTTATTTATTCAACCTGTTCAGCTGCTTTCTTCAACTGCCGCATCTTTCTTCAATTCCGCCTCGTCCACTCCATTCACTGGCCGAGATTGATGAACAGTTTTCCGTCTGCGAGCTTCCTTCTTTCATTTCCGAAGGCATCGACGACTTTCACTTCGACGCGTGCGCCGTCAGCGGTGACGCCTAACGGAACTGTCCAATAGCCGACGTAATGTCCTGGTGATACTTCTTGCATTGGCAATTCAGTCGCGTTTGTCACTTCTTTATCGCCAAGATTCGTCAGCGGCATGTGGATCACGTAGGTCGCCTTCAAACCAGGTTCGCTGTCGAATTCGAACTTGACGGATTTGCCGGTTACTAAATGGATATCTTCCTTCGGTGTCAAATTCGTAATCTCAGGAGCTGTGTACTTCGCAGTGACAGAAACAGTTTGGACCGTTTCGTTTCCTGCAGCATCTGTCGCGATGACAGTGATGGTATTCACACCCTCATCCAGTAGGATCCGTTTCGAGAACGTTCCGTTGTCTGCAACGGCTGCTTGTTGGCCGTTCACAGTCACCGATTTAAGATGAGCATCAGCTACTGTACCTTCCACTGTCACCGTTTCACGATTCGTTCTTTCTCCATCCTTCGGGCTTGTGATCGCCAATTCCGGCTGCATTGTATCCAATGTCACTGTCACAGGCTTTGAAGTACCCGTAGTTCGTCCATCCAATAGAGACACAGCGGTAAATTCATTGTCGCCTTCCGTCAGTACTGTTTGGAATGAAAACTTACCATCATTCCCGATGACAGCCGTGCCGACCTCTTCGCCATTATTATGAAGGGCGATTGTGGTTGTCGGTGTAGCAGTACCTTCGATTACGACGTTTTCAACATTAGTAACAGATCCGGATTTAGGGGAAGTGATCACCGGTTCGAACACTTCAAAGCTGACACGTGCCCGAATCATATAGTTCCCTTCAGCGACAGGAGCCTTTGTCCAAGCTCCGCTGACGAACTGATAACTTCTTTCGGCGTTCGGTCCGTTTTCATCCGTAGCAAGACCCGGCGCATAAGGATTCGGATCCTTCTGGATATACACCATATAGAAGTCGCCGTTCACGACGATATTATGCTCCGTCAAATCAACGACTGTCCAGTCTCCATTCCGTTTCGCCTGGGCATCGATCGGTCCCGCGAGCTTTTTCCCAGGGGCTCCGTCAGCACCAGTTGCATCCCAAACTTCAACTGCAATCGCAGTTCCGCCTGGTACTGGCCATTCAGTATCCCAGAAACGGAATACCCCTCCAGTGACGATGCCTGTCTCATTGCCTTCCGGAAGAGACATTTTTACGCCCCAACCATTTCCTGCATCGTAGAACACCCGTGCATTTTCAGGAGTTCCGTCATCATATCCGATTTCGCCGCCTGGATACGTGAAGAACGGCTCAAGTGCGAAATCATGGGAAGTTTGGCCGCCGATGCTGATGCTGGCCTCTTGACCGTGATAGCCGCGGGCGACCACTTTCAGCGTGTAATTGCCTTCATATGCGGTGATTGCGAAATGTCCGGCAGCGTCCGTCTGGACAGGGGAGATGTTCGCATCTTCCACGAGAAGCAATGTTGCGCCTGCAATCGGTTCACCAGTGGATTGGTCCGTCACAGTCCCGCTAATTGTTGCCTGAGGCATTTCTTCCAATGTGAAATTGGCAGTTGTCGTTTCGTCCGCATTGATTGTCACGGATTGCGCTTTCGACTGGTATCCATAAGCTTCTGCTTTCGCAGTGAACGTTCCGGCACCGTGTGTCATCGTATACGATCCGTCTGCAGGACTTGTATAGACGGAACGATCTGTCTCAAGAATATTCACTTGCGCACCGAGTGGCAGAAGGACAGGGGCTGCTTTGCCTTCTTCAACAGGAGGCGCCGGCTCTTCTTTCGGCATGACTGGCTTGATCGTTTTAGGATCAATCGGTGTTTCAAGGGCGTCTTTCCCTTTTTCAATAATAAGATCTGGATTTTGGCCTTTACCAGGTTTTAAGGCATTAGGAGCATTCTGCTCACTCTTTTCAAATAAGCTATTTCTTGGCGTCAGTGAAATTGTTCCGGCTTGGGATTGCCCGCTCAACGCAACATCGTCAATATACCAGCCTTCTCTCACAACGCTTCCATCGGAGTAAGCGTTGAAACCGATATAGACCCGTTGACCGCTATATGCGGATAAATCCACTTCCGCGTCGATCCAACCATTTGAAGCGCCTTGGATCTTGCGCAGTTGCGTCCAATTCTCCATATCCGTGGAAATGAACACATGTCCATAATCCCAAGCCGTTCCTAAAGTGGACTGCTCGAAATTATGCCATTGCTTGAACTGGAGGTACGAAGCGCCTTCCGGTAGATCGACCGGAGGCATGACGAGCGTTGCATTCATGTTGTTTTCATACATTCCGGATAGATTCGTGGCGTATACTTTTTCGCCAGAAGCTGCATTGCCAGGACCGGATGTCGGTTTGCCCCATTCCCAGCTGTTTTTATTTCCGAATGAATGCCAACCTACTGGCATCTGTTCGAAATCCTCGAAATAGCCGACTGTGATTCCAGGCTTGACAAGCACCGTATACTCTTCACTCGATACTTCATTGTTACCGAAATCATTGATTACCCATTTGTACTTGAATTCGTTTCCAGTGATGACATCGCCAGGAATCTTCACCCCGTATTCACCAGCCAGATAGTCGCCCGATTTCCGATCAGCTTTCATTGAAACCCATTGGCCGTCCGCGTTTTTATACTGGAGCGTCACAGAGGAAACGCTAATATTATCCGTCACATGGATACGTAAATCCAAATCCATGCCTTCGTAAGTTTCCGAAGGAGCCGAATGTTCGAATGAAGGCGGTTCGCTATCGTCGCCTTGCTTCGTCACTTGACCTTCAAGCTTTCCAAGGCCGCTCGCGATGGAAGAGACAGCGGCATATGCATCGACTAATCCATGCCCATACCCATGGTTAGGAGCAGTAGGGTACACGCTGTCGGTCAACGGCGTCGCCGTATTCAACAGAATCTGTTCCATTTCCTCAACTGTAATCCTGGCATTCACTTGCCGAAGCAAGGCAGCCACTCCGGAAACAGCAGGACCCGCCATGGAAGTTCCATTCCAACCGCCTTCATAGCCGCTTCCCGGAACGGAAGAACGGATGTTGACGCCGGGCGCTGAAATATCCGGTTTTGTCAGACCATATGGTGATGGCCCGCGCAGTGAAAAACTTGCGACTTTGTTATTGATATCTGTAGCGCCTGTTGCAAACGATTCCGGATAGTTCGCAGGTGCAGCGACAGATCCAGGTCCGCCAGGATTCGAAAGTGTCGTGTTGCCCGCAGAGAATTCAGGGAAGATTTCCGCGGCCCGCCAGTTTCGTACGACATCCCGATACCATTCGTCAAGTCCAGCACCACCGCCCCAAGAGTTATTGACGACATCCGGTGCCAAATCAACACGTGCATTTCCATTTGCATCTGTCGGAGCGAGAATCCATTGGGCTGCTGCCAATAAATCACGATCCGATCCGCCGGCTGGAGTGAATGCTTTCACTGAAATCCACTTCGCTCCCGGTGCGACACCGATCTTGTTATTTCCATTCGGTTCACTGCCGACCATCGTGCCTGTCACATGCGTACCGTGGCCGATATCATCATAGGGGACTGACCTGCCGACAGTTGCATCGAACCAGCTGTAGTCATGGTTCACTTCACCTGTAACAGCGTTGTATCCCCGGTATTTTTGTTTCAATGCAGGATGATCCCATTGCGCACCTGTATCGATGCTTGCAACGACTGTACCCGAACCATCGATCCCCATGTCCCAAACTTGCGGGGCATTGACCCGCTCGATGTTCCATTCGATATTCGCCGGTTGCGATTTCGGGGCAGCCGTGTTTTCGACTACTGTCGTTTGCAATTGGCGTGTTTCATTCGGCAGAACCTTTTCGACTTCCGCGAATGTCCCGATTGCCTCAGCTACTTCCTTCGTTGCCGTTACGGCCATGCCGTTGACGATATAGTAGGAAGTGATATCCTTTGCATTGCCCGCTTTCACTTGTTGTTCGAGATATTGCTTGACGTTTTGCTGCGATTCAAGGGAAGTCAATCGTAATTCGGAGACAACAGCAGATCTTGTCATCATGATCGATTGCTTTCCGGAAAGGTTCGCTTGGCTAGCCTGCTGTTTTGCAGCAGCTGCCACTTGTTCCGTATCCGCCTGTTCCTTGAACTTGATTAGAAAGGTGACCATGCTTTCATCTTTGAAGCTATCGAGCAATCGATGGCTGACTTTCTCTTTTGCAATCTCGTTCGAGTCCCGCAATGAGTGATGCAGTTTCTTATTCATGCCTGTGCTTGCAGCCATCGCAGGTGTAATCAATGAAAATACCATTAGGATTGTTGCCGCGATGCTGAATAATCTCATCCGCTTACGTTTCCTCAATTCCATTCCTCCTTTTTGGTTTCAACTGATCCCTTGTGAATAGCCAACAAAAAAACACCCTTTGCCCCCTTCCTATCTAAGGTTCTCAATGGTGTCGGAATCTCCGTATCTGGCTGTCTACCAATTATTATACATTTATAAAATAAAAATAAAATACCGAATGCTCTGACTAGGTAAAAAATAATGATAAGTAACTAACTGGAATGAATTGGAACTAGGAGTTTCCTCTTGGTTCATTATGAATTGTGAAAAGTCAAGGAATCAGCATAAATCCTTTAGATAATGGGTTTTCAGGTTCTGCAAGAGAGTGGCGCAGTGGATTAAGAAATGAAGCTTCGAAGTAAATGAGGTTGAAGACCTATATTTGGAAGATGTAGGTAATTAATTTATTTATAAAACATAAAATTATAGGTATAAATGGATATTGAAATTGGCCTCCCAAATTAGGGAAAATGTTCCGGAGAATTTTCCCAAATTGCACACCATAAAAAAGAAGCCGGCAAATTTCCGGCTTCTTTCAATTATTACATCTAGACTCCTGGCGCCCTTCGCTTTTGTTAGGGTCGAGGATTCTTATGGATTCTTTCTTTTCTCAGATCCTCTTTCAGATCGTCCAGGTTGATCGTGTCGACGGTCTGCATATCCTCGTGCATATCGAATAAGCTAACGCGATCCGAACTAGGAATCCCTTCAGGATGTTCCAAATGACGAAAGCGGATCGTTTCCCGTTCTACATCCGGCGTAGGCCGATTCTTATCTGCCATTGCTGTTGCCTCCCCACATCAGTTTCCATATAGGATTGGCAAAACCAGTGGATGTATGCGTCCAGTCAACCGCAGCAGGCAACCGTGTCCGTTCAGCGTCTCCGTAATGGGGCGGTCGTCTTTTCTTTATTGGCGATAATTTTGCGCACAATCGGATATACGACCGGCGCCCATTTAATAGCGGTCCTGATCACTCTTCCTAATCTCATGTCATTCGCCCCTTTCTAACTGTTTACTTTAATTTTCCCCCATAGCCAATAAAGTAAACAAAATCCGCTTTATCTATGACAGTCTCACTATGTCAATCAATTTCGTGATTGTCATATTCAAAAACTTTTGAAAAAAGAATGTTTGTTTTTTGAAGTTTTTGGATAGAACTGGGGAAATTGTTTTGAAGAGAGGAGCAATATTACTTGATTAAGATGAAAATGATTGTATTGACCGCAATCCTAACATTCTCGTTCGCTGTTGTGACTCAAGCGGCAACATTGAGCTTGACAGAACAAAGTGTAGGGACCGTGGATAGTCCAGAAGAAGTGAGTTCGAATCTTAATGATATTCCCTTTTTCGAAGTTTGGGAAAATACATTTCCGTTGTTTTATCCGCCACTGGATCTATTGAAGAAAGAACCTGTTACGTACATGGTTGAAGAAGGCGATAATCTCTATCGGATCGCCTTGAATCACGGCATGACCTTACAAGAATTGAAGCTCTTGAATAATCTGGTGAATGACATCATCCATCCTGGTGATGTGCTGACGATTAGCGGGGAAGACCCCGGCAGCAAAGTCGTCATGGCAAAGACAGTAAAAGTCGCTTCGCTCACCAAAGAGGACATCCCTGAAAGCGTACCGAAAGAGCCGGCATTCAACTTATCTGTTTCCAGTCCACCATCGAGTACCGGTAGCGAAATGACTGTGACAGCAACTGCATATACAGCCTATTGCACGGGTTGTTCAGGGACGACAGCATATGGCATTGATCTGCGCGCCAATCCCGATCAGAAAGTGATAGCAGTCGATCCATCCATTATTCCCCTTGGCACGAAAGTGTGGGTGGAAGGATATGGGGAAGCGATTGCCGGAGATGTCGGCAGCGCAATCAAAGGACATAAAATCGATGTCTTCATCCCTACCTATGCGGGTGCGATGGAGTGGGGCGTAAAAAAAGTGAAAATCAAAATCATGAATTAACTAGATACGTATTGGGAACCGTGCACTATTTTTTCCCAATACGTATCTTTGTTTATGTTACAATAGGAATAATGGATTGTCGGTTGGAGGAATGAGAATGAGAAATATGAATCGTGAGCTCTATGATTTTTTGATCGAGCATGTGGATGCCATCACGGAGGATTGGCTTTCAGAACGGGAAGCAAAGGATGGTTCCATCTATTCGAAGGACGCTGGTGAGTGGTCGGAGCAGATGCTGCGGGAGCAAAATAGGCTGACCAACTTGACGATTGCGAGCAGTCTCTTGGAAGACAAAGAGGCTTTTGAAAATAATAAGAGAGAATGGGCAAAGCTTGTCGCTGAAAGTCGGGTGAGCAGCAGGACGCCTATCTATGAAGTGCTCGATGCGCTAAGCAAGGTAAGACATGCTTTTTGGCGGTTCATTGAAAAATTTGTCGACCGGGAAGGGGATCGGGTCCTCCGTTCCGACATTATGAATTGGGGTATTGCCGTACATATGGCGTTCGATGAATTGTTAGTGGAGTTTACAAGGAAGTATGACGAGTTGATGAACTCGCGGCTATTCGCACAACAAAGCCTTATCGAAGAGTTGAATGCGCCGATCATCAAACTTAATTCAACGATCGGGGTATTGCCGCTTGTCGGAGATATCGATACGACCCGGGTCCAATCGATTATGGATTTCGTACCGAACCGATGTGTCGAGCTTGACGTCAGTCACCTTTATATCGATTTATCCGGTGTTTCATTGATTGATACGATGGTGGCAAACCATATTTATCAGTTGATGCAGGTGCTTGACCTGCTTGGAATCGAGTCTACATTAACCGGAATCCGTCCGGAAATCGCTCAAACTTCGGTCCAATTAGGGTTGGATTTTTCACAGATCCAAACGTTTGGTTCACTTCAGTTGGCGCTTAAAAAGACTTTAAGGAAATAGCCATAAAATGAATTAAAAAACCGGTGTAGGGGTGCATTCCCAGCCGGTTTTTTCTGTTATATGTTGATTCCGAATGAATCTGAGAGAAGCGCTTCTTTTTCGTGAGCTGTAAGTGAAGTGGAGTTCATGACCCCGTTTTCGGAAATGGACAGCTCCAGGTCTTTTAACGTCAATCTGCCTGTAGGTGTCGCTTTTGTGACGATGTCGACATGCGTGAACGTCGATTCGGGGGAGACTTGATTGAATACGCAGCCTTCATGGAAGTTCTCAAGCTGCTTTGCCGAAGTGGAAAACCGGTACAAGGGCCTTGATTCCCCATTCCGCGTTCTGATCAAATCGAAAACTTCCTTGCCGGATTGCTGAATTAAATACGTGCCGCTGACGTCCGTTTGCGGACTTCCGTTCAGAGGAATCGGTAGAATTGTGGAATCACCGAATCCGACATCGACAAGATAGGGTTCATCTAATTGGACGATGATGGCAGCATGCGTTTCGGGCTTTGCCCATTGTCCATTCGGCCGGAATACAGTGGCAGCAATAAGGGAAGCGTCATATCCAAGCTCCTTCAACAGCCAATGGAAAAGGCCATTCAATTCATAGCAATAGCCGCCGCGATTCCGAAGGACGATTTTTTTGTAAATGGTGTTCAAATTTAAATAGATCGGAACCCGGCGGATGACATCAAGGTTTTCAAATGGAACTTCAGTCATATGTAGACGCTGCAGTTCCGTCAACTGATGAAGGGAAGGTTTATTTTCCTTTGAAGCGTGAATGCGTTTGAGGTATTTTTCAATATCCATTCTATCTGCCTCCTAACGATTAACAACAGTATACCATTGATAGAACATATGTTAATTGAAAAAATGGCCACTGCTGACAATTGTCTACGCAGTGGCCATTTCATTATGCAGTTAGATCTTTCTCCACTTTTCCGCCTTTGATGACGACTTGGATCGTGTCATTATTCGCAAGGGAATGGATATCTTCGAGTGGATTGCTTTCAACGATAATGACATCCGCAAGCTTTCCAGCTTCAAGCGTTCCAACCTGATCTTCCCAGCCTAAACATTCAGCCGCCGTTTTAGTTGACGCGACGATCGCATCCATCGGACTCATGCCGGCATCCGCCATCAATCCCAATTCGCGTAGATTCGTACCGTGCTTCATGACTCCGGCATCTGTTCCCATCGCGATTTTGACTCCGGCCTTATAGGCTTTCTGGAAGCTTTCAATATGATGCTGGATGACTTCCTTCGATTTCTGGACGGCCGTTTCGGGCATGCCCGTTTCCGCCGCGGTTTCCAAAACAGCTACCGGAGCAAGAAGCGTCGGTACAAGATACGTTCCGTTTTCGAGCATCAGATCGATTGCTTCGTCGTCAATGAAAATGCCGTGTTCGATGGAATGGACGCCTGCTCGGACAGCGTTTTTGATTCCTTCCGCCCCTTGTGCATGGGCCATGACCTTGACGCCTTTACGGAACCTACCTTCCTCGACGATGACTTTCAGTTCTTCCAACGAGAATTGAGTGAATTCCGGATGGTCGGTTGCGCTCAATACACCGCCGGTCGCATGCACTTTAATGACCTCAGCGCCCGCACGAAGCATTTCACGCGTCTTTTTGCGCACCTCTTCCACGCCATCGCAAACCCCGTTCGGCATGCCTGGGTATGGAGAAGGCAACAGATCAAGCACATTGCCCGAAACCGTATACCCGTCTCCATGTCCGCCGGTAATTGTCAATGCATTGATGCTTAGCTGCAAGCGAGGTCCTGGAATGAGGCCTTCATCGACTGCTTTTTTCACGCCGAAATCAGTGCCGAGCGCATCACGCACGGAAGTGACACCCGCATCCAATGTAGCTTTCAAGTATTGAGCCGCCCGATAATACATGAATGAAAAAGGAGTGGCCAATCGCTCTTGGATCGGCGAGAATTCCAGCATCATATGGACGTGCGTATCGATGAAGCCGGGAAGGATCGATCCGCCTGCAGCATCGATGA
Source organism: Sporosarcina koreensis (assembly GCF_042655825.1). NCBI lineage: Bacteria > Bacillati > Bacillota > Bacilli > Caryophanales > Caryophanaceae > Sporosarcina > Sporosarcina koreensis. Next base: position 49,115 of record NZ_JBHSNP010000025.1, on the reverse strand, counting down.
CTTGTTCATCGCCAGTCGCTGCAAACCCGCTTTCGTCACCGACATATTCGATACGCTCCCCGTCAATGACAACAATCTGGCCATGTTTCGGTTCTCCGCCGTTTCCATCAATAAGTGATCCGTTTTTAATAATTGTTTTTGTCATCGTAAATCCCCCCGAATCATAATGTCTGAACTAAAATGCCTGCGATAATGACCGAAGCCACTGTGACAGTCGTAAATCCGCCAATCAGCATCGGCGCTAATAATTCATCGAAAATCGCTTTCGCTTCCTTCTCGTTTCTCGCGACACTCCGGCTCACTTCTTCGCAAAGGATATAATCGCCCGGAAAGCCGAACAATGCGGTCAATGCGACTGGCATACCTTTATAGGGATGCCATTTCACAATCTTCGACATGAGGAATCCGCCTAATGCAATTCCGAAAGTACCAATGACGAGGATAAGGAGAATGCTTGGCAAGTTACTTAACACTTGTGAGGGTGTGACACCGGCCATGGATCCGATAACGACAAAGATGATGCCGATCATCGTAATCGTGAATGAGTTTGCTTTTTCAAGCGTTTTCGGTTCGAAGACTCCGATTTTCAGACCGATGACGCCGATTGCGAGAGACCAAAGGGTATAGTGGATCGGCGTGACCGTGCCAAGTGCGACCCCAACGGATGCACCGACAAAAATATAGAACAATTTCAACGTCGTGCTCGATCTGAAAGGGCCTTGTTTTTTGCTTTTTTCTTCTTCCTTCAAAGTATCCGCTTCGGACACCATCGGGACAAAGGTTCCGTTATCGATATCTGCCTGTATTTTTGCTGCGTACCTTCTCATGAAATTCATCGCGAGCGGCATGCCCATCAGCCCTTGGAAAGCAACAATCAGGGCAGGGATAATCACAAGGCTTGTAAGTCCGATTTCTTTCAATTTTTCCGATGTAATGATAAGAGCGATGATGCCTCCGCTGATCGGACCTACCCCCGCAACAGCAGTCGGGTAATCAAAAATCAAAGGGATGATCGTCAATATGAGAATCCCGGAAACGATTATGCCTCCGAGAGCGATAAGGACAGCCTTGAATTGGCTTTTCAGCAATGAAAAAGGAATCATCGTTCCCATATGCAAAATTGCCGGGCCGATCAAGATGGCTCCGAGAGCAGGAAATTGGGATTTCTCCAAAATATCTTTCGGGAAGATGCCTGTCCAAATAAGGATAAGGAATCCTACCATCGCGGTGAGAAGCATCGGGACTCTGGCTCTTGATACTATGGACAGCCATTCGCCCAATGCAATTAGAGAGAAAATCAAAGTTGTAGCGATTACAGGATTACTTAACATGATGGCTCCTCCTAGATGTAAAAAGTTATTCTTCCAACTATGAAGTGAATTCCTAGTTTTAAGTGATATCCAATATATCAATGGAAAAATAATTTGTAAACAGTATTTTGACGATTACTACTATTGTTTCAATTTGAAAGCGCATACAATATTGAAACGTCAATTTGCGAAAAAAATGTAATACTTTTAGCTTATTATGAATATAAGGGTATTCAAGACTAATAATTTATGATATTATAATTGAAAGATAATTCGGATATTGGTAAATTTTACTGAATTCGATGAGAGAATGCGGGGAATTCATATGAGAAAACATAATGTGATTTGCATGGCGATCATTGGAGCGTGCCTATTCCTCCTTGTCGGGTTCAATGACCAGACGAAAAAGGTACACAATCCCAATTTGCTTAGTATCGCCCATAGGGGTGCTTCCGGTCTTGCACCGGAAAATACTCGAGCCGCATTTCAAAAAGCAGTGGAGCTCCGTGCTGATTATCTTGAATTTGATGTCCATCTTTCAAAAGACGGTGAACTTATCATCATGCATGACGATAAAATCGATCGCACGACAAATGGCAGCGGTTACATCAAGGATATGACATTGGAAGAATTGAAGACATTGGATGCAGGAGGCGCTTTCGGCGAAGAATTCCTAGGTGAGCCAATTATGACTCTCAACGAATTACTGGAAGAGTTTTATAGTCAGATCGGATTGTTGATTGAACTGAAAAACCCAAAGTCCTATCCAGGAATGGAAGAAAAGGTCGTTTCGCTGCTCATGGGTTATGACGACCTTAGCTCAATCATCATCCAGTCATTTGATGTCGATTCCATGAGGAAAATACATACAATATTGCCGGAGATTGAAGTGGCGATCCTCGTCCATCCTTCTGAATCGCTTTTATCGGCAAAAAAATTGGATGAACTGACATCATTCGCATCGTATATCAACTTCAATGTTTCTTTTTTAAGCAAGAAGATGGTGGACAATATCCACGAACGTGATAGCAAGGTTCTTGTATGGTCGAAGAAAGACAAGAGGATGGTTTCGAAAGCGCAGAAAGTTGGCGTCGATGGCATCATATCGGATTTTTCAATATGGCCGACGGAAGAACCGATCTACTTGGTACAGGAATAGATCTAGTGTAAAAAGCCGAAGAGCGCTCTTCGGCTTTTTTGTATGCTCATCTTTTGCGCAGGGTCCATTCTTTCGCCGCAAGGGTCCATTCACTTCCACCCATCCAACATTTTTAGCAGAAATGCTGGTAAATATATAGTATGATAGACGGAATGGAGGCGAGTCGGAATGAAAAGTAAATCGTTCTATACGGAAATTTGTCCATCTATATTATTGAAGGGAACTGTGAAAGTTGATCATACGCATTTTATATGAAGATAATCATTTGCTCGTCGTCGAGAAGCCTGTCAATTTACCGGTGCAGGCAGATGACAGTGGCGATGAGGATTTATTGACATTGTTGAAGGCAGATTTGAAGGAGCGGCACCAGAAGCCGGGGAATGTCTATTTGGGCCTTGTGCATCGGCTGGACCGTCCGGTAGGCGGCGTCCTTGTATTCGCAAAAACGTCCAAGGCGGCATCCCGACTTTCAGACGTGCTTCGAAAAAGGGAAATGGAACGGACATACTTGGCTGTCGTCCGTGGCAGCTTAGGAGATGGCGGTCTTTTGGAGCACCATCTGTGGAAGGACACGAAGAAAAACAAGGTCCATGCTGTGAAGCCATCACACCCAGAAGGAAAGAAAGCCATCCTTCATTATGAAACAATCGAAAGGAAAGACGGAATGAGCTTACTCGCAATCCGGCTTCATACTGGCAGATCGCATCAAATCCGCGTGCAGATGGCTGCGTCCGGCGCACCGCTCTACGGGGATCAGAAGTACGGCCAACATGTGAACCGGCCGGGACAGCAAATTGCGTTATGGGCACATACCCTTTCCTTCCCGCACCCGACGACGAAGGAAATCCTCAAATTCGAATCGACACCGCCATTTGAGCATCCTTGGAGTATTTGGAAACAGGTAGGCGCCGAAGCTTTGACAATGTGAATTAATTCAATGATAGGCGCTCGGGTCGATTGACATCGAAATTCATGAACCCTACACTAAGATAGAGAAAAGCATGTTGGAGGAAACTATGACAAACCACCCGTTTATCCCGATCATTGTAGGGACTGATATTAATGCATACAATATGGCAATTTCATTTCACGAGGCTTACGGAATCCATCCGATCCTCGTAGGGAAAGAGCCGTTATCGTTTACGAGCTTAAGTACAATTCCCGGCGCAATCGAGCTGAATCCGAAATTAGGGGAGAAGGACGAGTTCGTTCGCTTCCTGAAACAAGTTGCAAAAAAATATAAGACGCAAGGGAAAAAGATGCTTCTGATCGGAACGAATGATTTATATGTCCGCATGATCATTGAAAGCCGTCAAGCGCTCAAGCACGATTTCGTTTTCAACTATATCGATGAAGAGTTGATGAATAACCTGCTCGTGAAGAAGAATTTCTACCGGCTTTGCGAAGAGCACGGCATTGATACACCCGCGACGTATTTCCATTCATGTGAGTCGGACGAACGTTTCACTGAGGAAGTCATGTTCCCGGTCATCATCAAGCCAAGCAACGGCGTACAATATTACAAGCATCCGTTTGAAGGGATGCAAAAAGTGTATAAAGTCGACTCGTATGAAGAAATTCAGAAAGTCATCGACACGATCAAGAAAAGCGGTTATCGCGACGACTTGATCATCCAAGATTTCATTCCAGGCGATGATACATATATGTGGGATTCCGTCTTCTACATTAACAGCAAAGGCAAATCCGAACTGATTACATTCGGACAAGTCGTTTTGCAAGAGCATACGCTGACGGCGATCGGCAATTATACAGCGGTCATCACCCGATATAATGAAGAGATGATGATGAAGCTGAAAGGGTTCTTAGAGGCGCTCAACTATGTCGGCTATGCGAACTTCGATTTGAAATACGATCACCGTGACAAGAAGTTCAAAGTGTTCGAAGTGAATATCCGACAAGGACGTTCAAGTTATTACATTACATCTTGCGGACATAATTTGGCGAAGAATTTTGTCGATGACCTCATTTACGGCGTCGAAAAGCCGTTGACATTATTAGACGAAAAGTTCCTTTTCACAGTCGTTCCGAAAATCGTCTTAAGGGAATTTGTCGACAATGCGAAAGTTCGTAAAGAAATAGACCAGCTGTTAAGGGCAGGCAAATATGCAAATCCGCTCTTCTATAAAAGGGATAAAAGCTTCAAGCGAAAACTGTATTTATTCATGAGGCAAATCAATTACTACCGTAAATATAAAAATAACAGATGGTCTTAAATTCTCCCCGTTGCGATGTGCGCAGCGGGGTTTTTTGGTTAATTCTTCATAGTTTACGGCTTTCATGGAAGTGGAATAGATGATAGCTATCAATTTAGGAGGAATTAACACCATGAAAAAGCAGGAAAATCCCGTGCTCGAAAATAAAAGGGATAAAATAATCGAAAACCTTGTGAATGAAGGCGTCTTTAAAATAAACGGAAAACAATTATATGAACTATCTTTATATGAGTTGATGAAACAGTATACAATGAGGATAGAGTGATGATAATGGGGGGATCCATTTGAACAGGAAATTGGGTGAAGTGCAACAGGTATGGCTGGAGGAGGCGACCATCCGGCAAATGCAGGAAAGAATGTCTTCCGATGATCTTACGTCAGAAGAACTGACGGTCATGTATATGAAGATGATTTCTGAGAAAAACCGGAATATCAACGCTGTGCTGGAGCTGAATCCGCAAGCTCTCCAAATCGCCAGGTCACTTGACGCAGAACGTCGAAGCGGCATTGTCAGGTCGTTATTGCATGGCATCCCGGTACTGTTGAAAGACAATATGGATACGGGAGACGGCATGCATACAAGCTGCGGCTCATTGGCGATGAAGAACTACTATGCGGAAGAAGACGCTTTTTTAGTGAAAAAGCTAAGGGAAGCGGGCGCAGTCATTTTAGGCAAAACGAATATGACCGAATGGGCGAATTTCATGTCGGACCGCATGCGGAATGGGTGGAGTTCGCGGGGCGGACAAGTGAATAATCCATACGGTCTTTTTGATGTGGGAGGATCGAGCTCGGGCGCCGCGGCTGCTATTGCGGCCAATATGGCGGCAGTCTCCATTGGGACGGAGACGAGCGGTTCCATCATTAATCCCTCAGCCCAAAACTCTCTCGTCGGCATTAAACCGACCGTCGGAGCGATAAGCAGAAGCGGCATCATACCCCTTTCATTCACCCAAGATACACCGGGGCCGATCGCGCGGACAGTGGAAGACTCGGCCATCACATTCGGATTGATGGTCGGCCATGATGAAAACGATCCCGTGACGAAGGGAGCCGGAAGATTCGATGGAATCGATTGGCTGTCCATGCTCGACACCTCTTCGTTGGAAGGCAAAAGAATCGGCATCGCACGATCGATTTTTGCTCGGGAAATTTCTACGGAGAGAAAAGAGAAGTTCGAAGAAGCACTTCATCGCCTGAAATCTCTAGGTGCAGAACTTGTCGACGATATTGATTTAGGGACAATGGAAGACGATCTAGGTTATGATGTCCTTCTGTATGAATTCAAAGCGGCATTGAATGAATATCTCGGCCAGACGCCGATGACAAACCCGATCCGTACATTATCAGATATCATTGAATTTAATAAGGAGCATGCGGAGGAAACACTTGCCTTCGGTCAAGTGATGTTGGAAAAAGTGGATCGGACGAGCGGAACATTGACCGAGCCGGAATATATCGAAGCATTATTGAGAAACCGTCATTTGGCGGGGGAATTGGCTCTCGACCGGGCTTTTGACGAGCACAAGATTGACGTGCTTGTATTCCCGCAGGACCACGGATGCAGTTTTAGCGCGGCGGCAGGGTACCCGGCAATAACGGTTCCATCGTCTTTCACGAATGAGGGCGAGCCTTTTTGCATCACCCTATGCGGCAAGGCGTTTTCCGAACCTGAACTGGTCGGCTATGCCTATGCATTCGAACAATCTGCAAAGGCAAGAAGAAAGCCTTGACTTGAAAGATAAACGATTCCGGTCCATTATAAGATAAGGAACAGTGAAAGCGGGGATGAGAATGTCCTTCTTGGAAAAAATGGACGATAACATTAAGAATAAGTGGAAGTTTGAAAGGGAAACACCGATCCAATCTCAAATGATCCCGGAATTACTGAATGGCCGGGATGTTGTGGCGGAATCACCAACCGGTACAGGAAAGACGCTCGCCTACGTCTTGCCGATCCTTCAACAAGTGGACGGCAAAAAGATGCAGACGCAAGCATTGATCATGGCTCCTTCCCAGGAGTTGGCGATGCAGATTGTCAACGTCATCCGTGAATGGGTGGAAGGAACCGATATAACGGTGACTCAATTGATCGGCGGCGCGAACATGCAACGCCAGATTGAACGATTGAAAAAGAAGCCGACCATTGTCGTCGGAACACCTGGGCGTCTCGTTGAACTTGTGAAAGCGAAGCGTTTAAAAATGCATGATATCCGCTATATCGTATTGGATGAAGGCGATCAGCTGCTATCACGGGATTATCGTGTCATTGTGAAAGATTTGATTGAAGCGGCAAATCCGGAACGTCAAGTCGCCGTTGTTTCTGCCACGATTACGGATGAAATTGAACTTGTCGCGAAAAATCTGATGAATGACCCGATCCGTCTGCATGTCTCTGTCGAGGATATGCCGTTGTCGGGCAAAGTGGTCCATTCGTTTGTGAAGACGGATGCGCGGGATAAAACAGACCTGCTTCGTGGGCTGTCCCATCTGCCATCGATCCGGGCACTCGCCTTTATGAATAATGTCGATCAGCTTCGGATGAAGGATATGAAGCTGCAATATAATGAGGCACCCGTTGCGGTCCTATACTCTTCCATGTCGAAATTCGAAAGGCAAGAGACGTTGGAAAACTTCCGGAAAGGTGAAATCCGGATTTTGATAGCGACGGACTTGGCGGCAAGAGGATTGGACATACAAGGGCTGACCCATGTCATCCATGTCGATGTCCCCCATACGATCGAGCAATATTTGCATCGTTCGGGACGGACAGGACGTGCAGGGGAAGATGGGGAAGTGCTCACATTGCTCTCGTATCCTGAAGAGCGCACGTACAGGAAGCTGTCGAAAGGATTCAAGCCCGTCCAAAAAGTGTGGTATAAAGGAAAGTTGATGGAAGGGAATTCGAAGACGGTCGGCGGTCAAAAAGATGTGAAGAAAACGAAGAAGAAATGATGAAAAGCGGAGAGTGGCAATAGCCGACTCTCCGCTTTTGTTCTTTTTTAATCCAGCTCCGAGCGCTAGGAGCTCGGGGTCATAAGTCGAAAACTGCTCTGTGGCAAAGAACGCCACTCCGCATTTTCGCCTTATGCCTGTCGCTCCTAATCAAGCGCTCCCCGCTTTTTATAGTTGAGTCAATATGATCGGTTCGTCTTTTGTCACGATGATCGTATGTTCAATTTGGGCGACGAGGGATTTATCCGGTGTGATAAATGTCCATCCGTCCCCAAGCTCGATAATATGCTCGGCTTTTTCAGAGATGAACGGCTCTACCGCCAACACCATCCCTTCTTTCATCAATGTTTGATCCCAAGCATCATAATAATTTAGAATATGCTGCGGCTCTTCGTGCAAAGATGTTCCGATGCCGTGCCCAGTCAAGTTCTTGATGACTTTCAAGCCGTTATCCTTCGCTTCCCGCTCGACTACTTTCCCAATTTGGCTTAACTTTGAGCCTGCTTTCACTTTTGTCATCGCACGGTCAAATGCGCTTTTCGCCACGTCGCAAAGCAGTTGTTTCTTCTCATCCGCTGTGCCGACGACGAATGAAATGCCGGTATCTGCAAAGTACCCGCCGAATGATGCAGAGACATCGATATTGACAAGGTCGCCGTCCTGGATGACGCGCGATCCCGGAATGCCGTGGGCAACTTCATGATTGACACTGATGCATGTATAGCCCGGGAACTCATATTGGTCAATCGGTGCTGACACAGCTCCGCGCTCGGCAAGAAGGCGCCCTCCGAGTTCATCAATCTCTTTTGTCGTAATGCCCGGAACAGTCGCCGCCTTCATAGCTTCCCGCACTTCTGCGACGATGCGACCGATCTTTTTCAACGCTTCGATCTCTTCGTTGTTCTTCACAATCATGATTTACAGGTCCCTTCTTTGAAACGTAATTTTCCATCTGATTATAACATAGTTATTCAATCGTAAAGAAACGTATGCCTGTCCTGTCTATCATTTCAACACTTTCACGCCTTGGTAGACGTTCCAGATGACGACGAATAAAAATAGCAGTCCATAGATGATCATGAATAGAAATGGCGCCAGTCCCCAAAAGTCGAATCGCCCTGTCATCATGGTGTGCATCCTCGACTCATAGGAGATCATCGAAAACGAAAACAGGATGAATCCCGCAATGAGGAGTACGACCGGGACAAGATGCGAGATGAGTGAACGCTTCGCATGGCCTTTCACTTCATGGTCATCCGTGACAAAATAGACGATTGCAGGCAGCAGCAGAGGCGAAAAGAATATGCTGAAATAACAGAGGGCGGATAATAGTTTATTATTGGTCATGGGCTTACCTCCCGTAATTCTAATAAGTAGTTTACAATATCATCTTGCTTATAAGTACTTTAACATATACAATGGAGACGACAATTGAATTACATGACCACAAGGGGGGCCTTCAACGGCTGAGATTGGACATTTGTCCTGACCCTTCGAACCTGTAAGTTCATGCTTGCGTAGGGATGTGGATGGAAACTGACAACGATCGATGTCTCGGTTCTATCCGGGATGTCGTTTTTTGTTGCAAAAGAGTTTTGAAGCTGTTTACTAACCGTAGCCATGATCGGCGTCATTCAAACATGCCGATTATCTGTGATGCCCGGTCGAGGCAAACAAACCGCTTTTTCATTCCGTATCCCTCCGACAAAAAAAGGGGGAGTTAGAATTGGATCGTAAACGTCTGCAGTTTTTATTAGAGGTTGCTATTTTTGGAGCTTTATCATTTGTCTTGGATATGCTTGTCTTGTTCAAGATGCCCCAAGGGGGATCCGTCACATTGTCCATGTTGCCAATCATCGTTATTGCATTCAGATGGGGAATACTTGGCGGAATGTTAACAGGGTTTATTACCGGACTATTACAGGTAATTAGTGGGGCATATGTGTTGAATATCTACCAGGCGGCGCTCGATTATTTTGTGGCTTATTCGCTGGTAGGGATTGCGGCAGTTACATTGGGCTGGTTGATTAGTAGTAGAAAAGCGGGGAATAAACGATCGATGGTTTCAGCAATTGTTATAGGTACTGTCATTGGAGGAGTATTACGATTCCTTGCCCATTATATCGGTGGGATTATTTTCTTCGCCGAATTCGCAGGAGATCAGCCGGTATGGTTGTATTCACTTGTGTATAATGCATCGTATATGATTCCATCAATCATACTTTGTGCAATTGTAGTAGTACCTTTATTCACAACCGCTCCACGACTGATTCAAAGGGCGGCATAAAAAAAGGAGTAGGCGTATGATGAACTCATATGCCTACTCTATTTTTGTTGTCAATGCGTCTGCCTGAAAACAGGAAGATGCACGTGATGATGACGGCAGATAAGAAGATGGCCGCTGCAGAGATGAATAGCTCTTCCGTCCCGTTTCTGACAGCAATGCCGATAAATGCCCAAACAAACACAAGATTCATCACATAATCCTTGTGGTGGTACATAAAATGTAAAGCGAACGCAGTTGAAACCGTTAAGAAGATGACTGTCCATAATGGATCGCTTAACCCGAATCCTGTCCAACCATGGATCATCAGCAAATAACTGACATTCGAGATGGTTGTGATGAAAATCCATCCTGTGAGCAAACTGAATGGCGCTCTGCCAAACATTCGGTTATCTTGTTTCGGAAAGATAAAGTAGAAAGTAAGCAAAACAAAAAGAAGCGCGAGTTTCGCTATGACGGTAATCGTGAACAATTCGAAGTGCCAAAGGAAAATCCATGCAATATGCAGAAGGCAACTTACTACGAAAAGGAAAGTGACGCGGTCTCGATGTGCGGAGCTCATCTCGTGGCGAGTCTTGTTAAAATTGAGAATCCAGAAAAAGATCATGATATAGAGCAACCAACAGATGATCAATACATAGTTCGCCGGTATGAAAAGCAATGGCAGCCGGCTTGTAATTTCGCCTGTTGTGTTTCCGTTCAGTGAGTAGAAGCTTGCGATAATATTTAATAATATGACTGTACATAGTGACAGGGTCATCAGAAGTATTCTTGACATAGTACATCCTCCCTTTGAACAGTATACATAGGAAAAGGGAACTGTGCGAAAGAAAGTATGAAGTTTCCGTCACAAATCCATTATTTCGAATACCGAAGATTCGTGGTATAATAAAAACATGCTTTTATTATAATTTTCTAAATGATTAGGGGGATCATCATTGACTACGACAAAGACGTATTCACAAGTATGGGATTTAGATGTGTTTTTTAAAGGTGGAAGCGATTCAGAAGAGCTCCGTTCACATCTTGACGCCGTAAAAGAGCAGATCGGTGCATTGGAAAACCTTGCAGCGGCCACGCAAACGCCTACATCCATGGAAGAGGCGGATCAAGTCCTTCATGTTATCGATGAAATCAAAAACACGGCGAAAAATTTACGCGAAGCGGGCGCAGTCATCGGCTGTTTCATCGCTGCCAATACGAAAGATAAAAAAGCGCTTCTTCTCCAAGGAGAAGTGGGATCGTTAGGAGCCAGATTCCAGACAGCCATGTTGAAAATCAAACAGGTTGTCGCAAAAACGGAAGAATCGGTGTGGAAGGGACTGCTTGCAACTAAGCAACTATCCGAATTCGACTTTGTTCTGCAAGAATGGCGTGAAGAAGTTCAATTGAAATTATCCGAGGAAGAAGAAAGTCTGATTACAGCGTTAAGTGTCGATGGCTACCAAGCGTGGGGACAACTTTACGACCAGCTTGTGGGAGACATTACAATTGAAATGAACGTTGACGGGGAAAAGAAAAAACTATCCGTCGGCCAGGCGAATAACCTAAGTTCCCATGCAGACGTCAAAGTGCGTAAAGAGGCATTTGAAAAACTTGAAGAGGCTTGGGAATCAAAAGAGGATTTCTTTGCATCCGCATTGAACCATCTGGCGGGCTTCCGTTTGGCTGTCTATGAGAAGCGCGGCTGGGATTCCGTTTTGAAGGAGCCTCTCATGCGAAATTGGATGAGCCAGGAAACGCTTGATGCAATGTGGGGGGCAATCAGTGCCAACAAAGCACCTTTCGCAGAATACTTGAAACGGAAAGCCGAACTATTAGGAAATGAAAATATGAATTGGTATGATTTAGATGCACCGGTCACTTCATCAACGAAGGAAATGCCATTCCAGGAAGGTGCAGAGTTCATTTTAGAACACTTCGGAAAGTTCGGTCCTGAACTGGAGGCATTTTCAAGGAAGGCATTTGAGGATAGCTGGATTGAAGCGGAAGACCGCGCAGATAAGCGTCCAGGCGGCTTCTGTACAGGCATGCCGGTTTCAGAGCAGTCCCGTATTTTCATGACGTATAGCGGCTCCATGTCCAATGTTGCGACATTGGCACATGAACTTGGCCACGCGTTCCATTCATATGCATTGCGTCCAGTGCATTATATGAACCGCCAATACGCTATGGGCGTCGCGGAAACGGCATCCACTTTCGCGGAGATGATCGTAGCGGACGCTTCCGTCAAATCTGCGGAAACGGAAGAGGAGAAACTGGCACTGCTGGAGGATAAAATCCAGCGCAGCGTGGCATTCTTCATGAATATACATGCAAGATTCCTTTTCGAAACACGCTTTTATGAGGAAAGGAAAAATGGAATTGTACCAGCTGCAAGATTGAATGAATTGATGGCTGAAGCGCAAAAAGAAGCGTATGCAGGAGCTCTTGATACGGTTCATCCGCATTTCTGGGCTTCGAAGCTGCATTTCTATATTACGGGAGTTCCATTCTATAACTTCCCGTATACGTTCGGATACTTGTTCTCCTTGAGCATTTATGCAAAAGCCCTTACGGAAGGAGATTCGTTCGAACAGAAATATATGGCCCTGCTGCGCGATACAGCCGTCATGTCCGTCGAAGATCTAGCAATGAAGCATCTAGGGGAAGACATTACGAAAGAAGAATTCTGGGCAAAAGGTGTGGCGTTATGTGTGAAAGATGTAGAAGAGTTTTTGAAAATAGCTTCCGAAGAAAGGTGAAGAAGCATTGATTCTGCTTGAAGGGCGAACTTGTTATTTGCGTATATTGACAGAAGACGACGCCGCGATTTTCACCGAGCTGCTCAAAGCGAACCGGGATTATTGGACGGTCTTTGAGCCTCGTCATGAATCGGCCTATTATACAGTTTCTGTCCAACGGGATAAGATAAGGGAATCCATTTATCAAATGAGAGATCGGCGCGAATACAATTTTGGGATTTTTGACGCCGAAACAAGCAGGTTGATCGGTCATATATCGTTATACAGCATAAAAAGGCTTCCGTTCTCAAGCGGCTTTGTCGGTTATTCGATCGACGAACGGGAAACGGGCAGAGGTCTCGCCACGGAAGCGGTGAAGATCGTTACAAAGTTCGCATTCGAAACCGTTTCATTGCATCGGGTGGAGGCGTTTGTTTCTCCGCGCAATGCCGGTTCAGTGAAAGTGTTGGAAAACGCGGGGTTTGTCCGCGAAGGGTTGCTGAGGAAGCTGTTGTACATTAACGGTTTTTGGGAAGATCATTATATGTATGCCAGCTTGGCGGATGATTATTGAAAGGGTAAGGCCGCCTGGCGGAAACTGATAGCTAAAATAAAAAGTCGATTCTTCTAAGGAAGAATCGACTTTTTATTTTTGCGAGTAAAAGCGTAGCGTTACGAGCAAATGGCGTGCCAATTCTTCACTTGAAGAATCGGTTTTTGTCATAATATCTATTTCCCGGGAAATCCGGTGTCAGTTTTCGTCGATTGCTTCGTAGCCGTCGACGATGATGTCCAAAAGACCAGTGTCAGGATGGGCGACGAGGCCGTGTACAGGTACTTTACGATCCATAAGTGGATGATTCCGCACTTGGTTCACACTTCTTTTTACGCTTTCCGTAACATCACTGAAGCCGTGCAACCAATCCTTCATATCGATGCCGGAGTATTGTAAGGTTTTGAACAGATTTCTGTCGACTCCCCGGTCGACCATCTTACCGATGATCTGTTCCGTGTCGATGGAGCTCATTCCGCAGTCGTGATGGCCGATGATATAGACTTCATCCGCCTTCAATTCGTAGAGGGAGATTAAAATGCTCCGCATAACGCTTCCAAAAGGATGCGTGACGATGGCACCGGCGCTTTTGATGATCTTCGCATCGCCATTCCGTAAGTTCATCGCTTTTGGCAGTAGTTCAGTAAGCCTTGTATCCATGCAAGTCACAATGACGATTTTCTTATCGGGGAATTTTGTAGTGGCATATTCTTCATATTTCTTCTCGTTCACAAATTCTTTATTATACGCAATGATTTCAGACAAAATTGTCATGATGGGGCCCCTCCATTTAATTGGGATTTCATGAGCTGAAAATATCTCTTTTCAGACTACATTCAAACTATACTAAATAGTGTACAGAAAAAGAAAAGAGTTGCCAAGTGGCAACTCTTTGTTTTATTTTACTTCAGGCTTTGGATCGATTCTTTCCGCATCGGAAGAATCAAGAGCCTTCCCGAGAAAATGCATTGTAAATAACGCAGCAATACCAAGGACAATCGAGTAACCGATAACTGTAGTAAACATCAAGCCCATGATGAGACCCCTCTCTACAATGAATGTTATTATACATTCATTATACTATAATCCTGGAATAATTAAAGAGCAGATTGAAATCTTTTAATGAATTGTGTCTAAAATCAAAAGGCCCAATTCCCGTTACGGAATACGGGTTCGACAGTTCCATCCTCCAACACCCCGTCAATATCCATTTCGGCAGAGCCGATCATGAAGTCGACATGTGTGATACTTTGGTTCAGACCATGCTTTTCCAACTCTTCTGTAGACATCGTCTTACCGCCTTCGAGACAGAAGGAATATGCGCTGCCGATTGCAAGGTGATTCGATGCATTTTCATCGAATAGCGTATTGTAGAATAGAAGTCCGGACTCGGAAATTGGTGAAGCGTGAGGTACGAGCGCAACTTCACCAAGATACTTTGCCCCATCATCCGTATCGATCAGATGTTGAAGCACTTCTTCGCCTTGGCCGGCTTTCACCTCGGTAATCCTTCCGTCTTTGAAAGTGATTGTGAAATCATCAATGATGTTTCCGCCGTAGCTGAGCGGCTTCGTATTTTTGACGTAGCCGTTTACGCCTGTCTTATGCGGGACCGTGAATACTTCCTCAGTCGGCATATTTGCCATGAACGCATTGCCATCGACGTTGACACTCCCGCCGCCGGCCCAAATATGGCCTTTTGGCAATTCGATTGTCAAATCTGTGCCTGGTGCCTTGTAATGCAATTTGGCGTATGCTTTTTCATTCAAATAATCGGCTTTTTCATTCAGGTTGCGGTCAAGTTCCTTCCATGCGCCGACAGCATCATCCTGATCGGCTCGGACAGCTTTGAAAATCGCTTCCCATAGGGTTGGAACTTGCTCGGATTCTTCCAAGTCCGGGAACATCTTTGCAGCCCATGCCTTTGAAGGAGCTGCCACAACGGACCAGCTGAAACGGTCTGCCTGCAACATTTTGCGATAATTGTTAAGCGCTTTTCCGCTAGCCTTCTGGACATCTGCTATGCGGGAAGGATCCACTCCCTTTAGCAGGTCAGGACTTTGTGACACGATGCTGACGAATGCCGCTCCGCCTTCTGCCAATTTTTCGCGCTCCATCACTTTCCATTCCGGGAAATCCGAGAATGATTCAGCAGGCGCCTTTTTATAACGAAGTTTAATCAGTTCCTCGTCAGCCCAATCGACGATAACATGTCTTGCGCCGGCTGTGTAAGCTTTGTCGGCAATCTTCCTGACAAGCTCAGCTGTTTCGATGGAAGCGCTGATGAAGAGTGTCTGATCCTTTTGGATGTTCGCTCCGACTTTCACAATCAAACTTGCGTAGTTTTCCAACTTCTGTTCAAATGACGACAACATAAAAACCTCCTTAATCCATATGTATTAATAGTACTCCAGTGGCAGATAACAGGCAAAGGAAAAAATGCGAAAATCCATAGTTATCAATACTGTGGGAATATGTGTACTATAGGTGACATTTCCTTAAAGATTGATATTTATTATTGAAGATGGCTAAAGAAAGATGGGATTATGTCGAAATAAGAAGAAGTAGACTGTAGGACTTGGAGGTACTTATATGGATTTATCAACCGTTTTTGGACTTATCCTCGGAATAGTGGCGCTTTTTGTCGGTATGGCGATGAAAGGTGTAACACCGGATAATCTGTTAAATATAGCTGCGATCCTCATAATCATTGTCGGTACGATGGCAGCGGTTGTCATCGCATTCCCGATGAAGGAGATCAAGCGGGTGCCGAAGCTGTTCGGCATCATTTTTAAAGAACAGCAGTTGACGGCCGATTCGGATTTGATCAAGATGTTTTCGGGATGGGCGGATGTTGCAAGGCGGGAAGGTTTATTGTCGTTAGAAGCGAAGGCAGATGAAATCACCGACCCGTTTTTGAAAAATGGACTTGGGCTGGCGATTGACGGACAAAATGCCGATTACATCCGTGATGTCCTTACCGAAGAGGTGGACGCCATGGAGGACCGGCATTCGGCAGGGGCGCTCATCTTTTCACAGGCCGGAACCTATGCGCCGACCCTCGGTGTGTTGGGGGCGGTTGTCGGTTTGATTGCAGCATTGAAGAATATGAATGACATCGATGCATTGGGACATGCCATTTCGGCGGCATTTGTCGCGACATTGCTCGGGATTTTCACGGGGTATGTGCTTTGGCATCCTTTCGCCAACAAACTGCAACGGAAGTCGAAGGAAGAAGTGCGACAAAAAATGATGATGATCGAAGGCATTTTGTCAGTCCTTGAGGGCGAGGCCCCGCGTGTGATCGAACAAAAGCTAGCTTCTTACTTGTCGATGGAAGAACGTCGAAAGCTCGCAGCCAAAAATACGAGCGACAGGGAGGCGGGACAGGTTGTCGAGGAAACGTAAGAGAAGGAATAGGGAAGAAGGGCATATCAATGAATCTTGGCTTTTGCCTTATGCGGATCTTCTCACGTTGTTGTTAGCGATGTTTATCGTCCTGTTCGCATCCAGTACGTTGGATGAAGTTAAATTCAGCCAGATCTCGTCCGTGTTCAACCAGATTTTTGATGGAGGGACGGGTGTGATGGATAACAGCGCCCCGACTCCTGTACCGATTCCAAAAGATAGTGCGGGGGAGAAAAATGAAAACTCCTCCTATTTAGAGGACCAGCAATCGCTTGAAGAAATCCAAGATAAACTTGATGAATATATTGCGGTACACGAGCTCGAAAATCAGTTCCAGACGAAATTGACTGAAGAGGGGCTGCTGATCACGATCCGGGATAGCATCCTGTTCGAGTCAGGTAAAGCGACGATCAAACCGCAATATGCAACGTTGTCGAAAGATATTGCCAATCTGCTTGTCTTTGAAAAACCGCGTCAAATTGTCATTACAGGGCATACAGATAATGTTCCGATCAATAGCGCGGAATTCCCGTCAAACTGGGAGCTCAGCATGATGCGGGCGATCAATTTCCTGAAGACTGTTGTCAGCAATCAACAACTGGATCCCCAGCTGTTCAGCGTGAAGGGCTATGGTGAAAATAAACCGGTCGCTCCCAATGACACTGAAGAAGGAAGAAGCAAGAACAGAAGGGTTGAAGTGCTTATACAGCCACTCGTCCTAAAAGACGGGACATCAGTTGAATAAACGAAATGAAAAAGCCGATGCTTCAGGATAATCCTGTTGCATCGGCTTTTTAAATTCTAGTCAATTCATTTTCTAAGAGATCCAAGTTCAGCGGCAATGGCTTGCATTTCATTCGGAGTGATCTTATCCCTTTTCATGACCATCTCGTAAATATAAACCAAGTCCTCATATTGGGAAGTGCTGAAGTTGTCCGCTTTCATTGCATCCACATTGACCATTCGTAATTTCTCTTTGATCTTTTCGATCATAAACGTTACATTTTCAGATGTTGGTTGTGTTAGATCCATAATGTCGTCCGCCCTTCATTAGCTTCGGACTTAATCATCACATTAATCGACAGAGCTGTCAACAGGTGCTGTCTTCCCCATTTTTTCAGCTTCTTTTTCCTCAATCATTTTAGCCTTGAATCGTTTTGTCTCCATGATAATCACGCCAGACAATCCAAGAAGACCGATCAAGTTAGGAATTGCCATCAAGCCGTTCAAGACGTCAGCAAGTAGCCAAACGACATCGAGGGAAACGACAGCCCCTACCATGATAAAGAGAACGAATGCAATACGATAACCTAATACGGCACCATTTTTAGGGAACAAGTATTGGAAACATTTTTCTCCGTAGTAGCTCCAACCGAGAATTGTGGATGTGGCAAAGAAAATTAAGCCGATTGCAACAACGATTGGACCGGCAGAACCAAGGAATTTTCCAAATGCTTCAGCCGTCAACGCGCCTGCATCAATCGATTTGTCTGTCCATTTACCGGACATGACGATAGTAACCCCAGTAATGGAACAGATAACAAGCGTATCGAAAAGCACTTGTGTCATCGAGATAAGCGCTTGACGTCCTGGCAAATCCGTTCTTGCAGCCGCGGCTGCAATCGGAGCGGAACCGAGACCTGCTTCGTTTGAGAATAGACCGCGGGCAACACCGAAACGGATAGCTGCACCAATTGCACCGCCTACAGCAGCTTCTCCTGTAAAGGCATATTTAAAAATCGTAGCAAAAGCTTCTGGGACTAGATTGATATTCATGATCATAACAATTGCACCGGCTATAAAATAGAAGAGCGCCATAATCGGAACGAAGAAAGCCGTAACCCGCCCGATTGATTTGATGCCCCCAAGGATGACGAGGGCTCCGAAGATGACAAGGGCAATCCCTGTAATCCAATGAGGTACATCGAATGTATTTTTCATAACGTCTGCAACAGCTTTTGATTGGGTACCGTTTCCGATTCCAAATGCTGCTAACGCACCAAAGATGGCGAATAAGATCCCTAGCCATTTTTGTTTCAAGCCGTGTTCCAAATAGTACATTGGTCCACCGGCCATTTCACCATTGGAGTCTTTGACGCGGTATTTAACAGCAAGGATGGCTTCCCCATATTTTGTAGCCATTCCGAAGAAACCAGCGAGCCACATCCAGAAGACCGCTCCCGGTCCACCCATATATACAGCTGTGGCGACACCAACGATATTACCGACACCGACAGTTGCCGCCATTGCGGTCATCAGTGCCTGGAACTGGGAAATATCCCCGTCCGCTTTCTTATCATGCTTGCGGGAAAAAACTTGTCTTAATGAATACGGCAATAACCGCACTTGGATAAATCCGAGTCTTACAGTTAAAAAGATACCTGTTCCCACAAGTAGAACAAGAAGTGGAGGTCCCCAAATAAATCCACTTGCCTTGTCCAAAAAGCCTGTGATTGCATCCATCCTACTACCCCCTTGTTTAGTTTGTCTTTGTTAAATGAACTACTCCCTACCCATCAATAGCTTCCCGGACTATTGACTCCCTTTCTTCGCCACTATCTAATACATTAGACTATTGGGAATATTGATAGTGTTACGGTTTATCTTCCTCAAATTTTTAGTATTAGTCAAGAGTTTTTTGCAAATTCGTGAAGATTGTTTGTTTTTTAATCCGGAGGGTATAATGATATATGCAAATTAGAATGATATTGGAGGGTTTTACGTGGGAAACAGCAAATTTGGAAGGTTTATCATGTTGGGGGCATTATTGGGTGGAGCCATCAGCATGTTCGATAGAAGCACCCGTTACCAGGTGAAGAGAAAATCAAGTGCGATGATTGAGCAAGTAGGATATTACTCAAAAAATCCGGATGTCCTAAAGCAAAAGTTGCAACAAAAGAAAGACAAGTACTTATCGATTTATGAACAATTTTCGGGTGATGCCGCATACATTAAGAATCAAGTCGAGGAATTGAAGACATTGACTCCCCAAGTGAAGGAGCTTGTCGTCGGCACAAAGGAAGCATTCGTTGATTCGAAAGAAGAATACAAGGAAATTGTCAACGAGGCGAAAGAAGGTATGGAACCAAAAAAGAACTAATGCACGGAAGGAGTGAGTCAGATGTGATACATAAAGACCCGTTACCTCCGAAAAAAGAAAAACGACCATCCGAAGAAAAAAGCGGATTCATGGCGAATAATAAAATCATGGCATTCTTTGATGATGTGAAGGATGGAGATTTAGAGAAATTCGATGTCACCACAGCGAAAGGATTTTGGAAAGAGCTCCTTGTGAGAATCAAGAAGGTGGATATCACCGGATTAGGTTCTCAGTTGGCTTTCTTTTTCCTATTGTCACTTTTCCCTCTATTAATCTTCTTGATAACGCTATTGCCTTTTTTGAATCTCGACGAATCCCAAGTGTTTCTATTCATTAGGGATTATGCTCCCGATAGCGTCTATACGCTTATCCATGATACCGTCGAGGAAATACTGAAAAACCGGAATGGGGGACTATTGTCCATCGGTGCATTGGCAACGATCTGGTCCGCCTCCAAAGGGATGAACGCTCTTACGAAGGCGATGAACCGTTCTTATTATGTTGAGGAAACAAGGTCATTCCTTGTTTCTAGGGCAATGTCCGTCGTATTTACGATTGCTTTGATCGCTGTTTTGATCATCGCATTGATATTACCTGTTTTCGGTCAACAGATCGGAATGCTAGCATTCTCCTACTTTGGCATGGAAGAAGGATTCCTGAAATTATGGGGGAGCATGCGGTGGGTGTTACCGCCAATTTTGATTTTCCTGGTTTTTTCCGCGCTTTATTGGGCGGTGCCGAATTTGAAGATCCGACTGAAAAGCGCGATGCCTGGAGCACTTTTTGCAACGGCAGGGTGGATATTGACATCTCTTGCTTTCTCGTATTATGTCGGAAGCTTTGCAAACTATTCAAAAACGTACGGAAGCATCGGGGGCATTATCGTCCTCATGATGTGGCTTTATTTTTCAGCGATCATCTTGATGCTAGGCGGTCAATTGAATGCGGTCATGACGGAACGCAAGCAAGCGAAGCTAGCAAAAGAAAAGAGCAATGCAGTCAACTGACATGCATTGCTCTTTTTCTTTATTCGACTTTATTCAACATCCGCAGTCCATTCAAGATGACGAGGATCGTGCTTCCTTCATGACCAATGACCCCTAAAGGAAGATCGACGACTTGCATGAAATTGGAGATGATCAGAATGGCGATGACAGCGACTGAAAAGAATACGTTTTGCTTTACAATCCGCTGCATCTTCTTGGAAACTTTCACCGCGTAAGAGATTCGGGTCAAATCATTTTGCATAAGGACAACATCAGCCGTTTCGAGTGCAACGTCAGTTCCATCGCCCATTGCAATGCCCGAAGTGGCGGTCGCCAAAGCGGGGGCGTCATTGATGCCGTCTCCTACCATTCCTACTTCTCCATATTCTTTCAGAAGCCGTTTCAATTCCTCGACTTTCATCTCCGGCAGACATTCCGCTGCAAACCGATCCAATCCTGCTTCTTTTGCAATTGCATTAGCCGTCTTTTCATTATCGCCGGTTAACATTATTGACCGGATCCCCAATTGCTTTAAATCGTTGACCGCTTGGATCGCTTCAGGGCGAAGCGTATCTTTCAGGGCAATGACAGCTAGAATCCCTTCTGCATCTTTCATAGAGACGACAGTCTTTCCTTCGTTTGAAAGCTTTTCGACAATGCCCTCATTGAATTGTACAATTAAATCTTTTCCAACGAACCTTGGATTACCGACAAGAACTTCCCCGGAATCTGTCCAAGCGCGGATCCCATATCCGGGAACATCCTCAATTTGCGGGTGCTCCCTTTGGAAAACTCCTTGTTCTTCGGCATAATTGACAATTGCAATTGCTAGCGGGTGATTCGATTGCGCCTCGATGCTAGAAAGCATAGCGAGTGCTGCATCGGCATTCTCATTTCCACGGACGATAAAATCGGTTACGACAGGCTTTCCGGAAGTCAACGTTCCGGTTTTATCAAAAGCGATTGCTTTCAATGAACCGAGATGCTCCAGATGAACGCCCCCTTTAAAAAGGATGCCGCGCTTCGCCCCGTTCGAAACAGCCGCCAGCGTCGCAGGCATGATTGATGCGACGAGCGCACAAGGGGAGGCAACAACCAAAAGGACGATAGCACGATAAAACGTCGTCGTCCAATCCCAGTCGAACAGATAATGTGGCAAAAACATCATGACGATGACTGTGAAAATGACAATTTTCACATACGTACCTTCAAATTTCTCGATAAATTGCTGGGATGGGGATTTTTCACTTTGTGCGTTTTGGACAAGCGTGATGATTTTTTGGAATAAAGTTTCCGAGCTAGGCTTTGTCATTTCCATTTGAATCGCGCCGCTTATATTGACGGTGCCCGCAAATAATTCATCATTCTCGGCCTTTGTAACAGGGACCGATTCGCCATTGATGGCCGACATGTCGACAGAAGTCGTCCCTTGGATGACAACACCATCGACTGGAATCCGTTCACCCGGTTTCACAAGAATCCTCGATCCTACGGATAGGGAAGAAGTGGCTACATTTACCGTAGAGCCATCTTCCTGGATGAGCCATGCCTCCTCGGGTTGCATCTCCATTAACGCGGAAATCTCTTTATGGCTTTTATTTAATGTGTACGTCTCAAGGGCGCCGCTAATTGCAAAGATGAAAATCAGGATCGCCCCTTCAGCCCAATAGCCGATAACGGCGGAGCCGATTGCCGCAAACACCATTAACATTTCGACATTCAGCTGTCTATCGGCGATCGTTTCCTCGATGCCTTCTTTCGCCTTGGCAAACCCGCCAATTAAAAAGGCGATAATATAAAGGGAAATCGAAAGCGTAGATGATCCATCTTTTCCAATCAACCAAGCGGCTAAAATCAGAATTCCCGCTACGATTGCAGCGATAAGCTCCAAATGTGCTGTCCAATGAGCGGGACTTTGCACTTCCTTTGTTTGCGTTGTCATTTATATCCCTCCTATTTGAGAATGAGTATCAAAATCAGTTTATGATAATAATTATGATGTGATAATGATTATAAATAACAGTATATCAGACTAAAAAGGAAAAGCAATAAGCAAAACTCAAAGGTTGGAAGGCGGACATGAAAAAGCCCCCGCACAATGAGTGCAAGGGCATAAGTGAATTAGCTAAAAACCTTTTCTTTAAATTGGGATAGTTTTTCCAGCGATGATTGGTCAACATCAGCGTGTAGGCTATTACCGTGTGAGTCCATCGTGACGACTGCGGTAAAGTCTTCAACGCGTAAATGCCACATCGCTTCCGGAATGCCGAATTGCAGAAGGTCAACGCCTTCAACCGCTTTAATGCAGTCTGCATAATATTGTGCAGCTCCGCCAATCGCGTTCAAGTAGACCCCGCCATGTTCCTGGAGCGCAGCAAGTGTTTTTGGCCCCATTCCGCCTTTACCGATGACAGCGCGGATGCCGAATTTCTTCATAATATCGCCTTGGTATGGCTCTTCACGAATCGATGTCGTCGGACCCGCCGCTACGATTTCGTAGCCGCCATCGTCATTTTTCAGGACAACCGGACCGCAATGGTAGATGATTTGGCCATCCAAATCGACAGGCGCGTCATTTTCCGAAAGATGCTTATGGATCGCATCGCGTCCTGTATACATGCGGCCGCTAATTTTAACGACGTCGCCTACTTTCAGGTCACGGATCTGTTCCTCGCTAATCGGGGCAGACAGTTCTACAACTCGGGATGACTGCTTCGTTTCTGCTTGTCCTTCATTTTGATCGAATGAAAGCTTTTCACCCTCATTATAGTGCCAATTCGTGACGGCACCTGTTGTTGCGTCAATGTCTACGGCCATGCGGCGATACGCCCAGCAGTTATAAGCAACCGATACATAGAAGCTCGCAGGGATGCGGTGCATGACGCCGATTTTACATCCTAATAATGTCGCCTCTCCGCCAAAGCCCATCGTACCGATGCCGAGTTTATTTGCAGACTCAAGAATATATGCTTCCATTTTCGCAAGGTCTTCGTTCGGATTCACATCGTCAACTGCCCTGAATAGCTGATCTTTCGCAAGCTCATAACCAGACGTGCGGTCGCCGCCGATTCCTACGCCGATGAAGCCGGCGGAACAGCCTTGTCCTTGCGCTTGGTATACGGAATGGAGGATGCATTTACGGATGCCGTCAAGATCGCGACCCGCACGGCCTAACCCTTCCAATTCCGTCGGCAAGCTGTATTGGATATTTTTATTCTCGCAGCCGCCGCCTTTTAGAATCAATTTCACTTCAATAAAGTCATTTTCCCATTGTTCAAATTTGATGACAGGAAGTCCGTCGCCAAGATTATCGCCACTGTTTTCTCCAGTGATCGAATCAACGGCATTCGGTCTCAGCTTGCCATCTTTTGTCGCTTGGATAAGCGCTTTTTTGATAGCAGCCTTGATTTCCAATTGATTGACGCCGATGGGTGTCTTGATTTTGAATGTTGGCAATCCTGTATCTTGGCAAATTGGAGATAGTTTGTCATCTGCCATATTGATATTTTTTGCAATCGTATCGAGACTCATTGCAGCCCGTGTGCCAGCGTCTTCTTGCTCTCTCGCAGCTTTTACGGCACGGCGGACATCTTTCGGAAGATTTGTGGACGTTTCGCAAATAAGGTCATACATGCTTTTCTCAAGTTGTTCTATGTACATTCTTATTTCCCCCTGGAGCATTATTGCTCTTTTTTTATCTTGATCATTTGGTTTTCCAATTCGTCTACCAAACCGATAAGCTGATCGATTTCCTGAAGGTCGGTTGTTTCGGGCTCGATCGCTTCAAGCTTCTCTAAAAATTGATGAAGACGATTTTTAAGCTCATCGACATGGCTGTTGCTTTGCCTTTTATCCAAACAAGTACACCTCTTTTCATCAATGTAATCGTATACGAATCACAAGTTTTTTTCAATGTACGAAGAGGTTGTAACGATAAAACGAAAATTCCGCTTAACAAAATGTTTACAATAGAAAATTATCATGCTATACTACAAATAATCAAATGGAAAAGGAGGCCGTAGTGTAGAGACGAATCGAATCCTTACGTAAAGGAGGGGATCCGTGAACGTTTGACGGCCCTAGCCGATAAACGCCTACGAATTATATGCAAATTGAAAGTGAAGGTTCTATTCATAAGTAAAGGCCCAGCCGTATTCTGATATCAGATATGGACTGGGCCTTTTTCATTCATGTTAAAAATTCATACGTTTCGACAACTTCGATCGAATCGATGACCGATTGTAGCATAGAACAGTTTTTCGCCGTCAATTGCATGATCTTCTCCATCTGTTCATCTTTGATTGTTTCCCTTTCAATCAGGAAATGAAGATGGATCTTTTCCACACGGTTTGCAATCTCTTCGTTCCGGACGACTTCCTTCACTTCGATAGTGATGTTTTTTGCCGGCATCCTTTTTCGTTCGAGAATCTTACGCAGCACGCCCCCACTGCATACCGCTAAGGATGAAACGAGAAGCTGGTAAGGACGGAAACCGTATTCATCATTTGCGGAAATTTGCAGTTTGCCAAACGTCGTTTCCGTTTCAAATCCGTTCTCAGTCATTTCGAATTTCATTCTAATCAATCCTCCTTATTCCACTTATGCTACTATTATAAGGTGGTTTCTCAAAAATAAGGAGCGTATTGCTTATGGTTACATCATTATCTGCCACACAGCGGCGGTTTTGGATTCTCGTCATCATTGTTTCAATTTCAGGCTTTTCCCAAGGGATGTTATTGCCGCTCATTTCCGCCATTTTCGAACGCGACGGAATTTCAAGTGCTTTAAATGGCCTAAATGCAACAGGCTTATACATAGGTACGCTTCTCGTGTCGCCTTTCATGGAAGCGCCATTACGTAAATATGGGTACAAACCCGTCATCATAGTTGGCGGCATTCTTGTCTTTTCGTCATTGCTTCTGTTCCCGTTGTGGAAACATATCGTCTTTTGGTTCATCTTACGTTTATTGATCGGCATTGGAGATCATGCCCTTCATTTCTCCACACAAACGTGGATCACGAGTACTGCTGAGCCGCATCGATTAGGCAGGAATATTGCAATCTACGGCTTGTCATTCAGCTTAGGCTTTGCCGCAGGGCCGCTTTTCGCGCCGCTTGTCAACATCTATGAAGGATTGCCGTTCATCGTGTCGGGATTATTGTGCATGTCCGCATGGCTGCTCGTCTTCAATTTGAAAAATGATTTTCCTGAAGTAATGAAAGGGAATGTGGAGGCGGGAAGTTTTGTAAAACGGTCTAAACGCACAATTGCGATTGCATGGATCGCTTTTTTAGGCCCCTTCGGTTATGGATTCCTGGAATCTTCATTGAATGCGATGTATCCTGTCTATGCCTTACGAAGCGGAATGGAGCTCACTTCTGTCTCCATGATCCTCGCCATTTTTTCAGTCGGTGGCATCGTTTCACAGCTGCCGCTCGGTATGCTTTCGGACAAGTTCGGACGCCAGACGATTTTACCGATCACGTATGGGGGCGGGGCAATCGCATTCTGGGCTGCGAGCATGATGGGGAATTCAGTCCCATTCATCATGCTGGCTGTATTCGTCGCAGGCCTTTTCGTCGGCTCGATCTTTTCACTTGGCATTTCATACATGTCTGATTTGACGCCAAAGGATCTTTTACCGACTGGCAACTTGCTTTGCGGCATCTTTTTCAGCATCGGCAGCCTGACAGGCCCGTTTGCAGGCGGCCTTTTCCTGGAGTTCATTGAGAATGTGAGTTATTTACTCATCATCTCCATCGTGTTCGCGGTTTTGTTTTTCATCTCGCTATACGACATGAAAAGAAAAAGCATCCTTATTTAAGGACCAAAGATAACTGTTGCTTTCCGTTCCGGCGCACGCTTTCATTCTGCTCGCAACGCTACGCTTGTGCTCGCAAACGCCGTTCATCGTAACGGCGTTCGCAGGAGTCGGCGCCTGCACTCCAAGCAACGGTGCCTTTTATGCATAAAAAGTTCTTTCACATAAATAACAGCTTTATCCGCATATACATATATATAAACAGTGAAATAGCTATATAAAAACATCCCGCCCAAAAACGCTTGGAGTGTCTTTGGGCGGGATGTTTTACTACCCTTCTTCAACTAAAGCACCGGTTCGTTGAACGAAGGATTATAAAAATTGAGTTTCTTACTATGGTTTACCTATGACAGGAAAATGAGTAATGATATCATCTAATTCTTTTATTAGCATATTTAAATATGTCTGATCTGATTCAAATTTAAATTCAAGTACAGCACCATTTCCTGCTGGATAGCAAGTCTCTGCATTCCATTTGATTTTACCTAACTTATCTATTTCACCTTCAAACTCTAAATTACCCTCTAAATTTGTAAGGCTTGCCTTTCCTCTTAACGATTGACGTAATGATTTAAGTTCATTTAGGAACTTTCTTATTTCGTCTGTTCTTAAATCTGCATCAAAACTTACCTTATAACCTGGAATCTCTATTTTAATAGTCGCATTAACCCAATTAGCATCCCAGTAATCAGAACTGTTAGGATAACTTCGATACAACACATCTATTTCTACTTTTGTTTCCTCGCCTAAAAGATAGAATTTCATTAAAAACACCTCTAATTCATTTTGATAAAGGAATGAATGGGATGAATTAAATAAAACCTTATTGAACTAAACTGCTGCTTTAGTTGAAAAAGATAAATGAGCAGCAAAAGCAGCTCTACGAACCTCAAGTAAAGCACCCGTTACACGCACTCTCAGTCATCTCTTTTACTTTGAGTAAATAACACATTGATAATGTAATCAATAATAGCGCCATAGATTAACCACAAGATAAAGTGCACCAAAAAGCCTGGAAAAAGGATTTTTAAATGTTCATTATCATACAGATAACCATTACTGTTTAGCGCTCCAAATATTTTTACTAGCAAGGGATCGAAGGCGAATACTATGTCTTTAACTGGGTTCCACAACAATTCAAATATATAGTGAATGATTGCTATTACAGGCAACCAAAAGGCAAAACGTTTTAACAGCGACATGAATTTTACACCCCTCAACCGATTATCGAACACTAGTTAAGCAACGCTCTTAAACTAAACTACCGCGTTAGTTCAAGAACTAATTGTCTTTTCTCCTAGTGTCAATTTTCTTGACCAGTAAAAACATAACAAACCAGAAATTAATAAAATAAGAAAAGGAACAATGGCTAGTCCAGGTATTACTATCGTCCAATAAAGTGCGTATGCACATAAAGCAAAGATTAACCAACTGATTATAAGTAAAAAGCTAGACGCAAACTCTTTTAGTGCCATAACACATCATCCTCTCTAATAATTCATTTTGACTTAAAAAGGCATCTCAAACTAAACTGCTTAGTTCAATTAGGAAAAAAGATTGTCCAAGTAACCCATGATCTTTCCTGTTAGTGTATGTACGTTAGTTCAAAGACTTTTTATAAGTAACAAGAAAAGGTGCCAACATAGAACCAATAATTAGAATAAAAATAGCTATAACAAGTGTCACAACACCATTGCTAAAAGGGGACAGAAAAAAACCGAAAGAGAGCATAGGGAAAATAGTTAAAGAGACAAAAATTAACCTGCTTGGCATTGTTATCTTATGTGTTGTTTCGCATTCGTTACATTTAATAGGATTATAATTCCACCATAAGGATTTATATATTTTGCGCCAACTAAAATGTGCATTGCATTTTCCGCATTTTTGCAAAGCTAATGACCTCCATTATTATTTCTAAATTTCTTAGTAACCTGCCCTGTTAGATGAAGAACACCATTTCATAATCTTTAGTTTATTTTAACATAGATTCCTTAGCTTCCTTCTATATTTCTCCATCCCATATTCCCGGAATAACTAAAATAGCAGGCTTCTTACTTGAGCTTAGTCCCTGTTTATGAAACTTTTTCGTTTAATTACATGTAGTATTACATAATCAGAAGTTTATAAGGAGGGGGCATGCTTGAGGTACTTGAGTTTTTTGTTATTACTAGTTGCTTTTTCAACTGTTTTCTTAACCGCTTGTACTACTGGAGAAGAGGTAGAAGAAATTAAGGAAGAAGATACTGATCAAGGTGAGAAACTGTTGAAGCCGAAGGAACTATCCGATGCTTTTCTAAATGGGAATTATGAGAAGGTGTACAGTCAGACGAGTAAAGCGTTTCAGAAGGCAGTTTCCTTAAAGCAACTTCAGGAGTTAGGTGAAGAATTTAATAAAGACATTACCACGTATACATTACAATCTGAACTTCCTTATGGGAATGGCTCTAATCAATACGTTTGGATAGATGATAGCGGTTCTAAAGGGATGCTGGCAGTTTTTGATGTGGAGGATACTATCCAAGGAATACAGTTTATACCACTTGATATGTATCCAGAAACTGACAACATTTATACAGAAACAGTATTTGACTTTCCTTTTCAGGGTAAGTGGTTTGTGCTCTGGGGAGGGACAAACAACCTGATTAATTACCATTATGCATATGAAAACCAACGCTATGCATATGATTTTTTGACAATGAATGAGAACAGCACCTATGAAGGGGATCCGACTTTAAATGAAAGCTATTATGCATTTGGTAAGGAATACCTTGCCCCGGCTGATGGAATGGTTGTTAAAGTGGAAAATAGTGTGAAGGATAATACACCAGTTGGCAGAATGAATGACAAGCAGCCATTTGGGAATTATGTCATCCTTGACCATGGCAATAAGGAATTCAGTTATCTTGTTCATTTCAAACATCAGTCGATCGTAGTAAAGGAAGGGGATCAGGTTAAAAAGGGTGACCTGCTTGGACTAGTTGGTAATTCAGGGCATTCCAGTGAACCGCATATCCATTTTCATGTGGCTGATTCTCCGGATCCCATGACTTCCAAAAGCATTAATATTACATTCGATCGGAAGGATAAATTTATCCAAGGGGATTTTGTGGAATAAGTTATTATAGAAAAGACCGCTATTCTAATTCGAATTGGCGGTCTGTTTTATGCATTGAGTTATGTTTACTTCCGGATTCACCGCAAGATCGAATGGACGTTTTCGTATTCCATGACGAGATCGTCCAATGTCCGGAATTCATAACCTGCTTTCTTGGCGTCTCGAATGAAATCTGGGAGAGCCTCTGCATTATCGGGCGATACGGTATGCATGAGAATGAGTGCCCCAGGATGAAGCTGATTCATAAGTTCATTGTAAGCATAGTCGCGGCCACGAGGTTTATTGGCATGCCAGTCTATAAATGCAACAGACCAGAAAATATGGCGGTAGCCCAACTCATTGCCTTTGCTTAATACGGCATCATTGAAGATCCCCTCAGGCGGTCTTGTATACACAGTCCGTTTGACGCCTGCCGTCTTATAAAGCAACTCATCGAACTTTGTCCATTCCTCTTCCATTCTTGCTTCGGATAGATTCGCCATATTCGGATGTCCATAGGAATGATTTCCGATAATATGCCCATCCTTCACCATCCTTTGGACAAGTGGGGCGGCACTTTTCAAATAGTGTCCCGTTAGAAAGAACGTCGCAGGGACTTCCTCTTTTTTCAAAGCATCCAGAATCTTTTCCGTATAGCCATTTTCATAGCCATTGTCGAAAGTCAAATAGGCGATTTTTTCGTCCGGTTTGCCTTTGTAGATGGCGCCATGTTTATCAAGCATTGATTCCAAAGCGGGTCCTGCATTCGGCGGGACGCCATTCGTCGCCTTCTTGAAACCCCAATGGAATTCTTCAGCCTTTGCTGCGAACGGATTGAATAGAATACCGACAACGATTATGAATGCAGCCATAAGTATTCCAGGGCCATGTTGTTCAACCATAAATTGCACATCTCCTTTTTGAGTAGGATGTGCGAATTGAAAGGGAATATACGCCTCTTCCAGCAGATTATCCAAAGCTGAGGTAAGTACAGGGTAATCTTAAGATGACCTCCTCGAATAGAACATGTATACTGATAGATAGCGAGGGAGGTCGAATCGATTTGCCTGTTATAACGAAAATAACACAACAAAAACGTGATAACGAACGTTATAATATATTCCTGGATGAAACCTATGCATTCAGTGTCCACGAGTCCGTCCTCGTCAAATTCGGACTGACAAAAGGAATGCAGCTCGACGAATGGTCGATGGACGAAATCACATACGAAGACCAAATCGAAAAAGCCTTCAACCGTGCACTCCACTACCTATCCTTCAGAATGCGAAGCGAATTCGAAGTGAAAAAGAAACTGATGGACTTGGAATTCGGCGAAGCCGTCGTCCTCGAAGCAATCGTCAAATTAAGAAGACTTGGGTTCCTCGATGATGAGGCATTTTCCGAGGCATTAATGCGAACGCAAAAAAACGCATCGAATAAAGGTCCAAAAGCGATCCAACAAGAATTGCAGAAAAAAGGGGTCGGGAAGGAGTTGCAACAGCAAGTGCTTGAAAACTATTCAGAAGAAGAACAATTTGCAGTCGCAAAAAAACTAGCCGAAAAAGCAGCTAGATCAAACAGTTCAATCGCTCCTGCACAACTAAAGCAAAAAATCCAAAATGCACTTGCCCGAAAAGGATTCTCCTTCGAACTGATCAACAGTGTCATGGAGGAAATTGACTTCGGCAGAGATGAAGACGAATGGGATTCGATCATCAGCAATGTCGGCGAGAAGGCTTGGCGTCGTTATCAGTCCAAGTTTTCCGGATATGAACTGCGGAAACGGGTAAAGCAGGCGATGTACCAAAAAGGGATACCGTTCGAACGGATCGACAGTTTCATCGAAAAAAAGGAGCTCGAAGAAGATGGAGACTAAAAAATATAGCGAGATGAATGAACACGAGTTACGGTCGGAAATCGGGATTCTAATGGAAAAGGCGCGCAAGGCTGAGCAGTTGGGCATGATCAATGAGTTTGCGGTCTATCAGCGGAAAGCGCTCATGGCGAAATCATATATGATCGACCCTTCAACAATCATTCCAGGAGAAATCTACAAAATCGAAGGCGATGAAGGCGTCTTTTTTCACGTCGACTATTTGAAAGGCCGATTTGCATGGGGATACCGGTTAGGTGGCGAGCGTGCAGAAGAGGCATTGCCGATTGCGATGCTGCAAGCCGTGAAAACGGGCAAATAACATTCAAAAGCTTGCCAATCACGTATTCGGCAAGCTTTTGCATGTCTTAAGAATTCGGAATGAAGTTCAACTTTTTCCGGAGCTTGTCCTCCGAAAAAATCCATCCCGTATAGGAATTGATGACTTCCATGTCATCATTGATGTGCGCAACAGCAACGAACGGGTAATAGCTTTTGCTGCGGTAACGTAAATCGATAAGGCGTACTTCATACAGATGGCCGACATAGGAGACTTCCCATCTGTAGATCGGCGAAAATGAGACGAATGCCTGGATATTCCGATCTTCCATCGCCGCATCGATATAGGGTGATTTCGGCATCGGCTCGCGTTCGAATCGGTCGTAAATATTGACGGAACGGCCGTATGCCCGGCCGACATAGTGGCATTCCTTATTGGAAGCGGCAACCCGCCATTGGAAGAAATGCATCGTCGGCGCGATG
Source organism: Sporosarcina koreensis (assembly GCF_042655825.1). Lineage (NCBI taxonomy): Bacteria > Bacillati > Bacillota > Bacilli > Caryophanales > Caryophanaceae > Sporosarcina > Sporosarcina koreensis. Next base: position 16,852 of record NZ_JBHSNP010000025.1, on the reverse strand, counting down.
AAAATATCATCGGCATCCGGTATCGTATTCTGTACAGCATGCTTTACGGCCGCTTTGACAGCAAACCGCAATAAATAATAGAAGAAAACCACAATATACAAAAGCGTGAAAGTCAGAACCGGTTCTGCTCCGAACATCCATGCAGTGATTGCGATAAGATGCAATGCAAAGATTATCGGATCAAATGTGTTGATGACTCCGATGGCGACCCATTGATTGGAAAATGGCCGTAAAGCCTGTGTGCCGTAAGCGTTGAAGATATCTACGAATACGTGTAAAAACACGGCCAAGAAGGTCCAAGCCCAAAGATGGTAGAAAGCCGCATCGGGGAAAATGAACGATAGCAAAATCGATATGACGAGCGGCCACAGCAGGACGGCAGGCACCGAGTGGGTAATTCCGCGATGATTCCGTATATAAACCGCATTATTCCTCAATTTAAGGACAGTATCGACATCGGGGATTAACGAGCCCGATACAACGCCTATAAAAACGGCCGTCATTGTGACGGAGTCTGAGGCAACGACTGGATCCGCCAATGTCAAACCGCAAATGGCGGCACCCATGACAATATGTGTTCCGGTATCCAAAAAATCACTCCTTTACATCGCCTCTGAGGTGGCAATTAAACAAAGTTGAACAATTATATTTCTACATTAAAGTATATACCCTATTTTTCATTAACGAAAAGCATATGCAAAACGGAGGTATTCATGCAACTCTTTGAACGGAAACTGGAAAATGAATTCAGGAAAGCATTGATCTCGTGGTATTTAGAAGAAAAAAGGGATTTGCCGTGGAGAAGAACGTCAAATCCTTATTATATATGGGTGTCTGAAGTGATGCTCCAACAGACGCGTGTAGACACGGTCATCCCTTATTATGAACGGTTTATCGAAAGATTTCCGTCGCTTGCTGATTTGGCCTATGCGAAGGAAGAAGACGTTTTGAAAATGTGGGAAGGACTCGGATATTATTCCCGCGCCCGGAACTTGCAAGCTGGTGTGAAGGAAGTTGTAGAGGAATACGGCAGCTGGATTCCCGAAACGCGGAAGGATATTTCCAAACTGAAAGGTGTCGGCCCATATACCGCAGGGGCTGTGCTGAGCATCGCTTTCGACGTTCCAGAGCATGCCGTCGATGGGAATGTCATGAGGGTGCTGTCCCGGATTTTATTGATTGAAGAAGATATTGCGATTCCGCGTACACGAAAGATATTCGAGGAAGTCGTCATGGCATTGATTGACAAAGAAGATCCGTCATCGTTCAATCAGGGCTTAATGGAACTTGGGGCGACAATTTGCACGCCACGGCCGAAATGTCTGCTTTGCCCTGTCCGTGATTTCTGCACGGCGTTCCATGAAGGCAGACAGGAAGAATTGCCGGTGAAATCGAAGAAAGTGAAGATGAAGACAGTGCCGATGCATTCCATTGCCATCCGGAATACCGAAGGGAAATGGCTGTTGACGCAACGTCCGTCAAAAGGACTGCTTGCGAATATGTGGGAATTTCCAATGGTTGAAAACATCCCGGTTTCTTTGGAGGATATGGTGAAAACTGAATTTGGAATGAACATCGGATCACTTGCGCCATTGACCGAGTTCCGACATGTCTTTTCGCATCTGACTTGGGAGATGAAAAGTTATATGGCGGTGACGGACGATGCAGCGCCTGAAGGCTTTGAATTCTTTTCGACCGAAGAAGTTGAAGCGCTGCCAAAAGCGGTGCCCGTCATGAAAATTTGGGACGAAGTGAAAAATCGATTGTTTGTCAAAAAAACATAGAATAAAACGAACTGCTTTGAACATCATAGTGGTTACGGAGGTGAAAATCCATGACAAACAAAAATCGAAACAGCGCTAATCAACAACAAACGCAAGCTTCGTTCACAAACCCAAACAAAGTCAAACAACAAATCATGTCTGAAGAGTTTGGATCTGAAACAGATGTGAACGAGGTTCGCCAACAAAACCAGCAATCACAGATGAACAAAACATCTGGTGGAGCTGGCGGTTTCGAAAATCAGTCGAAATAATGGATTGACATCACCTGCCGGCAGCTTAAGCTGCCGGTTTTTTTGTCTATACTGAAGCGTAAACGTTTCAATTTTGATTGGCCAATTGGTATAATGTACGAATATTAGGGTTTCTGAAATTTAAAGGTGGTTTTACGAATGACAATACCGAAGGAAGGCGAAACGATACAGGTACATAGCTACAAGCATGACGGCAATATCCACCGTGTTTGGCAAGAAACGACCGTGTTGAAGGGGACGCGGAATATTGTAATCGGGGCAAACGAAAGGACGCTCGTAACGGAAGCGGACGGAAGGACGTGGCTGACAAGGGAGCCTTCAATCTGTTACTTCCATGCCGAGCATTGGTTCAATATCATTTGCATGCTGCGTGAGGACGGGGTTTATTATTATGTGAATATGAGTTCACCCTTCGTCTATGACCACCAAGCATTGAAATATATCGATTACGACCTCGATGTGAAAGTCTTTCCGGATATGAGTTATTTGATTTTGGATGAAGATGAGTATGACGATCATAAAAAGAAGATGAACTATCCCGAAGTGATCGATCAAATATTGAAGCGCAATATGGATAAACTGCTCATGTGGATCAAACAGCGCAAAGGACCATTTGCACCGGACTTCATCGAAGTATGGACTTCAAGGTATCAGTTCCATAAACAGGTAAAGAAAAATGATCAATGAGAGCCTGTCTGCGTTTAAGCAGTTAGGCTTTTTATTGTTCGAAGGAGGATGAAAATGGGAGACAGTATAAAACGATATTTGAAATTTGTTAAGCCGTACAATTGGCAAATCATGTTGACGATCTTAATCGGCGTCGTCAAATTTGCAATTCCTTTGTTCATTCCATACCTTATTAAAATTGTCATCGACGATATTATCATGGCGGATACGCTGACCGATGCGGAGAAGACGAAGCAGCTTTTCATATGGCTCGGGGGGACTGTATTACTGTTTTTCATCATCAGGCCGCCAGTTGAGTATTATCGCCAATATTATGCGCAATACGTCAGCAATAAAATCCTCTATGATATCCGTGAGAATCTGTATGCGCATTTGCAGAGGCTCGGTCTGCGCTATTATTCCAATACCCGGGCGGGAGAGGTCATTTCACGTGTCATCAATGATGTCGAACAGACGAAGAATTTCGTCGTGATCGGCTTAATGAATGTATGGCTGGACCTGGCGACGATTGTCATTGCGACATGTATCATGCTGACGATGGATGTTCCGTTGACGATTGTGACATTGCTCGCATTCCCTTTTTATGCCTACAGTGTGAAGCATTTCTTTGGAAAACTCCGGGATTTGACGAGGAAGCGATCGCAGGCGCTTGCGGACGTACAAAGTTATTTGCATGAACGGGTGACCGGGATCAGCATCATCAAAAGCTTTGCGCTTGAGGAAAAAGAGCAGGAGCGTTTTGATGAAACAAATGGAAATTTCCTTGACAAGGCACTCGATCATACGAGATGGAATGCAAAAGCATTTGCAGTTGTGAATACGATTACCGACGTCGCTCCTTTGCTTGTCATATCCTATGCGGGCTACCAAGTGATCAATGGTCCTTTGTCTGTCGGTGTGATGGTCGCTTTCATTGCGTACATAGATCGTCTGTACAATCCGTTGAGACGATTGGTTAATGCTTCAACTTCCCTGACACAATCATTCGCTTCAATGGATAGGGTCTTCGAACTGATGGAGGAGCCTTATGATATTAAAGATAAGAGCGGTGCAAAAACATTGCCGTGGATCGAGGGCGAAATCCAATTCGATCATGTCGGTTTTTCATATGGGGAAGATGAGGATCCGGTGCTGCGTGACGTCAACTTCACGGTCAAACCGGGTGAGACGGTAGCATTGGTCGGCATGAGCGGCGGAGGGAAGTCGACGATCGTCAGTCTGATTCCGCGGTTTTATGATGTGACGGAGGGCTCGATCCGGATTGACGGATATGATTTGCGCGATGTTCAATTGAAGTCGTTGCGTGACCAAATTGGGCTCGTTCTCCAAGATAGCATCCTCTTCAGCGACTCGGTGAGGAGCAATATTTTGATGGGCAATCCGGACGCGACGGATGAAGAAATGATTGCTGCCGCTAAAGCTGCAAATGCACATGATTTCATCGAATCGCTGCCGGAAGGATATGATACGACTGTCGGGGAGCGAGGCGTGAAATTGTCGGGCGGGCAGAAACAGCGCATTGCAATTGCTCGCGTATTCTTGAAAAATCCGCCGCTGCTCATTTTGGATGAAGCGACATCCGCGCTGGACCTTGAAAGTGAAGCGCTCATCCAAGAGTCGCTTGAAAGGCTTGCGAGTGACAGGACAACTGTCATTGTGGCACACCGGCTATCGACGATCACCCACGCGGACAAGATCTTTGTCATCGATCATGGGGAATTGAAAGAAGTCGGAAACCATGAGGAACTGATGGCGCAACAAGGCATTTACTATAATCTGTTTCAAGTTCAATCGATATAAAACGTGAAGCTGCCGGACATCCGGCAGCTTTTTTTGTGCGCGGATGATCTAGGTCCCTATGAAAATTTCATATTGCCTTTTTCCTAATAGAAAGTATAATGGATATAATTTAACGTTTCTGAAAACATATACACGAAAAGGTGATCTGATGAATGAAAGGAAGAAAATCCTCGAGGTAAATGACTTGCAGACTACCTTTTTCACAGACTCCGGCAATGTTCCGGCAGTTGATCACATCGAATTTCATCTCCGGGACGGTGAGATTTTAGGAATCGTAGGGGAATCGGGATGCGGAAAAAGTGTAACTTCCCTATCTGTCATGGGGCTTGTTCCTAGTCCGCCGGGGAAAATAACAGGCGGGGAAATTGTGTATAACGGACGCAATTTGATTGGCCTGTCGGAAAAAGAGATGAGGCAGATCCGCGGAAATGATATCGCGATGATTTTTCAGGAGCCGATGACTTCGTTGAATCCGCTATTTACAATCGGCAACCAAATGGTCGAAGCAATTTTGCTCCACGAAAAAGGATGGTCAAAAAAGAAGGCAGAGGTAAGGGCCATCGAGATGTTGAAGTTGGTCGGATTGCCTAGAGCTGACGCCTTGCTGAAGGATTATCCGCATCAATTGTCGGGCGGAATGCGGCAGAGAGTCATGATTGCGATGGCACTCGTCTGCAATCCAAGGATATTGATAGCAGATGAACCGACAACGGCACTTGACGTAACGATCCAGGCACAAATATTGAAACTGATGAGAGATTTGAATGACCGATTAGGAACCGCCATATTATTGATTACCCATGATCTTGGGGTCGTTGCGGAAACCTGCGAACGGGTCATTGTCATGTATGCAGGGCAAATCATCGAAGAGGCCCCAACCAAGCTTATCTTTGAAGATCCTCAGCATCCGTATACGAAGGGCCTGATCCAGTCAGTGCCGGATATGCGCATTAAAAAAGATCGACTTCATTCCATCCCGGGGAATGTGCCGAAGCCAGGTTCCGTCAAGAGCGGCTGCAGGTTCGCCGCTCGGTGCGAATTTGCATTCGACCGATGCTTTCAGGAAAACCCGGAGCTTTATGAAACAGCGGATGTCCATCAGACGCGATGTTTCCTATACGACGAAGGAAGGGTGAAGTCGGATGGCCACAAAGCCTTTATTGAAAGTTGAAAACTTGAAGAAATACTTTCCCGTTAAAAAAGGGATGTTCGGAAAGACGGTCGGCCATGTGAAGGCTGTCGATGACGTCTCGTTTTTCGTAAATGAGGGAGAGACGCTTGGGATCGTCGGTGAAAGCGGTTGCGGTAAATCGACGACTGGTCGTGTGCTTATGCGTTTGCTGGAACCGACAGACGGAAAAATCGAGTTTGACGGGAAGGATCTTGCTTCATTAAGCCAGGAAGAGATGAGAAAAACACGACGCGATATCCAGATGGTATTCCAAGATCCTTACGCGTCATTGAACCCCCGCCATACGATCGGCAAGATTTTGGAGGAGCCGCTCATCGTCCATGGCTTGTCGGACCCGAAGGAAAGGAAGAAGAAGGTCCGCGAGTTTTTGGAAATCGTCGGGTTGAATGCCTACCATGCGAAGCGCTACCCGCATCAATTCAGCGGAGGGCAGCGGCAGAGGATCGGCATTGCACGCGCTTTGATGACCAATCCGAAACTGATCATTGCGGATGAACCCGTTTCAGCGTTGGACGTGTCCATTCAGGCACAAGTATTGAATCTCATGCAAGATCTCCAGAAGGAGTTCAATCTAACGTATATTTTCATCGCCCATGATCTCGGCGTTGTTCGGCATATTAGCGATCGTGTCGCTGTCATGTATTTAGGGAAGATGGTGGAGGTTGCGGATAGCGAGCAGCTTTACGAAAAGCCGCTGCATCCATATACACAAGCGTTATTATCGGCTGTACCTGTGCCGGACCCGGATTTTCAGAAGGAACAGATCATCATAGAAGGAGACATCCCCAATCCGGCTGACCCGCCAACCGGGTGCACATTCCATACACGGTGCCCATTCAAGATGGACATTTGCACAAAAGTTGCACCGCATCTTTCGGAACAAACTAATGGTCATTCTGTCGCCTGTCATCTTTATACAACACAGGTCGACAATGATATAAAACAATTGGAGGGGTCTCTATGAATAAAAAGAGAATGTGGTCAGCTGCGTTACTACTCATGCTAGTTCTATCCACTGTACTCGCTGCCTGTGGCGGCAATGGAAGCAGTGGAAGCTCGAAAGATACATTGGTCTTCGGCCGAGGCGGCGACTCCACTTCGCTTGATCCATCAAGGGTGACGGAAGGCGAAACGTTCAAAGTAACGGTCAATCTATTTGAAACGCTGTTGAATTTCGGCGAGCAAGATACGACGATCCAGCCAGGACTCGCGAAGGAATGGGATACAAGTGATGATGGATTGACGTACACATTCAAATTGGAAGAGGGCGTCAAATTCCACGACGACACTGATTTCAATGCTGAAGCAGTTGTAAAGAACTTCGAGCGCTGGGCAAATGGCAATGCCGATATGTTCCCTTACTACGACACAATGTTTGGCGGCTTTAAAGGTGATGAAGGACACGTCATTGACTCCGTCACGGCTGATGGAGACTACACGGTCATCATCAAATTGAAACGCCCGCAAGCGCCGTTTTTGAAAAACATTGCGATGAGCATGTTCGCAATCGCGAGCCCTACCGCGTTTGAAAAGGGCGATGACCAATTTGAGAGAAATCCGGTTGGTACGGGTCCTTTCAAATTTGTTGATTGGAAAACAAATGATTCCATTACAATTGAAAAATTCGATGGCTATTGGCAAAAAGGATTGCCGAAATTGGATAAAATCATATTCCGTTCCATCCCGGATAACTCTGCGCGTTTGAATGCGTTAATTGCCGGGGAAATCGATCTTGCGGACGGCATTAATCCTGCTGACGGTGAAAAAATCGAAGGAAATGCCGATCTTCAACTGATTGAGCGCCCTTCCATGAACGTTGGCTATCTCGGATTGACAGTGACACGCCCTCCTTTCGACAAGAAAGAAGTGCGCCAGGCAATTAACCACGCAATCGATAAGCAAACCATCATTGATTCATTTTTTGAAGGAAGAGCGGATATTGCGAAAAACCCAATGCCATCTTCCATTTCAGGCTATAACGACGACATTAAAGGTTACGATTACAACCCAGAAAAAGCAAAAGAACTTCTAGCGAAAGCCGGATATCCGGACGGTTTTAAAATGGAACTATGGGCAATGCCTGTTCCGCGCCCATACATGCCGGACGGCGCTAAAGTTGCAGAGGTCATCCAAAGCAACTTAGCGGATATTGGCGTGAAAGCTGAAATTGTAAGTTATGAATGGGGAACTTATTTGGATAAGGCGAGCAAAGGGGAAGCGGATGCTTTCATGCTAGGCTGGACTGGAGATAACGGGGACGCTGACAATTTCCTCTATGCCCTATTGGATGAAGATAATATCGGCAGCAACAACTATACGTATTTTAAAAATGCGAAAATGCATGACCTATTCATTGAAGCACAGACGGAAGTAGATGAGGATAAACGGATCGAGCTTTATAAGAAAGCTCAGGAAATCATCCATGAAGAGGCGCCATGGGTACCACTCGCGCACTCTACGCCGCTTCTCGCAGCAGCTAAAGATTTGACTGGATTCGTTCCACATCCGACAGGCTCAGATCTATTATCGAACGTAGAATTCAAATGATGGATCCGTTATTCGCTTTACGCTGATTGGTAAGGGGGAGTCGTTCGATTTCCCCCTTTTCCTATTGGTGCATAAAGAATCGTAGATGAATTTGGTGAGGTGAAGGTGATGCTCAATTACACCGGCAGAAGATTATTACAGCTAGTACCCGTATTACTCGGCATGGTCTTCATTGTTTTCATGATGATTCGAGCGATACCGGGAAATCCTGCCCAGATCATTTTAGGGCAGCAGGCGACACCCGAGGCGATTGCGGCGATGAACGCGAGACTCGGGTTGGACCAACCGTGGTATATACAATTCTTCAAGTATTTAGGCGGGATTTTACAAGGTGATCTGGGGGAATCAATGCGCACCCGGCTTCCAGTGGCTGATGAAATTTGGCCGCATTTGGCTGCGACAATGGAGCTCGCTTTTTTTGCAATGATAATCGCAATTATCGTAGGGGTAAACGCAGGCATCATCTCGGCGTGGTTCCAAAATTCCTGGTTCGACTACATAGCGATGATTTTGGCGCTCGTAGGTGTCTCCATGCCGATTTTTTGGTTGGGGCTTTTAGGGCAATGGGCATTTGCCATCGAATTCAGTTGGCTGCCTACAACCGGACGGGAGCAAGTGCGGGACCCGGTCCATGCCATCACCCATCTGTATATCATCGACACGATCATCCAGGGCCGATTCGATCAATTATGGCAAGTGATTCGCCATCTCATATTGCCGGGTCTTGCATTGGCCACGATACCGATGGCGATCATCGCACGGATGACGCGCTCTAGCATGCTTGAAGTGATGCGCTCCGATTACATCCGGACTGCCCGGGCGAAGGGGCAGAAGATGTTTTGGGTCGTTTATAAGCATGCGTTCAAAAATGCAGTTATCCCGGTATTGACGATCATCGGTCTTCAAACGGGAATGCTGCTTGGCGGCGCGATTTTGACGGAAACAATCTTTGCTTGGCCTGGCATCGGGCGGTATATATACGATGCGATCAACTTCCGGGATTATCCTGTCATCCAATCCGGGATTCTCGTTGTCGCCTTCATCTTCGTCATGATCAACCTGATCGTCGACTTGCTTTATGGTCTGATCGATTCGAGGATTAAATATGACTGAGGAAGGGGGAGTGCGGAATGTCTGAATTAACGCCTAAGATGGACGGGATTGTGGAGGCGGAAATAGAAAGGACGACCGGGCCATGGCGGGAGGCTTGGCGAAGCTTCCGAAAAAGCAAAGTGGCGGTTGCGGGAATGATCATTATCCTCTTCTTCGTGCTTCTTGCCATTTTCGGCCCTTTAATTGCGAAGGAAGGAATCAATGAGCAGATGGCCGCAGACCGGCTTCAACCGCCTTCATCCGAATATTGGCTCGGAACGGATGATTTCGGAAGGGACATCCTCTCCCGTATTATTCACGGAGCGCGAATCTCGCTTTCCGTCGGATTCCTATCGGTCATCGCTTCGGTCGTAGTCGGTAGTTTTTTAGGTATCGTTGCCGGTTATTATGGTCGGTGGACAGATACGATCATCTCGAGGACCTTTGATATTATGCTTGCATTTCCATCAATCCTATTGGCGATCGCCATCGTTTCGGTTTTGGGACCAGGGCTTGAGAACGCCTTGATTGCCATCGCCATCATCAATGTTCCGAATTTCGGACGTCTGATACGGTCAAAAGTGCTGAGTATCAAGGAAGATGAATATATTATGGCGGCGAAGGCAATTGGAATGAAGGACGCCCGTATTTTATTCTCACATATCCTTCCGAACTCGATGGCACCTGTTATCGTGCAGGGAACGCTGGCTGTTGCAACTGCGATTCTCGAAGCGGCAGCGCTCGGCTTTCTTGGACTCGGAGCACAGGCGCCGCAGCCTGAATGGGGGAAAATGCTTGCCGATTCGAAGTCATACTTACAGTCCGCACCATGGACGATGATTTTCCCTGGGCTTTCCATCATGCTGACCGTACTAGGGTTCAACTTGATGGGCGACGGCTTAAGGGATGCGCTCGACCCGAAAATGAAAAACTGAAAAAAACCATCCTTGGGCTATTTTCCAAGGATGGTTTTGTGTTAATAGATTTCCTCTTGCATTTCATGGCTCACTTCATGTCCGTGTCTTCGTTGATTGGAGACGATCAGTCGGTCCAGGTACTCCAATTGTTCTTCATAGTTCAACAAAGAGGAAAGGACGTGGAGGAGGTGATAGGCGGTAAATTCCTCTTCCTCCTTTGTGATGGCGATTTCCTTCGCGAAAATGTCCATCACTTCTTGACGTTGGATGAATTCTTCTGTCAAGCTTTCAACCATTCTGTCCGCTTTTAACTTGCCTACGAATTTCAAATGGATCTGTTCATGATACGTGAGCAATGCGTCTAGCCGCTCCTGGATCATCATGCGGAAATGCTCCGGCAAGTTGATCAGTTCGTTTTCGTAGTTATGAAGCCGTGACAGCACTTCATAACTGCTTTTTGACGTTGCGATCATCTGTCTGTAAATGACAAGTTTCCTAGCCTTCGCTCTTGAATTCTTTTTGAAATAGCTCCGCTCCTCTTTGTAAAGAGAATAGAGCTGATCGACGTTCGATAGACGCTCCTTTAATTTCACGAGCGACTTCTTTGTAGCGATATGTTCGGATGCCTGCCTGCCCGCGAGCCGGATCCACCGGATAATTTCGTCCTGTGCTTGGTGGATGGCCTGGAATAGCTTCGTTTCATACTTCGGGGGCATGAACAGCAAGTTGACGACAAAAGCGGATAGGACACCGATGACCATCGTGACGAATCGGAGGAGAGCGAAGGACAGGAATGCGTCCCCTTTGATCTCCATAATGGCGATCATCGTCACTAAAGCTAAAGAAATGGATTTCTCAAGCCCCAACTTCAACATGAGCAGGATGATGATGACCGCCGCAAAACCGACAGTCACGATTTGATGTCCGAACACTAGTACAAAGGTGATCGCAGTAATGGCCCCGATCAGATTACCTTGGATCTGTTCAATGATCGTCAAATATGATCGGTATATGGACGGTTGAATCGCAAAGATGGCCGCAATTCCTGCAAATACAGGATTCGGCAAGCTGAGCATCTCCGCCAGAAACAATGCGGCAACAATCGCTATACCCGTTTTAAAAATGCGGGCGCCAAGTTTCATATGATTATCCTTTCTACTAAAGGTATTGAAAATGCCTGCTTAAAGAACAAGGTGTTTTCAGTTACTGTACCCTACCTTTTACAGTGGGTCAATATATCATTTATTGCGCGAGCGCCTTGAATGAACGGTCCACCGCCTCTAATGTATGAACGATGTCCTCCTCTTTATGCGCGATCGTGAGGAACCATGCTTCATATTTGGATGGGGCGAGGTTGACGCCGTTCTCAAGCATCAGCTTAAAGAATCTCGCGAAAATCTCTCCGTCCGTCTGTTCTGCCTGCTCATAGTTCTCCACTGTCACATCAGTAAAGAACAATGTCAGTGCTCCGCCGAGTCGATTGATTGTCAAAGTGATGCCGTGCTTTTCCGCTAATCGAAGGATGCCTTCTTCGAGCATCCCGCCGAGTCGATCCATCTCTTCATAGATACCTGGCTGCTGCAATACTTCAAGGCAGGCGATTCCGGATAGCATGGAAGCTGGATTCCCCGCCATCGTGCCGGCTTGGTAGGCAGGCCCTAGCGGTGCAACAGTTTCCATGATTTCCTTCTTGCCGCCATAAGCGCCGATCGGCAAGCCGCCGCCGATGATCTTTCCGAAGGCGATCAAATCGGGAGTCGTTCCGAGCAATGTTTGAGCACTGCCATAATGGAAGCGGAAAGCCGTTATCACTTCATCATAAATGATGAGCGCACCTTTCTCTTTCGCAAGTTCGTGGACAAGCGGAAGGAATCCTTCATTCGGTTCGACGATGCCGAAATTCCCGACAATCGGCTCGACCAAAACACATGCCAATTCGTCTCCCCATTTTTCCATAGCTTCTTTATACGCTTCCGGATCATTGAATGGGATCGTAATCACTTCTTGAGCGATGGACGCCGGGACACCCGCTGAATCCGGAGTGCCCAACGTTGCTGGACCGGAACCCGCAGCTACGAGTACAAGGTCCGAATGTCCGTGGTAGCAACCCGCAAACTTCATAACTTTCGTCCGTCCTGTGAATGCACGGGCTACGCGGATCGTCGTCATGACAGCCTCTGTCCCTGAATTGACGAACCGGACCTTATCCATGGAAGGAATAGCTTCCTTCAGCATTTTAGCGAATTTGACTTCATGCCGTGTCGGCGTTCCGTAAAGGACCCCTGTTGTTGCGGCCTTCGTAATCGCCTCTGCGATATGTGGATGTGCGTGGCCAGTGATGATCGGACCGTATGCACCTAAGTAATCGATATATTTATTTCCATCGACGTCCCAGAAATAGGCGCCTTCCGCACGCTCCATCACTGTAGGGGCGCCGCCGCCAACCGCTTTATAACCGCGGGATGGGCTGTTCACGCCTCCAACGATATGTTCACATGCTTCTTGATAGATCTGTTCTGATTTTGTTCTGTTCAATTCAATTCCTCCGTTCAAATCGGTACAATCTCCATTTTATACAATCTTGCATCGATACGCCAAAGAAATTGAAACTCCACCAGTTGTCCGGTACGATTGGGGTATAGAAAAAGTTGGAGGGATCGCTATGGAAAAGTTGGAAGGAATGCAGGCGCCGCAATTTTCATTGCCGGACGAAAACGGTGAAATCGTATCACTACGGGATTTTGAAGGGAAGAAGTACGTCATCCTCTACTTTTATCCGAAAGACGCAACTCCTGGCTGCACTACGCAGGCGTGTGATTTCAGGGACGCCCACCAAAGCTTCAGTGATCTGAATGCCGTCATTTTAGGGGTGAGCCCGGACAATGAAGCATCACATCAACGGTTCATCGAAAAACAAGGACTGCCATTTTCATTGTTGGTGGATGAACATCACGAAGCCGCGGAAGCGTACGGCGTGTGGAAATTAAAGAAAATGTTCGGCAAGGAATATATGGGCATCGAACGCTCCACATTTCTGATCGACCCTACGGGGACAGTCGTGAAGGAATGGCGCAAAGTGAAAGTGAAAGGGCATATCGATGAGGCGCTTGCAACATTGGAGCAATTAACGAAGAAGGCGTAAGGGGGAAACGGGATGAATGTTTTATTCACCTTCAGAATCAAAGATGAACAGATGGAGAAATTGAAGGCGGATTTTCCCGGAATTCAATTTTGCTTCAATAAAAAGGCAGACGAAATTGCGATTGATGAATTCGAAATCATCGTCACGTACGGAGAAGATATAACGACGGATGTGCTTGAAAGGGCAACATCCCTTAAATGGCTGATGGTCGCTTCTGCCGGAGTGGAAAAGATGCCGCTTGCTGAAATCGCGGCAAAAGGGATCGTCATCAGCAATGTGCGCGGTATCCATAAAACCCCGATGGCGGAAACGGCGCTTGCCCATATTCTGTCGCTCGGGCGCGCGCTTCCTGCATTGGTGGAACAGCAAAAACGGAAAGAGTGGAACACGAAAGTACGCCAAACGGAATTGCGCGGATCTACAGCACTCATCCTTGGGCCAGGCGCAATCGGTTCGGAAATCGGCCGGCTGCTGCAAGCGTTCGGTGTCAGGACGATCGGCTGCAATCACTCAGGGAATCCTGCAGGGTTTATGGACGATACAATCCGATTTGACGGACTTTTAAGCAGACTGCCGGAAGCGGATATCGTCATTTCCGTACTGCCGAGCACCGAAAAAACGAAAGGCTTGCTGACGGAAGAGCATTTCAAAGCGATGAAAGAGACAGCATTATTCATGAATTTCGGCAGAGGAGACCTAGTGAAGGAAACGGTTATTGTGGACGCTTTGAAAAATGGGGATATCGGGCATGCTGTCCTCGATGTGTTTGAAAAGGAACCGTTGCCTGTGGAAAGTGAACTCTGGACGTTATCGAATGTAACAATTTCTCCGCATGTCTCCAGCCATTCCGGGAAGTATATTGAGAGAGCACTTGAATTTTTCACGGAGAACCTGGAGAAATGGCAAAACGGAGATAAGGATCTGGTCAATTTGATCGACCCCGAAAAAGGGTATTGATTCAAGGCCTGCTTCGTCCCGTTGGACAGCACTTTAGTTGACAAATATGCCTTTCCTCAGTAAACTAATTATAATGATTATAAAGAAGTAATCTTTATGGATTGGAGTGTTGGCGATGTCTGAAGTATTTTTGAAAGACGCGCTTGTCACATTGAAGGAAAGCGGTGTTCGGATTACACCGCAAAGGCATGCTATATTAGAATTTCTCATTTCTTCCGAGACGCATCCTACAGCTGATGAAATATATAAAGCGCTGGAAGCTGATTTTCCAAACATGAGTGTCGCGACCGTATATAATAATCTGCGTGTTTTCCGGAATGCCGGGCTTGTAAAGGAACTTACCTATGGAGATTCATCAAGCCGGTTCGATTTTGTCACACATGACCACTACCACATCATTTGTGATCATTGTGGAAAGATCGTTGACTTCCATCATCCTGGGCTTGAGGAAGTAGAGCATCTCGCTTCCCATGTGACAGGCTTCGAAGTCAATTCGCACCGTCTGGAAGTATATGGAACATGTCCTGAATGTGCTGCAGGCGCCAATAAAGCAAAATAAAAAACCGGTTCCGAGCGTGAAAGACGGAACCGGTTTTTCTTATTTTTTATCTGATGTATCTTTTTTGCTGTCTGGCCGGTTATACGCGACATCGAATTCCTTGCCTTCCAAAGAAGGATCAAGAGTGAGCGGTTCTCTGCAATGTCCGCACATATCAACTCGCCCAAGCATTTTAGTCGCCTTGCCGCAATTCGGACAGACGATTTGCACAGCCCTTGTCGACAACGTCCCGATCCACGCATATACGACCGTGCTGCCAAGAATGGCAAGGAGACCTAGAACCATGAAGATCAACATGATGATTTCATTTTTTCTGAAGAAGATCCCAAGGTACATAATGACGACCCCGATGAAAATGAGGGATAGCGCAAATGACCGGATTCGGTTTATTTTATTTTTATAAGGTTTCATCCATAATCCTCCTTAGAATGAATGCGGAACTTCTATAGAAATGAATTGAATGCTCCTCAATCAATATAGCACAAATTCCATTCGCATCATATTTTACGAATTTCGAATGAAGGGTTTTTCAGGAGGCGCGTCGAAACAAATAAAGGTGGAGGTGTCATAATGGAACAAGTTCTTAGACCGATTTATCAAGAACGCGCAAGCTCGCCTGAAACGTTGGGTGTCATTCTCGTTGAGAAAAGGGGCGCAGGCGATCCGATAACAGACACGTTTGACGAAATCATGCTTATCATTACATCTAATGAAGAAACGCCCATATATACAAAACATTATACGGATGGAACAGGGAAAGCAGCCATGCACGTCATCAGCGAAAAGCAACTGAGGAAGTGGCTTCTGCTCGGAACGAGAAGAAAAGTCGTCGACTGGTTGTTCTATGGAAAGATCTTCTTTGACCGCAACGAATTTGTCGAGAACTTGAAAAACGAGTTGAAGGAATATCCTTTCTATGGCCGTAAGATAAAGATGGGCCTCGAGCTTTCTAGATTAGTGAGAGTGTATATGGAAGGGAAAATGTTTTTCGAACAGCGGAATTACATGGATGCGTACCATCACGCAATCCAGTCGCTTCATCAACTTGCAAGATTGACAGTCATTGAAAAGGGGTTCTCACCAGAAGTGACGGTATGGTCCCAAGTCAAAAAGATCGATCCGGCAATTTATAAACTATATGAAGAACTGATCATGAGCGAGGAGCCGATAGAGAAAAGATTGGAGCTTCTATTCCTGGCGAGTGAATTCTTCATCCATAACCGTACATTGGATGGTGCGAGGCATATCATGGATGTCATGTCGGCGAAAGAGACATGGACAATCCAGGAGCTTCATGAGCATGAGGAGTTACAGATGTATTCAATCAACCTTGAAGTGCTCGTTGAGTTTTTGATTGAAAAAGGTATTATTCAAATTGTGGAAAGTGAATCGAAAAACGAATATGTCTTTCATAGAGACTACCGTGTAGACCCGGAGAACTGATGTGGGTTGTAGAAAAGTTGATTTACGCTGCAGGCGGACGATTTCCAATCGAACCACGAAGAGTTCGATTTGCCGTATTTCTGCGGCTTTTGCAGAAATTAAGGCAGGGGCTTTCCCCAAGGAGTCGCCGCCTTCCGCTACAATCAACGGAACTCCCAATTCAATTATCAAGCCCGTTAGACGAATTTAGACCTTAAATAAGTTTTTTTGTATTTAATGTTGACTTATGAAAACAACCCATGCTATTATAGTAAACGTCGCTGAGGGAGTTAGTTACTCAGCTTCGAAAAAAAGATTTAAAAAGTAATTTTAAAAAGTGCTTGACTCAGAGAGCAAGCGATGGTAGATTAGAGAAGTCGCTTTTGAAGAAGCGCGAAATGAACCTTGAAAACTGAACAGCAAAACGTCAACAAATAAAGTTCTGGAGCCGACCTCGTCGGTGAAAAGAACATACGAATCTTCGGATTCGAAATTGACATCT
>NZ_JBHSNP010000024.1:0-78286 GCF_042655825.1 Sporosarcina koreensis | reverse complement strand
TAAACGTTTTTGCCCACGCAAAAACACCTCCGATGTTAGTACTTTTTACAAGTGTACCACTCCGAAGGTGTTTTATATTGTCTCAAAAATTTAGGTTAGCCCACTAGCCGAAATTTAGGCTGCCCTGTTTTTATTCCTTTGTCTAATACGGATCAATCCTACATATACAACTGGCAAGATTGCCGTAAACACAATAAGCCCTCCCCAGCCAACCCCATCATACAGCGGACTGAGCAACGTACTTCCCATCGCCACACCGACATAATAAGAAACTAAATAGAGGCTCGCTGCACTGCCTTTATGATGGGTTGCCTCCTTGCTGACTGACGCTGCCGTCAAGGAGTGTGCTGTGAAAAATCCTAAACAGACGATACATAGGCCGACGATAATGAACGCAAGCGGTGCAAGGGCTGTCATGCCAATGCCCACTGCTAGTAAACCAATTCCTGCTAGCCTCACATTTCGGAGACCGAACTTCCCTGAAAGCCACCCTGCGAGCGGAGCCCCGACGACTCCAAACCCGTATGCCAAATATAAGTAGGAGATCGTTTCGAGTGAAAGTGAATACGGTGGAGCAATGAGATGAAATGGTAAGTACGTCCATACTCCGGTAAATGACAACTGAAGGACGATTCCTAAACCGAATACGATAAGCAAAGCCGGATTTTTCAAATGAAATACGATGCCCTCGATATCTTTTGCAAAGGTCGTATCACTCGGCACGAAATTCCTTGATTTCGGAAGCGTTAACAGCAGGATGACGAATAGTATAGTCCCGAAAATCGAAAGTATGTATAAAGACATTTGCCACGAAGCCTGTTCGGCAATGAACCCCGTCAGGAAACGGCCGATCATGCCTCCCAAACTGTTAAAAGAGATATAGAGCGCGGTTGCGATATTCGTAAAATTCTTATGTACTTCCTCGCTTATATACGCGAGTGCCGCAGCAGGCACTCCAGCGAGCGCAAACCCTTGTATGAAACGGAGAATGACGATGAGCAAGAATGAATCCGTATTTGCGATAATGAGAAAAGGAACAACCGAGCCGAGCAAGGAAAGGTAAACGTATACCTTCCGCCCATTACGATCGGAGAAAAAACCAAGGACAATGAGCCCGACAATAAGCCCCATCGTCGTCATTGACATCGCCATACTTGCATACGAAACCGATATTCCGAATTCTTTTGTGAATAAAGGAAGAAGCGGCTGCATCGAATACATTGCTGCAAAGATGAAAACTGAAGCAAACCCTAAGCCGAGAACGATTTTCCAAAATTGAAGATTTCTTATGGTATAGCCGTCATGCTGCATCATCCCACGTCCAGTCGTCAGCCTATTTGTTTTATTATAACATTTTAAATTCTTAATGCTTAGGGAAATGAAATGCCGCCCAGGAAACACCGTGACCACCTGATCACTAATGCAAACCGCCTAAACCAACATCACAACCGCCTGAAACACCAACACAAAAAAAGATGAAGGGAAATGCATCTGCATTCCTTCATCTTTTTTCAAAAAATATATTCTTCTACACATTCTTCGTAGCAGCTTGCTTAATCTTCCTTCGCTGCTCATAAACATTCTGCACAATCACTTTCAAGACCGCATACACAGGCACGCCGACGATGATGCCGACAAAACCGGCGATATTACCCGCCGCCAAGATGATGGTAATGACAGTGAGCGGGTGGATGTCGAGCGATTTGCCCATGACGTTCGGCGTGATGAGATTGCTGTCGATCTGCTGGGCAATCAGTGTGACAATTGCGACACCGATGACAAGCTTAGGTTCTTGTATATAGGCAATGATGAGTGCCGGTGTGACGGCAATCCACGGCCCGATGAACGGTACTAAGTTCATGAAAAGCGCGAAAATCGCAAGTAACAGTGCATATTCTAACTTCAAAAACATATATCCAATCAAGATAAGTGACGCAAGGATTGCACTGATCAGAAATTGCCCTTGGATGTATGAACGCAGCACGTTGTCGATATCGCCCAATGTCTTCCTCACCCATTCACGGCGTTCGCCGCTGAATAGGTTATAAATGTTCGGTGCGAATTTTTCATGGTCCTTCAGCATGAAGATGAAGAAAAACGGGACCAATACGAGCAGGAAGATTGCCTGGAAGAAGGATTGTAAAAATTGGACAACCCATTTTCCGAAATTCACAGCAATTTTCTGAATCGAATTTGTTGCACTGTCGATTGATCCTTGCAGGCTTGGAGGCAAATTGTCTTCCAGTTCCCCGAACATACTTTTCACTTCATCGAATTTCTTCGACAATGTTGGCGCGTTTTCGACGAGGTTATTCACCTGTTTCGTTACATGAGGCCCTATGATGGAGATGAAAATCCCTAGTACGACGACAAGACCTGCCAAGATGATCAAAATGCTTCCCCAACGTGGGACTTTCCGATTTTCCAAAAATCGCTGTATCGGTTCAGTCATGTAATAAAGCACGCCACCAAGCAACAACGGTAAAATGATTGCTTTAATAATAATGATGACTGGCGCGAAGATGAAACTGATTTCCATAAAATATTTAATGATTAAGATGGCCAATAAAATACCGACGCCAACTTGGAACCAAAGCTTCTTCGTCAATTTTCCACGTCCTTTACCGTCTACAATAGTTTTAAGTTAAGTATACGGTTTAATACGTTTTCTGTCGAAAGAAGTTTCAAAATTATTGGCTGTACTTGTTTTTTATTATTTTCTCAGTGAATACGCAGGATGATTCCATTCCCCGCCGGATCTTCCGTCGTAAAGAATCCTGCTCTTGATTCCACAGTTGCACCGAGGGCTTCAACCTTACCAATGGCAGCCTGCAGTGTCACTTCGTCAGGATACACTAATGTGTAAGCTTTCAGTCCAGCGCTATCTTGCGATGGACGCGGCGCGCCTGCACCGTTCCATGTGTTCAAGCCAAGGTGATGGTGATAGTTTCCGGTCGACATGAATAGAGCTTGTGGATAATGGGTGGCAACTCTGAACCCTAACGCTTCATAGAAAGCTTGCGTCTCCGGAAGGCTTGCAACATGCAGATGGACATGCCCCATGAGCGTACCTTCGGGCAGGCCGTTCCATTCCTCATTTCCACTTGCTTCAACAATCGCTCTAGCGTCAAGCGGATCGGTGCTCATCGCGACGAAGTCATTTTGCCATTTCCATGATTCAGGGTCCCGGTCACGGTAAATTTCAATGCCATTTCCATCCGGATCGGATAAGTACAACGCTTCGCTCACAAGGTGATCTGAAGCCCCTAGGCGTACATCGTTCTTGGAAAAATGTTTGATCGCTTTTCCGAGATCAGCCCGTGTCGGCAATAAAAGTGCGAAATGATAAAGGCCAGTGCGTCTTGGCTCCTTCGTAAGAATCTGCTCCGGTTGCTCTAGGACAAGCAATGGTTGTTGACCATCAGCAGTCAATACAACTCGGTTATCCTCTTTTTTCAGCACACGGAATCCGATAATTTCCGTATAGAAGTTTGTCAATTTATCCAGATCAGTCACTTTCAACACGACTTCCCCAGTATATATATGTGGTGGTTGATGAAATTTCATGTTTTATTCCTCCTGGTAAGTTACTTACTTTATGTAACTAACTTTATATGCTACAATATAAATTGTCAATAACAAACGATTTTTACTTTGAAAGGATTTTGGCATATGAATGAATTCGAGCTTTGTCCACGCTTTGAAAAGGCTGTATCCATCTTGAGCCAACGATGGACCGCATTGATTTTATATCAGCTTATGTCCGGCCCGCAGCGCTTCTGTACGATGACCGATAAGTTGGGCGTGAGCGGCAAAACATTGACGGAACGGTTGAAGGATCTAGAGCAGCGCGGGTTCGTCGTCCGTGAAGTATACCCCGAAACACCGGTGCGTATTGAGTATTCATTGACGGAGAAAGGAATGTCTTTGACGCCGATTATGAAAGAGATTGAAGAGTGGTCGAAGGAATGGATCACGGTCGAAAAATAAGGATGCGAAGCTTAGTATTCGCAAAAAAGCCGATTGCAAACGAAGCAACCGGCTTTTCATGTATGAATTCTTACTGTTGTCCCTACCCTTACGAGCGAGGCCAGTTCAAGGACATCTTTGTTATGCATCCGAATGCACCCATGCGACACGTTTTTCCCGATAGATGACGGATTATTTGTCCCATGGATTCCATAATGGGGTTTGGATAGCCCCATCCAAAATACACCGAACGGACCGCCAGGATTTGGCTGTTTATTGACGATGATATATGTCCCGACTGGTGTAGCCGTCACCATCCTCCCTACAGCAATCGGATATTTTTTTAGCAATCGCTGCCCGTCATACAGTTTTAATTCATGTTTGCCGGTAGAAATGTCAATCCAACGCATTCACTTCCCGCCTTCTTGAAAAAGATTGTTCTTATAGAATACGGGAAGGAGACCCGTTGCTTTGGGCGCAGTGCGGCTTTTACTCAAACAATCTACTTGGTCGCGCAAGATGCTTTTGACATTCTAATGTTCTCGAAGATGGGGTATCCATTCATGATCAGGCATATGAATTTCAAGTACACCGCAAAGCCATTGACGATCTTCATCGCCTAGCAACTCCTTCACAGCATGAAAATCCGCATGATCCTTCTCTCTCGGATTTTTCGCTTTGTATAGAAGGACGATTGCCGGATGCAAATGAGGAATGCCTTCCTCGGAAATCAAAAATAATGTCGTGCCCTGAAAAATGATTGTCGGATCCCGTCTAAAAATCCACTCCCCATTCTTCACTTCATTCAACAATACTTCCAAGCGCTCCCCGCTCTTTTCATGGACGCCGTGCAATTCATGGATCGGCAGCTCCAGCGTCTCCGATTCCCAATCAACCAGTTTACCCTTCACCGCTTTTTGAAAGGACCAGTCAGCCAAGCTATTTTTCATCCGATGCTGATCTTCCCGAAGGATAGCGATTTCAATATCTGAATGCTCTCTTGTTTGATTCCCAAGAAAAAGGTCAATCGCCCAACCGCCCGCAACTCCCCACGGTCGGTCGAAATCCTTCATCCATTCCACCGCTTTTCGACACGCCTCCAAGATCATTCCTCCCATACACGAAAAAAGGAGCGACCGCGTCACTCCTTGTTGTCTTTTCATTTTATCTGAACGTCGGAATTCTTACAAACCGTTATTACAATTTTCCGATATAGCTTAGACTTCCTACATCTTGCGAATCAAATGAGCCGTCCAATATTGTCTGCACATCTTTCAATGTATCCTGAAGACCGACGGATTGGCCCTGTTGCCCGGTGTATTCTTCAGCAACATAGAATGGCTGGGTCAAATACGCTTCCAAACGTTCTCCACGTTTATACGTTTGCGCTTCGGATGGCGGAAGCTTCTCTTCTCCGCCTACAGTAACAAGTGACCGCAATTCCCGGTATCGGCGCAATAATTTTTGTGCTCTTTGCTGAATAAAGAAATGATTTTGATCCATATGCGAGCCTTCTAGCACTGATGAAGTAGAGGCAATCGGGTTGACTGCAGGATATCGGTGTCTTGCCGACAAATCAGCGTCGAACTGCCATAGTGTTTCAAGCGGGCCGTATGGGAGCTCCTCATCTACTGCCTCTCCTGTTAAATCCAATAGAAAAGTTGTAACGGAATCCATTCCGATTTGCTGCAAGCGCTCTTGCAGCTCGTAAATGCCGCCAGCGACTACATGACTTTTGTCTGCCGCAAACGCAATGTCCTTTTCAAGGCCAAGCGCCGCCATCTTCTCATACGTTTCATCAATTGTTTTCGTTGTCACATCCACATTTTCCAATACATCAGCCAACTCCGGGTGATTCCCCTCGGGCATCAACAGGAAAGTTGTATAGCCCTCTTGCTTCAACCGATAGAATAATTCACTCATGACGACAAGCTGGCCCATCTGTTTCCGTGCGACCAAGCCGACTGTCCCGCCTTTTGCCAAAGGTGCAAATAAATCCAACGTCTTAATTTTCGTTTCGATCATCTCGATCTTCTCCCCCCGGATTATCAATTCGTCCAAACTGCACTCCGCCAGATCCGCAAGCGCCACAAGCGTCCTCACTTCCGATTTACCGACTGAAATCTTCCCCGTGCACAAATTCGAAACTGTCGCTGGCCGAAGACCGACTGCTTTTGCTGCACTCGTCAAATTCGGAACCCTTCTCCTCAGCAGCGAAACATTCAACCGAAGATTGTCTCTTTCCATATTTTTCACCCCTTACTTTGTATAGTAATTTATTTTATGTCACAATGCAATAAATATTTACTCCTAAACGTAATTTATTTTTCAATATTGAAATATGGATAGAAATTACGAAATAGGGAATCTTAACGGTGTTGCAAAATCCAATGTGAGGAAGGTGACGTTTTTATGAATAAAATGGCGATAGCGGCATTAGGTCTTGGAGCTGCCTTTCTGATGAGGAATAAAAAAGTCCGAGGAAGGCTGATGAGGCAGTTTGAATCGCTCGCAGAACCATTCACCTCAAAAAATGGATCATCGAATTCATAAAAATCTTTCTCACGGGAGAATCGGCATCCTTTTTGGGTGCCGATTTTTATTTGCTTGCGCCGATAATTGAGCCGTTATAGAAATAATGGAGCCCTTGTGCGATTAATTGAGCCCTTGATGAAATAATGGAGCCCTTGCGCCATCACATCTTTGTTTAGACTCTACCAAATCGGGAAAGTATTTTGTAAGCAATAAATGAGGAGGAACGATGATGAACAAAAAAATGGCATTGGCCGCACTTGGTTTAGGCGCAGCATATTTGATGAGAAACAAGGACGCACGAAATAAATTATCGAAGCAGTTCGATTCGTTCGGCTCCACGCCGATGAGAGGCGAGAAAAGCTCTCGCACTTCCACTTCATCTAGTCGAAATAAAGGATTGCTAGGCGGTCTTTTCAGTTGAATAAAAAAGAGAGGGTGCGCGTATGAATGCGCCCTCTCTTTTTTAATGGTTCACCGCAACGTTACGCCTCTCCATGTAAAGAACGATGAAAATGCTCGTTTCGTATAGTAAGATCATCGGAATGAGGACGATGAGCTGGCTGACGAAATCGGGAGGTGTGATCAGCGCTGATACAACAGCCAGGATAAGATAAGACCACTTTCTCACTTTCCGCAAAGTGTCAGCAGTCAATATGCCGATTGCAGCTAGGAACATGGCGACGATCGGCAGCTCGAACAATAGCCCGATCGGCATCGTCGTCATGAGCAGGAATTTTGCATACTCCTGTGCGGACACCATTACCTTGAAGTTCATCGCACCCAACGATATGAGGAAGCGGTAGCTCAACGGATTGACAACGAAGTAGCCGAATGCCAAGCCTACTAGGAACAAGAAGAACATGACCGGCGAATAAAGGCTTAGAAATTGCCTTTCCTTTGGCTTCAGTCCCGGCTTCACGAATTGCCATAAGAAATGGCAGAGGAACGGAAGCGATAATCCAAATGCCAATGCAGTCGAAATCGACATGTAGAAGACGACAACTTCCATCGGTCCGAGGACAATCAATTCATGCCCTCTTGTGACGACCGGAAACCACAGATTGACGGTCGCAAAAACACCGATGAAAAAAACCACAAATACAACAGCGCTTTTAATGAGCTGTTTGCGCAAATCGGTCAAGTGCTCGACAAGCGTTGGATCACTTTCCATTCTCTTATTGTCGTCCCCCGTCGTTTCAGGCGGGCTTTCTTGCTCTTGGACCGACTCCGTGGCAAGCTTTTCAACAGGCTTCATTTCCAGCGGACTTTCCACCGGCTTCATGTCGAGCGGGCTTATTACTTTGCGATTATGATCTCCGTACGGATCCATTTCATCACCTGCTTACGAAATATCCGTTTTCTTTGGCGTTTCCTTCATTTCTTCATCTTCCAGAACCTCACGGGCCGATTTCTTGAATTCTGCCAATGTCTTGCCGACCGCGGAACCGACTTCCGGCAACTTACGCGGACCAAAAAGAATGAGGACGATCACTAAGATGATGATTAAGCCCGGTACTCCGATGCTCGCTAAACTCATGGTGAAATTCTCCCTTCTATCATTTACGATTCGGTGCAAATTAAGCTAAGAATCTTTTGTGGCTGTATGAAATTCCTCTTATACAAGGGAACCTCCCGTTTTGCTGTACTTCAAAATGGCTTCCGCAGCGCGGTATGCCAAAGCTCCAATCGTGCCTGTCGGGTTATAGCCGCCATTATGCGGAAAGTTCCCCGCGCCGACGACGAACAGATTTTCCGCGTCCCAATGCTGCAATTGGTTGTTCACAACACTAGTGGCAGGGTCCGTGCCCATGATTGTTCCACCCGTATTATGTGTCGTTTGGTAGGGAACTATGTCATAGTCGGATATCGGATTTCCAGGTACCACAGTTTTCGCGCCCATTTCCTTCATGATTTCCTCAGCCCGGTCTGTCAGGTACTTATGCAAATTCCGGTCCTGTTCCGTGAAATTGTACGTCAACTGCAATAGCGGTACTCCATATGCGTCACGATAGTCAGGGTCGAGCGACATGAAATTTTCTTTATGCGGCATGGAAGCCCCTTGGCCGCCAATCGATAACACACGTGTATAATTTTCAATGGATGCCTTTTTGAATTCAGATCCCCAAGCAGGCACATCCGGCTGAATAGGATTTGTCTGAATCGGTCTGACTCCGGGTTGCGTCAATGAAAGGCTCGCACCGTGGATGAAATCAAGGTCGGAATGATCAAAACTGTCTCCGTTGTAATCATCGATTGTCATGCCCAATGCACCTGCTCCCATGAACACATTCATCTGTTCATCGAAAAATCCAGTCACGGTCGGCAAAATTTGATAGCCATAGTTTTTGCCTAACGTTCCTCGTCCCGTTTCCGGATTGTATTGTTCGCCGATTTTGGAGACCATGAGCAATTTTGCATTGTTCATTACATAGCTTGTCAAAACGACGACATCGGCCGGTTGAATGAACTCCTCGCCGGTTTGAGTATCCACATACCTCACGCCGGTAACTTTATTGCCGGACTTCAGGACTTCAACGACATTGGCATGGAATGTAATATCAAAGTTCCCTGTTTTCATCGCTGTCGGTACAACAGTAATTTCCGGCGACGTTTTTGCTCCGTATTCACAGCCGAACCGTTCGCAAAATCCGCAGTACTGGCAAGCGCCGATTGTCTGTCCGTCCGGGTTTTCGTATACTTCCGACAGATTGGCAGAAGGTAACATGTACGGATGGTAGCCCATTGAAGAAGCAGCAGTCTCAAATTTTTTCAGAATCGGAGTCCTTTTCATCGGCGGTGTCGGGAATTCAGAAGAACGCTTGCCCGCGAAAGGATTTGTATTCTCTCCCGATATGCCCGCCGTCTTTTCGAACTTATCGAAGTAGGGCTCCAATTCGTCGTACGTGACACCCCAGTCTTGCAGTAAATAATCTGCTGAAAGTTTGTTTTTCCCATATTTTTGATCGGTCATTGTCTTAATTTGAAAATCGTACGGCAAAAAGCGGAACGTATGGCCATTCCAGTGCGTCCCCGCACCGCCAAGATTCTCACCGAGGAGAAATGAACCTAACTGCCGCATCGGAAGCGCGCGCATTTTGCGGTGGTTGCGGAACGTAATCGTCTCCTTCGACAAATCCTGCATCAGCTCATAGCGGATCGCATAGCGATATTCGTCATGCACCATTTGATAATCAGCAGTGCCGCGCGATTTCCCTCTTTCCAGACCGCGCACTTTCAATCCCGCCTTCGCGCATTCGGCTGCGATGATTCCGCCCATCCAACCGACTCCCACTGTCACTACATCAACCTTATCCAACGTTTTCGCCATCAGTTAATCCCTCCGTCAATGCTGCATCGTGCTAATTGATTTTGGTTCGATTTTTTGAAACTTCTCATCTTCGATCATGTTGATATATGCCATTTGGTGGCCAGGGAATCCTTTCATACGCCAGCCGTCCATATTTACATTTCCACTATAGATCGGATCTGCGTATGCACCTTCTAATGTCGCTTGGCGAAGCATCTTGAAAAAGAATTCTGACGAAACACCTTTCATTTCCACATCATTTTTTTGGAATGATGTAAGGATCTCGTCCATTTGAGCGGCATCCAACGAGGCAAATCCTTTCTGATACCGTTTCTGCGCCTCTTCTTCCATTTTTGCAATCCCTTGTCTAAAAATCTCGGCACGTGTCAACCTGCTTTGATACCCTTGTGTCGCTTCCCCTGCAAAAAACGGCCCTTGCATGTATTCTCGCGCATTGCTGCCATAGTTTCCTGCCAACTGGTTATCTATGAAATACGGGACACCAAGTCCTATTGCGCCCGGCCCAAGATCATCCTCCGGAAAAATCCGCTCAACGGCATGCGATAGCACATTGAAATCATATTTATTTTGAAAGAACATCAGCCCTCTTGCCGGCGGCGCTTCATGCCCTGTTTCGGCATTTGTTCCGCTTGTCGTTTTTCCGTCTTTTTTGGAGTTGTATCCGATGAGTCCCCCGATAACGCCTCCGCCTACTAACGCTCCAGTCGCGATCCCTGTCGTTTTAAGGAAGTCGCGCCTCGACAATCCTTTTTGATCCTTTTGATCATTTGTCATTTTCCTTCCTCCTCCCGTAGTTAGTACAAAGCATGTCCGTTTTACCATTGATTTCATACAAATTCGGAAAACATTCTTCAAATACGGTATATTATGTTGAAATGGAACAATTATGGAGGAGGTGCAGAATGAAACGGCTTATGTTTTTGTGTATCATTCTCGGACTTGCGGGATGCTCGTCTGCGGACAAAGCGGATGACAGCACGTACGCCGCTGCCCGGATCGCAACAAATTTGGAGTCCCCTTGGTCTATCGATTCGGATGGAGAAAGGTTATTCGTGGCAGAACGGGATGGGGCAATTGTGCGGATTGAAAGGTATGGAGAAAAGTATGGAAAGATGGTTCGGGAAAAGGTTTTTCTATCGGAGCCTTTATCCACTGCAGCGGAAGCAGGGTTGCTGGGGTTTGTACTTCACAAGGATTTCAATGAAACATCACTCGCTTATGCCTACTACACGTATGACCTCGGCGGGAAGCCGGTCAACCGTATTGTGACACTGTTCCGCGATGGAGAGGGATGGCATGAAGAAGACATTCTTTTGGATATGATTGAATCGGGGCCTGTCCATCATGGGGGAAGGCTCGCGTTGTCGCCGGAAGGAAATTTGTTTGCCACGATTGGTGATGGAGCCACACCTGAAAACGCGCAAAATCCTCATTCATTCAACGGAAAGATTGTGCAGCTTCAAGAGGATGGCAGCTTTAAAATTGTCAGTACGGGGCATCGGAACCCTCAAGGACTTGCTTGGAATTCGAAAGGTGAACTTTATTCTTCAGAGCATGGACAGTCCGCTAATGATGAAATCAATGAAATTGTTCAAGGCGGGAATTATGGATGGCCTGAAATTGAAGGGAATGAAAGCAAGGAAGGCATGCTTTCCCCACTGCTCACTTCCGGAGCAAGTGAGACGTGGGCGCCATCCGGGATGACGTTTCATAATGGATTGCTATTTGTCGCGGCGCTAAGGGGGGAAGCCATTTTGGTGATCGACCCGGAAACGATGGAGATCACAAGAAAAATCAAAGGTTACGGCCGTATTCGGGACGTCTTTTCGGATGGGGATTCGCTTTACTTCGTTTCCAATAATACCGACGGGCGGGGAACCCCTTCCGAATCGGATGATAGTTTGTATGTACTTGTGAATGTAAAAAAAATAGCGGATGAAGGAATGTAGTAAATTCCTTCATCTTTTTTTATGATTCGAAGCCCAAAATGGGAATACGGTCCTCCAGTATTTCGACTTGGTCCATCGGAATGTCGATCCGGAATTCATTTCCGTAAGGACTGACAGCGACTTTCTTTTGGGCAAACGGGTTGTTCGTCACGAACGTTGCGATACGGTTCTCCTCTTCATAACTCTCCAATGCAAAACGATAGCCGGATAGGATAGCATAGGGAAACACCTCGTAAGCATCTTCCAGCTCATCCGTGCTGATTTCCTTGAATAAATAACCTCTTGTGCCTATTTCGACAAACCCGATTTCCTTATCTTCCGGATTTCCGGATTGCAAATAATATGTACGCCGCTGCGAAAGAAGTGGATATTCTTTACCGTTCCAAACTGCAAAACGTCCTTTTCTAATCATTCCATCTCCTCCAAGAATTGCATATGTCTTCATCCATTATATAAAGCGGACAAATATGGGAAAAGGTAAGTTCAACCAAAATTTCGACATAATTTTCAAGGACTTTCCACTCTTGCCTTTTTGAAATTTCAGGCCGTCCCGATCTGTACGTTTGCCTTTTTTCCTTGCAGGGTATTGAAAAACTACTACTCTTTAAGGAGGTTTTCATCATGAAAGAAAGAGGTTACTCGGATAAGGTAAAAGGTGCCGTCAATAAAGTCAAAGGTGAAGCAAAAGATCAATATGGCAATGCAACGGATGATGCTATGTTGCAGGCGGAAGGCAAAATGGATAAATTGAAAGGCAAAGCGCAACAGGAAATCGGTGAATTCAAGGACCGATTCGGCAATCACAAGAATCAGCGTCGCTAATTTCAACTGAAAGGCAGGCTGTCTCCTACATCTATGGGAGGCAGCCTTCCCTTGTCATAAATGATCGGTGTTGATGCGTGGAACCGTTCCTGCATTGGCATCTCTAGGCTGCACGATGTCGTCACCTGCCAACATTTCACCGCTATCCGTCATTTGCGCCCTGCTATCCCTTTCCGTGTCTTCTACTTCTTCGGCTTCTACGGCTTCGCGCTTACCGTCATATCTTTTCTCCATGTTAAACACTCCTTTTTCATTTGCTTTCATTACTTTACCCCCAGAATCGTCTGAAAACACATTTCAGTTGAATGTGCTTCATGTTTAGGTCAAGCAGATAAAGTGAATAGAATAAGAACAGAAAGGAAGTGCTTTCATTGAATAAGAAAAAGCCATTTACTTCAGAAGATCGGAAAGACGCTGAAGGTCCTTTCATGGACAACCCGGAAAACTTGCCGACAGACAAGGAAAGCATCTACGACATGCATGAAGATATGAAGAACGTCGATCCGATTCCATTGGAGGATGTTAGATTGGAAGAACATGAGGAAGAGCATCACCATGATACGAAAAGCAGTTCGTCGAGCGAGGAGAAATATAAATAAGCTCAAAAAAGTAGAGGCGGAAAAATTCCAAGCCTCTACTTTTTTATTGCAACTATTCGTGTCGGTACCTGTCGATATTCCCCGGGAAATGTCAGACCAATGTCTTGGCAGCATTCCGTTTCGTCATGTATATACCGAAAAAGACAAGCGCAATAATGAGGGCGACCGTAAGCCCGACACTCATCCAAAAGGCTGATTGATCGGCAGATGCACCGAATGCGGTTGATGCATATACGCTCAATTTCCACGGAGTCACTGTCCAGTACGCGCCGACGACGCCATCAATGATCTGGAAAACGAGCAGGATTAAGATGGACAGACCCGCAGCGCCTCCGGATGACAACCAAGCGCTTAGTGCAAGCACGACCGTGACAGCGAAAACGAGCCACAAACTATACGTTCCTAAAAATGTGAAGACTTCCCCAGCCGCCACTGAGTTAAATAAAATCCCGATATAATACCATGCCGCAAAAAAACCTAACCAAACACTTGCCAATACAACCACATTGACGACAATCCATTTGCTGAGGAAATATTGGGCAAATGACATAGGTCGCACGTATAGAAGCGTTGCCGTCCCTGATTTCCGCTCACCCGAGATGGATCCCATAAATGCAAGGATGATAATTAGTATGCCGATCATCTGGTATTGACTCATCAATGAAACGAAAATGTCTTCCCCTCGGAATTCCGGCCAGGTGAATTCCGTCCCTTCCGGCAAGTTCCCTACACTTTTCATAATTTCAGGCAGAAAGTGGTTCGAGATAGGCTCAATCACCCCAAAGATGATAAACACGATCGGAATCCAATAAAGTTTAAAGTTACGCATGTTTTCACGCCATTCCTTGCGCAACAGTACATTGAGGCTGCTCATCCCTCCATCACCACTTTCATGAAGATTTCTTCCAAACTCGCAGTCTGCAACTCAACCTTCCGAACATGGAGAGAATTTGTATGCAGCAGCTCGATTACTTCAGGCGTGCCGACTCCTTCCTTGACTGCGTCGATGGAAACTTGCTTCTTCTCCATCTTGACTGCCCAAGGGGAAAGTGCTGTGAATCGCTCCGCCTCTTCCATAGAATCGAATTCGATAAGAATACGAGGGTTCGCGTATTTTTCACGGATTGTCTCAAGCGATCCATTTTCGACAAGGACGCCTTTGCGCAAAAATAACAGCTGGTCTGTCATCTCTTCCGCATCATTCAAAATATGAGTTGAATAGAGAATTGTCGTTTTCTGTTGAAGTTCCTTCAATAGATTCATCACTTGCCTTCTTCCGACCGGGTCAAGCGCGGATACCGGTTCATCCAACAGCAGCAGCTCCGGTCCATGGACAATCGCCTGCGCTAATCCAAGCCTTTGCTTCATCCCCCCGGAAAGCGTTCCCGTCCTCTTTTTCATGGCATCCCCAAGGCCGACGAACTCAAGCGTCTTTTTCGCTTCCGCCAATGCCTGCCTAGTTTCGACACCACTCAATACGGCTGCCATTTCTGTGAACTCAAGTGCTGTCAGCCAAGAAAAAAACTTCGGGTATTGAGGCAGGTAGCCAATGGAAGCCCGGATATCCGGCTTCGGTTGACCCTGGAAAAGAATCGATCCGCTCGACGGCGTGACAAGTCCAGCGAGCATGGACAATGTCGTCGTCTTCCCCGCCCCGTTCGGCCCGATCAGGGCTGTCGATGTGCCTTCCTCCAATTCGAATGTAATCGAATCTGCGGCTTTATGACTCCCGTAAATCTTCGATAGATCACTTACTTGCAGCAATTGGGTCATGCTTGCTTCCTCCCGAAGACGAAATACAAAACCGAGCCAATGATGTTGCCGAGTAATATGATGAAAATCCACATGATGAATGGCCCGTTCGTCCGTTGATGACGAATGAGATCGACTAAAGCGACAACCATCAGGATCAGTTGAAGTACAAGAAGCGGTAAAACAAGACTCCAAGGTATGTTTGCAAGTTCAGACATGAACGTCACAACCTCTCCATTTGTTATAGGTTCAATATAACACACTTTGTTCTAATATGTATATAACAAAGATGAAATTTTTCTTATAAATTTTGCCAACCATGATGGCGGGCGGATCGCTTTGGACGCTGAACCATGATTCGTGATGCGGTTTTTTGTTTCCCTGAAAACTTTTCGTCAAAACTGAGGGTATATATAGTGAGAGCAACAAATTCGGTTGTTCTGAAAGGAGTGTACCGTGTGCAGCAGGAAAAGTGGGTTCGGAAAATAAGGGCAGGCGACAAAGCCGCTTTCCGGCAATTTTATGAAGCGTATGCCAATCCGGCAATCCGGACGGCGAGCGCCATCACCCGCAACCGTGAGATGGCGAAGGATGCGGTGCAGGAAACGTTCATTCGTGTGTACCGCCAAATCGGAAGCTACAATCCGGCATTGCCTTTCGACCCTTGGTTTTATCGGATATTGACGAATGAATGTCTTCGTTTACTGAAAAAAGAGTCCCCTCTTTCGAATATCGAAACGCTGGAGAACGATCCTTCCATTGCGGAGGAATCTTTCGATCAGTTGACGGAGCTTTACGATAGTATTCAAGCATTGGACGATTCGCACAGGATTCCGCTCATCTTGAAATATATTAAAGGATTTTCCGAAAAAGAGATTGCGGACATTTTAGGGTTGAATCACAACACCGTCAAGTCGCGATTATTCAAAGGACGGAAGCGGTTAAAAGAGCAGTTGGAGGCCATGCGAAAGGAGGATATGTCCTGATGAGCAAATTTGACGAGCGGATAAAAAGGGAGCTTGAAAAGCAAACCGATGAAGATGTGCACGAACTGAAGGACGACGTTTGGAATGAAATCAATAAAGAACTATTCGAAGGGAAGCGTTCGGAAATGAAAAGGAAAAAGAGATGGGTCCCCGCAGTGCTGATAGCAGCGGCGGCACTTATCCTTGCATTCACCTTACAGACCGAGCCTGGCTTGGCATTGATCAAAGGAATCAAGGATATGTTCGCTCCTGAAAAGGAGATCATCCAAAGCATTGAAGGGCAAGATGAACCGACGGAAGTCCATTTGAATGAAGGAAAGGATTCCGAGTATATCATTTACGTGGATGAATCCCGCTATAAAATGATCAAGGGAGAAGACGCTGATATCATCACTACAATCGAGCCTCTTCCCGAGAAGTATCCGGAAGTGAGCATGGAAATCAAACAATATCCATCCGACAAGCCGGAAGCTCTTGTGAAGGAGATTGAGGAAAAGTTGAAGGTCGACTTCCCCGATCTGCGGGGCGTAGAAACCGTGTCGGAACCCGTGGAAGGCTATTGGCTGCATGGTCTGACCGAATCGACATGGGACGGAAAGGTTATTGATGTGTACGTTATCAGCAATGGCAAAGATGGGAGCTTTGTCATTACCGAGAAGTATTTCCTTGAGGCAGCAGAAGGGCACGGTGCAAGATTCTATCATATGCTGCAAAGTTTCGAAATTATCGAATGAATGGAGTCATGGAGGGGGATCCTTTTTTCCCCTTCTTTTTTTATAGGTATAAAAGTAGATTCTTCTCTTCGTATGCATATGTTATAAGAATATAGGGTATAAATTGCAATAGTAGATAGCAAGGGGGCTTTTGTTTATGGATGTCTTTATGGTCGTCATCGATACACTGATCGTTCTATTATATATAACACTGATCGCATTCATTACACCTTTTACGATGAAGTTTCTCAAAAGAAGGAACTACGATATTTTCATTCAACTGCTGCCAATTAGTTCGATTGTTTTTGTCAGCAGCGTTGTTATCGCCATGGGACTTGGCGGATTTCAGGAGATGCTGTTTTTCAAGATAACGAGTATCATATCAGTGATTCTGCTAGGATTTCTATTGTTCCTGACATTGGCGATGAGAGTATTATGGAAAGACAAGTACGATATGTTAGTAGAAAGGATCCTTTCCTTTCGAGAAAAAAATGAACGGAGCTTCTCACTGAAATAAGTGGGAAGCCCTTTTCTATTTATTGTACACTGTTGATAAACTACTCACACTGGGGGATGGCAGCATGTTAAA
Source organism: Sporosarcina koreensis (assembly GCF_042655825.1). Taxonomy (NCBI): domain Bacteria; kingdom Bacillati; phylum Bacillota; class Bacilli; order Caryophanales; family Caryophanaceae; genus Sporosarcina; species Sporosarcina koreensis. The sequence goes on along the minus strand of NZ_JBHSNP010000024.1, from coordinate 61,044 downwards.
AGACCGTATTTATTATCAAAATGCCTATAAAAAGACTTTCAAAGCACGCATTGTTGAGAATGGAGTGGATTCGGAGGGGCGCCTGTATGCCGTATTGAGCAACACGGCGTTTTATCCGACAGGTGGCGGGCAGCCGCATGACACGGGGACGATTGAAGGGGTACGGGTAATCGATGTGGAGGAAGTGGACGGTGAAGTCCGCCATTACCTTGGCGAAGAACTTCATTCCAAAAAGGAAGTGGAGGGGGAAATCGATTGGGAGCGCCGCCTTGACCATATGCAGCAGCATGCGGGACAGCATATCTTGACGGCCGCTTTTGTCCGTCTTTTCGGATTTCAGACAGTCAGTTTCCATCTAGGCAAAGGACTTGTTTCCATTGACTTGGATGTAGATGACGTGACGGCCGAGCAATTAGCGGCTGCTGAAAAGCTTGCGAACGAGATCATTTTGGAGAACCGCCCGATCGAAACGAAATGGGTGACGGAGGACGAGCTTTCCGAGTATTCATTGCGGAAACAATTGGCCGTGACGGACGAAATCAGGCTTGTCATCATACCGGATTTCGACTATAACGGCTGCGGGGGCACCCACCCGACCTCGACTGGACAAATCGGATTGCTGAAAATCATCTCCACGGAAAAACAGAGAAGGAAAGTCCGTGTCAACTTCGCTTGCGGCAGCCGGGTCCTGCAACAATTGCATCGGAAGCATGAGGAGCTGTCTGCCGCCTCCAAATTGCTAAGTGCCCCTGAAAACGGAGTGAGTGATGCAATTGAGCGGCTTTTAGCTTCACACCATACATTGGAAAAAGCATTGGAAAATGCAAAGGAAGAGTTATTGTTTTTCGAGGCGAAAAACTTATTGGACAATAAGAATGGCAATATAGTAAGAGCTTCATTTACCGATAGGACCGTGCAGGAACTGCAAAAATTGGCAAAGCTGATTGTTGCCGAGTATGAATCGGCAATCGCCCTTCTCGTTGCTGAGAATGAAGATCGCCTGCAGTTCGTCGCAGCAAGGGGCACATCGTCAGGGACAAGCATGAAACTGGTTTCCACTTCGGTCTTGCCCCTTCTCAACGGCAAAGGCGGCGGAAATGATGCATTTGTCCAAGGCGGTGGCGAGCGGACAATGACGGTGGAAGAACTGTTGAATGTAATGGAAAATACGATAGCTAATTAAATGGATACGTTGAAACTCCTCCTGAATAAAGTTTGGGAGGAGTTTATTATTTTATTAAGATTGTTAACTGAATAATGTTTACTATTTAACAATCCGGGTAAATAAAGACACTAGATACCAGGATACTTCTGCTATCTTCGAAAGGGAGATTTATATGAAGAAAAAAATAGTATTCATTTCTGATCACGGCGATCCGCTTGCAGCGCTTGGAGGCGAACAGGCAGGCGGACAAAACAATTATGTTAAACAATTGGCACTTTCATTGGATAAAAGAGGACATGCAGTAGATGTCATTACACATTGGGCGGATGCGGCAGTCCCACAAGTTGAAGAATTCGGTTCGGGATGCCGGGTGATCCGCGTCTCAGCAGGGGTAAAAGGCTATGTGCCGAAAAGTGACATGTACAACATGCTATATGATTTCTATGATGAAATGCAAAGTCTTATTGACCTGTCGTCTTATGACCTCGTGCATACCCATTATTGGCTATCCGGGCTTCTCGGTGCAAAACTGGCCGAGGACTATGGTCTGCCATGGATTCACACTTCCCACTCACTAGGCGTTGCAAAACAACAGGCAACCGGCGTCACGGAACCAAAACGGATTTCCGCTGAACAATTGATTTTGCAGTTGGCCGACACGGTCGTTGCTACGACTGCGTCTGAACGGAAATTGATCAATAGCTTCGTTAAGAATCCTTCCCCAATTAAGGTCATTCCCATCGGAGTTGATCATCGCTTTAAGCCTTCCACTCAGAAAGAAAAGGCGCGTCCTTACTTCGCATTTGCTGGAAGACTTGAAGTGACGAAAGGGATTTACACGCTTCTGAATGCATTCCGCCTATTGATGGAGAGGCACGAACTTCCTTCCTCCACCAAGCTGGTCATTGCGGGAGGAGATCCGGATAAAATCGATCTCGACAAGAAATTGCCGACTTGCCCGAAATTGAAAAAGGCGGTTGCGGGCTTGGAGCGGCATGTCGACTTTATCGGCGCCCGTTCCCAGCGCCAATTGGCAGAGCTATTCAATAAAGCGACTGCCGTCATCGTGCCTTCGACGTATGAATCATTCGGAATGGTCGCTGCGGAAGCGCAAGCATGCGGCAGCCCCGTCATCGCCTCAAGAGTTGGTGGGTTGAAGGATGTTGTCCGCCACCGGGAGACGGGTCTCCATGTCGAAAAGGAGAACAAGGAACATTTAGCATTCGCCATGAAGCTGCTTGCGGCGAACCGTGAATTTACCCGTTCCCTCGGACGGCGCGCTGCGGCCTATGCACGCTGGGAATTCAATTGGGACAGCGTTGCTAAGAAAATGGATGGATTGTATGAGGTGGTCATTCTTGGAAAACAAAAAGTACTTGCTAGCGACTGACTTGGATGGAACGTTTGTCGGCGACAAGGAAGCGCTTGGGCGATTGCTTCAGTTTTTTGATGGCTCGCCGGACGAAGTGGCGCTCATCTATGTGACCGGTAGGCATTTATCCTCCGCCCGATCGCTCATGGCGGAGGAGGGATTGCCGATGCCGGACCTGCTTATAACAGATGTGGGTACGGCTATTTATCGAGGTGATTTGGAGGAAGATCTTGATTGGAAAGATCGCATGCAGGAGGATTGGCAACCTAGGATGATTGCTGAGAGTGCGGCATTTTTTCCTGCATTGAAAAGACAGGAACTGCCCGATGAACGGCGTGTTTCCTTTACCGTGTCTGATGATATCGGGGCGGTGCATGAATTCAAGAAAGCTCTTGAGGACCAAGCGATTGCCCATTCATTCATCTTCAGCTCGAGCCGGGATATCGACGTGCTTCCTAGTAGTGCTGGTAAGGGGAACGCCTTGGAATATGCGCTTGGCAGGTATGCGAGGGATGGCGTTAAAATTCTTATCGCAGGCGACTCCGGCAACGACCGGGATATGCTTTCCCTCAGCCACCCTTCCGTCATCGTCGGCAATGCCCAGCCGGAGTTGCTGGAAATGGACCCGTGCGAGAATCTTTTTTTGGCAAATGAAAATTGTGCAGGCGGCATCCACGAGGCATGGCTGCATTTTTATGGGGATCGGCGGGAGTCGGCGGGATGAGTCTATCACCGACTTGAGGGGAGTTATCACCGACTTGAGGGGAGTTATCACCGACTTGAGGTACTTTATCACCGCCTCTCCATGATTTATCACCGCCTCGGGGTATTTTCATCAACTTTCCGAGCTTTACCACCGACTTGAAGCGATTTACCACCGATTCTCGGCCTATTACCACCGACTCTCCGTGCATTACCACCGATTCGGGGCACTTTACCACCGAATCGCATGAATTCACCACCAACTTGAGGAGTTATCACCGCTTATGACGGGTTTATCACCGCTCGGAGGCACTTTATCACCGCTCAGGAGGAGTTTATCACCGCTTAGCACCCTTTTATCACCGCTCGAAGATCTAACAGCTTCAGTCCCCCATTAAATGAATCCGCAAATTTATTGCATCGCGCAAAAAGGCTGCCTCCCAAGGGATGGCAGCCTAATTTATTCAAAATATCAATAAGCTCTTGCAAACCAAACTGTATGCTTAGCTTCTTTTCCGCAATTGATGCACGTCGACTTTTCAGCCGGTGGATTGAATGGAATGTTGCGCGTCGTGAACATCGTTTCGTCCTTCACTTGCTCTTCGCACGCGTCATCGCCGCACCAGCCGGCAAGGATCCAACCAGGGATTTCGCCTTTATCAGCCGAGTCCGCGATGTGCTTCCTCAGTTCCTCTATTGTGTCGATATGCGTGTGGGAATGCTCCGCACGGAATGCGCGCGCTTTTTCAAGCAAGCGTGTCTGCATCGTTTGCAATTCCTGCTCAATGCTTCCGACGATATTCGCCAAGTCGACAGCGACTTTCTCGTCTTCGTCACGTGCTTTCATAAGCGCCTGATTGTTCTCCAAATCACGTGGCCCTAGTTCAACGCGAACAGGTACGCCTTTCAGTTCCCACTCATTGAACTTGAATCCAGGAGACTGATCGGAATCGTCCAACCTCACGCGGATGCCTTTCGCCTTCAACTCCGCGAAAACTTCATCCAACTTCTCCATGATGGCAGGGTTCTTCTTCCAAGGACCGACCGGGATCAGGGCAACTTGCGTCGGTGCGATGCGTGGTGGCAATACAAGCCCTTGCTCGTCGCCGTGCACCATGATGACCGAACCGATCAGGCGCGTTGAAGTTCCCCATGACGTCGTATGGACGAATTCATGACGGTTTTCTTTCGTCAAATATTTGATGTCGAATGCTTCCGCAAACTTCGTGCCTAAATAGTGGGATGTACCCGCTTGTACCGCTTTTCCATCCTTCATCATTGCTTCGATCGAATACGTATCGACCGCACCTGCGAAACGCTCGGATGGTGTTTTTTGTCCGTCATAGACTGGAATTGCCAATAGCCCTTCCACAACTTCTTTATAAATGTTCAACATTTGCATTGTTTCTGCACGTGCTTCTTCTTCATCCACATGCGCAGTATGCCCTTCCTGCCATAAAAATTCAGATGTCCGAATGAAAGGCAATGTCCGTTTCTCCCAACGGAAGACGTTCGCCCATTGGTTAATTAAAACCGGAAGATCCCGGTAGCTTTTGATCCAATCGGAATACAAGTGGCCGATCATCGTCTCGGACGTAGGACGCAAAGCAAGTCGCTCTTCCAATTTCTCGCCGGCGGCTTCCGTCACAAATGGAAGTTCAGGGGAGAATCCTTCGATATGATCCTTCTCCTTTTGGAAGAACGATTCTGGAATTAACATCGGGAAGTATGCATTCCGGTGGCCCGTCTCCTTGAAACGCTTATCCATTTCGGCTTGGATATGCTCCCAAATTTCAAAGCCGTCCGGTTTAAATGCGATACATCCGCGGACAGGCGTGTAGTCCATTAGATCCGCCTTCTGGATCGTGTCGATATACCATTTTGAAAAATCGTTTTTCTGATTACTCATCTTGATTTCCTCCCTATCATAATAAAAAGCGCAAAGCTGTCCTATATAAGGACGTCTTTGCGCTGAATAGACGTGGTACCACCTTCATTCGGCCTAGCCATGCTAAGCCCTCGAACGTTCTGTAACGAAAACGACCCGGTCATGTTTGCATGACATCTCCGTGGTAGGGTTCAATGAAAAGCGGTGGTACGGCTCTCAGCAAGGCGCCATACTTTCTGTTTCACAATTTTCATTTACTTGGCCACTTCTACGATTCCATATTGCTTATAATATAGCAAATACTTGAGATTTATACAAATACAGTTTCGTCTTGCTCCCGCAGACTTGGATTTATCCTGTTCTCTGCTATAGTATGATTGATACTATCAGATGGAGGAATCAAGTCATGAACAATTTACCTAATTGCCCAAAATGTAATTCCGAATACACATATGAAGATGGAAATCTCTTTGTTTGCCCTGAATGCGCATACGAGTGGACAGCTGAATCCCAGGAGGCAGAAGCTGAAGCAGCTGTCGTCCGCGATGCATATGGAAATGAGTTGAACGACGGCGATACGATCACAGTTATCAAAGACTTGAAAGTGAAAGGCAGCTCAAATGTCGTCAAAATGGGGACGACGGTGAAAAACATCAAGCTGGTCGAAGGCGATCACGATATTGATTGCAAAATCCCCGGATTCGGCGCAATGCAGTTGAAATCGGAGTTTGTGAAGAAGATATAAGTCGGCATCGAGTGAGTCAAAGATCCCGAAATGACGATAACTTTGTGAACTTGACCGATATTTGTCGGGAAATGACCGATAACTCATAGGAAATGACCGATATCTGTCATCTTCGGCAAAAATGAGGGGGCTGTCCTAGGACAGCCCCCTTTCTCACTTACAATTTGAATTGAAGAACGTTCCGATTGAGTTCTTCTGCGTATTTCGCCAGTTGCTCTGAGCTCATTGCCACTTCTTCCATTGAGCTGTTTGTCTGTTGCGTCGACGCGGATGTTTGTTCAACGCCTGCTGACGTCTCTTCCGTGATGGCTGCGATTTCCTCAACGGAGCTGCGCATTTCTTGACTGCGGGTTACCATATCGGATAAATTGCTTGAAATCGTTGAAATATGTGCAGCGACTTCAGTCACAGCATCATTAATGTCGTTGAATGTTTGGCTCGTCTGCGTAATTTGTTCCGTTCCTTTCTCGACTTCCCCGTATCCTTCCAATAGGGAGGCAGCGACAGAGCTGGATTCGGATTGAATGTCATCAACAATCTTTGTAATGTCAGTGACAGAAATGGATACCTGTTCCGCCAAGTTTCTCACTTCTTCGGCAACGACTGCGAAACCTTTGCCATGTTCGCCAGCACGTGCCGCTTCAATCGCCGCATTCAATGCTAATAAATTCGTTTGATCGGCAATCGCCTTGATGACGACGACCAATTTCGAAATTTCCTGTGATTGGGCGTCCAATCCTTGGATTTTTTCTACTGAATATTGCACGATTTTATCGATTCTACCCATTTGTTCATTGGAAAGATCCATTAAACGGCGACCTTCTGCCGTCATATCCAGCACTTTTGTAGAAGCCACTTGAATATGGCCGCCCTTGTCATCGGCCTCTTCCACTTGGTGAACAAACGAGTCCATCAAGTCAGATAGATTCCCTGCTTGTGTCGCTTGTGATTCCGCACCTTCCGCCAGGTCATACATCGTCATGGCAACTTGATCGGTAGCGGCTTTCACTTCATTCGCGGATTGCGTCAGCTCTTCACTTTGAGCCGTGACTGAAGCAGAGATATCATTAATCGTATGTAATAGATTCCGGGTGTTATGGCTCATTTCATTTGCGGCATGAACAAGCTGACCCACTTCATCCTTAGCCTTCGTTTCCATGTTCTCGCTGCTTAAATCGCCTTTAGCCATCTCCAACATACGGTTCATTACCATTTTGATCGGTTTTGTAATTTGTTCGGCAGTGAAAAGTGCGGCTGCTATGCTTAAGAGGATCACTAAAACCGTCACAACACTGACGATGGTAAACGTCTGTTTCCCACCTGCAATAATCTTCGCTTCTGCGGCTTGAATATTCGCTTCATAGTCCGCTGCCAATTTTTCATACCCTGCCATAATTTCACGAACCATCGGAGTCGACTGCTCTAATTTTTTCAGCGCTAACTCCTTGTTGCCTTTATCATACTCGACAAACACTTCATCGGTGATGATTGTCCGCCATGCTACCGTCTGCTCGATGAGCCGGTCGAATTCATCCGTTTCTTGAATATCCCGGATGATCTTTTCATTTTTCATTCCAGTTTTGCTGTACTCATTGAACCTATCCTTAAAATCTCCTCCGTATAAGACATACCCCCGGGCTGTCGAAATACGGTTCGCCATCGTCAACGCCATCTGTTCATGGGCAATCAATAACGGAAGCTCTTTCTCCACTATATTTTTTGCTTCGTTGTTGCTTTTCATCACGACTGATATATTATAAATGCCGTACATGAGTACTAATATTATCACCAATGAAAAAGAGAATAACAATTTCCTTTTAATACTTGTAAACATACTATACATCTCCTATTTTTAATTACACAACTTTGCTAATATCGGCCGGGTTCGCTTCAACTTAAGTAAATTAATTATTCAATAGATAATATTTATTTTTCATGTCAATCAATAAAAAGAGCGAACCTCAACTGGGCCCGCTCCTCATCCTGTTCAATTATATTTTTTCTCAAATTCGATTTCGTGTTTCTTCAATTCCCCTTCAATCGCAGTGCGCCACATGCGTATATGCCCGTTTTCCGAAAAGGTCAGCTCATTGCCGTCCTTGAAATAAAATTCATATTTCGGAAAGCCATCCGCCGCAAGATTAAAGTGCACCTTCTCCACCTCTTCCCAAGCATACGAGTGGCGATCAGACCATAATGACTCTCTGAAGGAAATTGATTCACCCGAAAGAGACGTATATATCTGGATTGCACTCACAAAGAAAAATGCACTGAACAGCAGGCTGGCAATGCTGCCGATCTTTGCGGCTTTGCTGAGGTTCAAAACGAATAAAATAAGTGCAGATGCGGATAAAAACAGGAATCCAAATGCATAGAGCAAATACGCTTTGCCCGGCAAAATGACGACCCAGCCCTGTGGATCATGTATATTCGTTGCAACGAATGTAGGCAAAGGCAGTAGCAGGAACGGTGAGATGACTAAAATACCGAGCCCGATTGCCATAAAGATATGCCGCACCTCATAGTTTTTCAACAAAACCTCCCCCTTTATCCCTTTTCTCACAATACGTTTGCGCCGGAGGATAAGTTTCGTTTTTTTCCGACTTCGGTTGAGCGGCAATCATTTTATCTTCAAGCTTGAGCGCCATAACCAATCCGCATTTATGCAGCCCCATCATAATTACTCCTGCCATGAACTGATCATATTTTGTGTTGAATGGCGACGGGAGCAAAGTGACTGTACCCAAAGTTTCTGGCATGCAAAGATGTACAGTCAGTTGTACGAATAAAGGATTTTCAATTTCCCCAATCAAGGCTGCCAATATGAAAAACAGGCACGCTGGTAACAACACATAGCCGCTCGTCATCGCATACCGTTTCATGTCGCGCTTATCGAGTCGCCGATTTGGATCTGGTGATGCGATTGGCCACCACATGATGAAGGAAAGTAAAAACATGCCGGAAATAAATCCACTCTGCAGAAGGGCGTTTTTTGAAATAAATGTGAGAATGAAAGGCAAATGATACAGGAGCAATATTAGCCCAAATACATAGAGGGCAATTTTGGGAGGGAAATGAAGTTTTTTTATCCACGATGGCTTTGGAAAGTTCAATGTTTTCCTGTAGAGATTCTCAGGAGTGCCTAGCAAAATAAGAGGAGGGATGATGAAGAAAAGAATACTCATCTGAATCATATGCAAGCTGAATGAGAGATGGCTGATGATAGTAAAGGGGCTGCCAATAGTGAAGTACAGTAGGAGTACACCGAGGGAAAAAAGTAAGGTATGTCTATTAACCAATCCGGCTTTCGCATAATATTGCACTAAAAATGCATAACAACCGACTAGACAAACATGGAAAACCAGTAAAGTGATATTCCATGGTGATGGACCACCAAGTAAGAGTATACTATCCAGCTCGACTTCCCTCCTTTTTAGGCCTTTTGTTTATTGTATGTTGCAATGAAGGGATTAACCCACTGCTCGCAACACTTCAGTTGCTTATCGGGGGCGTGTTATTTATAATTATTACACAAAATCGAGTGGCTGGATGCATTCGATCTATGAAAAGAGGCGATTTGAACGATGTTAAAAACAACTGTGTTCGAACAACTGAAACAGGCAATGAAAGAGAAGGATACCCTTTCCAAAGGGGTGCTGACACTTTTGAAGTCTGCACTTGATATGGCTGAAAAAGAGAAGGGCTCCGCTCTGACAGAAGAAGAGGAAGTCGCAATCGTCAACCGCGAAATCAAACAAACGAATCAAGCGTTGGAAGGTGCTGAAAAAGCGCAGCGCGAAGATTTGATTGAACAAGAAAAGAAGAAATTGGCGTTGTTGAAATCTTTCTTGCCGAAGCAATTAAGCGAGGATGAAGTAAAGGCATTACTGACAGAAGCCGGAGTCGTCCAAGGAATGAACATGGGAGACGCGATGAAAATCGCAAAGCCGCTTCTTGCCGGGAAAACAGACGGCGCAACGATGTCAAAAGCTGTAAAAAGCCTCATTCAGTAATAAATTAAGCCCATCCGATAATGGATGGGCTTTAACTGTTGTTATAATTTTACCCGTTGAAGCCTAAGCGCGTTCAGTACAACCGATACCGAGCTGAATGCCATTGCAGCGCCCGCGACCCATGGGGCTAGCAGACCGAACGCCGCCACAGGTATGCCAATCGTGTTGTAGAAGAAGGCGAAGAACAGGTTCTGCTTAATATTGCGCATCGTTTTCCGGCTCATGATAAATGCGTCTGCAACACTGTTCAGATCGCCACGCATTAATGTAATATCAGCTGCTTCAATCGCAATATCGGTTCCGGTTCCGACGGCCATTCCGATATCCGCCATCGCAAGTGCCGGTGCATCGTTGATACCGTCGCCGACCATCGCGACTTTCTTCCCTTCGGCTTGCAATTGCTTGATTTTATCGCTTTTCTGGTCAGGTAGAACTTCTGCGATAATATGTGTTAACCCGACTTGCCGCCCAATCGCTTCAGCAGTATGCTGGTTGTCTCCAGTCAACATAATGACGTCAAGACCAAGTTCCTGCATTCTTCGTATGGCCTCTTTGGACGTTTCTTTCACGGTATCCGCAACAGCCACGATGCCCGCAAGCTCCCCATCGATTGCGATGAGCATCGCCGTTTTCCCTTCGTTCTCCATTTTCTCCATTGTTGCTTGGATATTTTCAAGAGCAATGTCCCGGCTTCGCATTAGTTTCCGTGTACCGGCAAGTACATGTTTTCCGGCTACCTCTGCTTCAATTCCGTATCCAGGAAGCGCTTTGAAAAACTCCACTTCAATCAATTCGATTCCTTTTTCTTTGACACCCGTCACAATTGCCTGTGCCAGTGGATGCTCAGATTGGTTTTCAGATGAAGCGACTAATTGCAGGACATCTTGTTCAATAAAGCCTTCCGATATGATAACATCTGTTAACGCCGGTTCACCTTTCGTCACTGTTCCCGTCTTATCCAATACAACCGTGTCAATGGAACGGGTATTTTCAAGATGCTCGCCGCCTTTGAACAGCAAGCCCATTTCAGCTGCCCGCCCAGAGCCCGCCATGATTGATGTCGGTGTCGCTAAACCGAGCGCACACGGACAAGCGATGACCAAGATGGAAATCGTCGGGATGAGAGCAGATCTGAAATCACCAGGCGTGACGGCAAAATACCAAATGAAAAACGTCAAAATGGCGATGCCGACAACGATCGGGACAAAAATGCCCGAAATTCTATCCGCTAACCGTTGAATTTCCGCTTTAGAGCCTTGCGCTTCCTCTACGACTTTGACAATTTGCGATAATGCGCTGTCTTTTCCAACCTTCGTCGCCTTGATTTGCAATGAACCGTTTTTATTGATCGTTGCTCCGATAACGGAGTTTCCAGGCACTTTATCGACGGGAATACTCTCGCCCGTAATCATCGATTCATCGATTGCCGATTGGCCGGAAATGATTTCTCCATCGACGGGTATCTTTTCTCCTGGTTTGACGAGGATAATGTCCCCTGCCACGACCTCTTCAATCGGAATTTCTTGTTCAATACCCTCTTTCAAAACGCGTGCTGTTTTCGCTTGCAAGCCAAGCAGTTTTTGAATTGCCTGGCTCGTTTTCCCTTTTGCTCGCACTTCGAATAGTTTCCCTAAGACAATAAGTGTGATGATGACGGCGGATGCTTCAAAGTAGAGCTCCGGTTCTCCAATGCTGCCTCCGCTCATCCACTCGAAGGATAAATAAAGGCTGTAAAAATATGCAGCACTCGTTCCAAGCGCTACAAGAACATCCATGTTGGCGCTTTTATTCCGTAATGCCGAGTAGGCGCCTTTATAGAATTGTCCTCCGATGATGAATTGGACGGGTGTCGCGAGTGCCAGCTGCACCCACGGATTCATAAGGAATGCCGGCAAGTATAGAAAGGAAAGGAATTCGAAATGTGCCACCATCGTCCATAATAACGGCAACGTGAGGACTGCGGAAATTATAAATTTCCGGGTCTGTCTTTTGATCTCCCGCTCTTTATGGTCCATCTTTTCCTTTCCATCCGATTTTGAAAGCAATTCATACCCCATTTTCTTTACAGTCGCTTTCATTTCGTCAACAGTCGTTTGACTGCTGTCATAATCGACATTCAGCGTTTCAAGCGCAAAATTGACCGTTGCATTGGAAACGCCATCCATCTTATTGATGCGTCTTTCTATTTTTGTCGCACAAGCCGCACAGGTCATGCCTGTTACGTCAAATGTAGCTTTGTCTTGTATGACATGAAAGCCGAGCTTCTCAATTCTCGACGTGAACTCATCGACATTCGTCACATCAGGATCGAAGAAAATTGTTGAACTTTCCAGTGCAAAGTTCACATTCGCCTTTTCGACGCCTTCTATTTTGGATAAGCCCTTTTCAATCCGGTTTGCACATGCGGCGCATGTCATCCCTTCAATTTTCAAGTTTTTTTCTGCGGTTGTCATTTGCATCCCTCCTATACAGGGTGGGGGTATATTGATTTGAAAAAAGAAGGATTATACAATTCAGTATAACCGCTTCACTTTCTTTATACCCCACATGGTGAGCCAAGTATTGTTAATTAAGCTACGTCATAGCCTTGGTCTTCAATTGTTTCCTTAATTTGTGCGATCGTCGTTTCATTACCGAACTCAACTGTTACTTCTTTATTCGCGAGGTCCACTGTAACAGCTGAAACGCCTTGTAGTTCGCCGACACTTGACTCGATTGATTTTACGCAATGGCCGCAAGACATGCCTTCTACTTTTAATACTTCTTTCATGATGAAAACCTCCCTGAATGTTTGGTGTATTATTGCTTTCAATATATCATACCCTACGAGGGTATATCAAGAAAAAGATCCGCATAATTATTTGGTCATTGTTTTCATGACGCTCATCAGCTCTTGGATAGCCGCCTCTCCGTCCTGCCCTTTTATCGCTTTCACGACACAGTGATGCGTATGATCTTCCAGCAGGGCAAGGGATACTTTGTTCATTGCTGATTGAATTGCGCTTATTTGGTGAAGGATATCCACGCAATAGCGGTCGTTCTCAATCATTTGGTGAACGCCTCTCACCTGTCCCTCGATTCTTTTTAACCGATTTAAAAGCTGCTGCTTATTCGGCTGGACAGTTTTCTTTGTCGTTTCAGTCATATAACTTCACCCCTCACAGGTTTATATACCCCATACCCCTATAATAACACTTTTTACAAGGAAGAGCAAATCGCAAATATACAGAGTCACGGGCTCATCTTAATGATGATGCCCATCCGACGATTCGGGTTTCGCCTGGCATAGAATCGAATCGTCATGCTGATGTGCAGAGGTTTCCAATTGAATCGTAATGTGATGGATGTTTTGATGCAATAAGTCCTGTTCAATGCTGCGCAGCACTCGCTCACTTTCACCAATTGTCATTTGATCGTCCACAACTACGTGGCAGGAAAGTGCATGTAAACCACTCGTAATGGACCAAATGTGTAAATCATGAACTCCTTGTACCTCTTTTGTATTTTGGATGATCCGAATAACCTCATCCACCTTTACATTTTGAGGCACACCTTCCATTAATACATGCAACCCCGACTTTGATACAAGATAACCACTGCGTAAAACGAGCAGAGCTACAACTATGCTTGCTAACGGATCTGCCCACCCCCAACCGAAGATCATCATGAGCAATGCTGCAGCAATTGCGCCAATCGAGCCTAACATATCACTCATGACATGTAGATATGCGCCCTTCATATTAAGATTCTCCTCAACGTCCCCACCGCGCATCATAATCCATGCAACGAGAATATTGATAGCCAAGCCGATGCCGCCAACAATTAACATTCCTGTCGTCGCAACTTCAGGTGGATGGGTAAAACGTTTAATGGCTTCGTAAAAAATAAATAACGCAATCACAATTAATGTGATGCCGTTTAATACCGCGGCCAAAATTTCAAATCGTCTGTAACCGAATGTCTTACTTTTACTCGCTGCCTTTTCCCCTACCTTGAATGCAATCAAGGCAATCGCTAACGAAATCGAGTCACTTAGCATATGGCCCGCGTCTGCCAAAAGCGCAAGACTATTCGTCAAAAACCCTCCGATCGCTTCCACAATCATGTATATCGTAATGATAAGAAAGGAGATCAATAACACCTTTTTATTCGCGCTATGTGTATGATCATGATCGTGTCCCATTGGATACCCCCCTCTCGTAGTTGTCTGCATGTAATTGATTTTTACCTTTTGAAGATTGTACCATCTTTAATTAGCCGGCCAGTTGCCAAAAGTCTATGCCATAACAAATCAAAACAAACGTGAGTATGAAACCCACGTTTGTTTTAATAACTGTGCCTAATTTATTTACCTTTCTTATCTTCAAATTCAATTTTCGTTCCATCGTTGAATGTAATTTCCAAATCGAATTTCGTATAGTCAGTAGGCAGATTGAAGGTTTTCAACACTTGTGAAATGGCTTCGTCTTTGTTCGTCTGCTGTGTAATCGTCAACTTTTGAACGAGGGGATACAATTCATCGAACGCCTCTGTGCCATTTTTCTCGACATGATTCACTTCATCTTCAATTTTAGCTTTAACAGTGCCTATACTATCCGTCTCGAGTTCCGCTTCGTACTCTTTATCGCCTGCATATTCAACTTCCAATTCAAATTCTACATAATCGAGTTCATCCATATTTTGCAGCATGTCCGCAGGAGTCTCCTCTTTTAAGGTAGGTTCCTCTGTTACGGTAGTCTCCTCTGTTGCCGTCGTTTCCTCTTTTACGGTTGGCTCTTCTTTCTGGTCATCTGTACCGCAGCCAATCAACATGAGAGACAGCGCACTGGCGAAGGATAATGTTGCAAATTTTTTCATTCAAACGACCTCCAATCTATTTTCTTCCTTACCCGCCCCATGGTATGTTGAATCAAGATTGACATTTCAAAAAGCACTCGTTTACATTGAAAGAAACGACAGGAGGGCGTTATTGAATGATTACACCTATCTTTCGGATTTTTGATATTAAAAAGGCTCATGCCTTCTATTTGGATTACTTAGGATTCCAATTGGATTGGCAACATCAGTTTGCCGAGAACATGCCAATGTATTTCCAAATTTCTTTGGATGGAACTGATTTGCATTTATCCGAACATCATGGCGATGCTTCCCCCGGCAGCGCAATTCGCATAAAAATGGATGATTTGAAAAGTTATCATACCAAGCTATCAGAAAAAAGCTACCGCTTCGCTAATCCCGGTTTGGAGAAAACGCAATGGGACACGCTTGAATTGAAGGTGATCGACCCTTTCTCGAACAGGATCATTTTTTACGAAAATTGTTAATTAGTAACGAAAGGAGATTTGGAATGGAAATGAAAAATGAAAAAATCATCTATTGGATGCTGTTGAATCACGGACACTGGAACATCTATATGGCGGCGACAGCTGAAGGACTTTGCTATGCCGGCCCGCACAACGCCCCCTTTGAGGAGCTTGCCGCGTGGGCAAAGAAACGACTTCCCGCTTATACCTTGGTGGAGGATAGATCAGTCTTGGAACCTTATGCAAAGGAGCTGATTGACTATATGGAAGGAAAACGCAAAGAGTTCACAATGCCACTGGATCTGCACGGCACTCCGTTTCAACAATCCGTCTGGAAGGCTCTGCAGGAAATACCGTATGGACAGACCGTTTCCTATTCAGATATTGCCGAAAAGATTCAAAATCCGAAATCGGTGAGGGCAGTCGGAGCCGCAATCGGGGCCAATCCACTGCTGATCACTGTTCCGTGCCATCGCGTCATTGCGAAAAACGGCAATCTGACCGGCTTTCGAGGCGGATTGGAAATGAAGAAGCAATTGCTGGCTTTGGAACAATAACAATCGTATATATTAAAAAACAGCCCACTTTTTGCCATATAGCGCTTAAGTGGGCTGAATTTATTAGAGATGAATACTTATTTTGCTTGAATATATTTTTCACCAAGAAGGCTATTAACCGTATAAGCATCTTGCGGCAGTTGTTCCTTTGCAAATGTCTCTACTTTATTTTTATCAATCGAATAAAATTCTTCAATTTCACGTGAGAACAATAATTTTTCCTCTTTCAGCAATTGATCGAACCTGGAAAGCTGTTTCGGCTCTATCGTTTCATCCGGCAGCAGTCGTTGGAGTGCATTCGCATAGTCCTCCAATGATCTTGCCCCGACAATCCGCACACCTTTTTGTTCTTCATTCATCATGACGATTGTCGGGAAACCGCGGACACCTAATTGACGTACGATTTGGAAGTCCTCGTGCAATTTTGTGTCAGCTTCAGGGAGCTTGGATTGATTAACAAATTCCTCTCCGTCCAGTCCGACTTGATTGATAATATCGATGAGGACATCGTCTTGTGCAATGTTTTTATTGAAGGCAAAAAGCTCTTCCCTTGCCCGGCGTAAAAATGTATTTGCAAGTTCAGGATTGTTTTTTTGAATCACTTTGTAGACTCGGGAAGGAATGAAAGAAGATGAGATCGGATTGTCATACCAAACCGTACCATCTATCGGCATGCGCGAATGTTCGCCGACTTCCCTCCAGTGACCGGCGACGTCGGATGGTCCGGATATTCCGTTTGCAGGATCGACGGGGCCTTCTCCCCACTTTTCAAGCAATCCGCCCATTAACGTGTGCATATTGAAGTAATGCCCGTACTGATGGACAAACTTTCGAAGAACCGGTTCCAACGCCCAGCAATGCGAGCAGATCGGATCCGTTACATAATAAAGGTCAATCGTTTTTTTCGGTGCTGACAAATCAATGAATTCCATTGTATTCGTGTCGTCGCCAGCAGGCCCGCAGACGCCTGTTTCCATATTACAAATCATATTATTGTTCGTTCCCATTTCAATTCCCCTTTTCTTTTGTATGATCGGATAAATCGAGTTCGATATGCTTTTGCGCCCAAGCATGCACCGGCTGCAAAGCGATTGCGAGCTGTTGCCCTTTTTCGGAAAGATGATAAGAAATAATGACAGGAGTTCCTTCCGTCACTTTCTTTTCGACTAGTCCGTGTTCAGCGAGTTCCGTTAATTTCAATGAAAGCGAGCGGGGGGTAATATCCGGCAAGTCGCGTTTCATATCTGAAAAATGGGCAGTGAACCCGGGGCAAATCGACAAATAATGAATAATAAGCCCGTTCCAACGCCTTCCCAAAATTTCAAAGCAAGATTCTAAATAGGGACATACTTTAATGGGTACCACCTCCATTGATTAGCTTCAGTATATACAGATATAAAAAGTATATCAAGTATAAAGATTATACATGATGAAAGATAAAAAAACCGCCAATAGTTGGCAGCTTGTTGATGACTCGTTTTGAGCGCGGATTGACCTTCTTTAGGCGCAAAACGACTCGCTTTGGGCGCGGGATGCACTTCTTTGAGCGCAAAACGACTCGTTTTGAGCGCTGGACCTTTCATAAAAAGTATAGGGGTTGTCCAGACCTGGACAACCCCTTCACTATTACCTTATGCGTTTCCTTTTTTAACCCATTCCGCAACTGTAACTGTTCGTTTTGCTTGGTGTTTAACAGCAGCTTGCACATCCTCAATCATCTTACCGTCTTGACCGACTGTTACACTCGTCCCATAAGGATTTCCACCTGCTCCAAACAGGACAGGATCCGTGTAGCCAGGAGTTGCAATAATAGCGCCCCAGTGCATCATAGACGTATATAGGGATAGCAATGTAGCTTCCTGACCGCCGTGTGGATTTTGCGCAGAAGTCATAGCACTTACGACTTTATTAACTGTCTTCCCGCTTGCCCACAGCCCGCCTTGAATATCAAGGAATTGCTTCATTTGTGATGGCATATTTCCAAATCGGGTCGGGACACTGAAGATGATTGCATCCGCCCATTCAAGATCCTCCGATGTTGCGACCGGAACGTCTTTTGTCGCTTCGACAGTTGCTTTCCAAGCTTCATTTCCTTCAATGACTGATTGTGGGGCTAACTCCTGTACCTTTAACACTCTAACTTCAGCGCCTGCTTCCGTTGCTCCTGCTTCAGCCCATTGTGCTAATTGATAGTTTGTACCGCCCATACTATAAAAAACTACAGCTACATTTACATTTGTCATTTTTTCAGTCTCCTTTGGTTTTCCAAATAATTTTGCCAAAAAGCTCATCGTTGCACCTGCTTCTTTGGGAATTTCAAATACTGTACTGTTCTACTTATTCCCCCACAAGGAATGTTTTATTCAACCTAGTTCTCTCACCTGGATCGGTATCAATCTGCGTTCAAGCTGTTCCCTGTATTTTTCATATTGGACAGGCAGCATTAAGTGCTCACCCATTGTTTCAGGTGATTCATCATGGGCAAATCCAGGAGGGTCTGTTGCAATTTCAAATAGGATTTCTCCATGTTCCCTAAAGTAAATGGCGTTAAAATAATTTCTATCTTGAACAGGGGTGACGCCATAGCCAAATCCTTCGACATGTTGTTTCCATTCAAGCTGATCTTGATCATTGACAGCCCTCCAAGCAATATGGTGAACCGTCCCTACACCCATTCGACCGCTGCCGTTGGTTGTCATTTTTAAATCTATTACATTACCAATATCGCCGGATGAACGGAAACGGATCGTGCCCCCTTCTTCTCCAACCTTTTCAAGACCCATCACTTTTTCTAACAGCTCAGCTGTCTTTTCGGGTTGCTTGGAAAAAAGTGTTGCGCCACCGAACCCTTTGATTGCAGTGTCAGCGTTAATTCCGCCAAATTCCCAAGTATTCATTCGACCTTCTGCTCTTTCCACAATTTCGAGATGAAGTCCATGCGGATCGTCAAACGTCAAATAGTCCTCTCCAAAACGTTGTGATTTTGTGAAAGGAACGTTAAATTGCTTCAACCTATTTTCCCAAAAGACAAGGGCACCTTCAGGGATGGCATATGATGTAACCCCAACCTGTCCATCCCCAATGACGCCTTGATATGCATCTGCCCACGGAAAGAATGTAATGATCGTCCCTGGATGACCCCCTTCATCACCAAAGTAGAGATGATACGTCCCCGGATCATCAAAGTTAACGGTTTGCTTTACTAAACGTAAACCTAGGACTCCAGCATAAAAGTCTATATTTTCTTGCGGGTGTCCGACAATTGCAGTGATATGATGGATTCCACTTGTTTTATTAACCACGGACATCTTCACTCCTTCTTCACTCCCAAATTAATTATCTTGATTTCGAGATAATGATAAATCGCTTATCAATTATTGTCAACCACTTACACATCGAAGTGGGAAGGTTTTAATTGCGTAGTTACAGGATAAAGAGTTCCATTGATAGCAAATGAAACTTTACCCGTTTCCTCAGATACAACGAGGACGAGGGCGTCACTTCGTTCTGATAAACCTAACGCAGCACGATGCCGAGTGCCAAGTTTTTTATCGCCCGTATATATGCCTGATAGCGGAAGTACATTTGCCGCGGAAACAATGCGATTACGATTGATCAAAACAGCGCCATCATGAAGTGGGCTTCCAGGGAAAAAAATTGATTCCAATAAAGAATGGGTCAATTCCGCCTCTATTGGAATGCCCGGTTTTAGTAAAGGCTCAAGTGGATCATTCCTTTGAATGACAATTAAACCGCCCTGTTTCAACCGCGACATATTTTGTAGGCAAATTGATAACTCCGGATATTTGTCCGTAAAAGGTGATAAATAACAATTTAAATAAAATGTAGCGGCTTTCATTTCGATGTCCAGAAAATCTTCTTTAATTTTCTCGAATTGACTAAGAAGACAATTATTCCCGTCATCTATTGCTTCTAAATTATTCTGCAAGGCTGTTATGATTGTTCGAATATCCTCTTTCAACGTTTGTTTCATTGGCGAAAAGTCGCAATTCACTTGCTTCACGAGGATGCAGCTCCTTTTTCTACACTTTGTCCTTAGCCAAAAAGAGGGCACAGAAAAATCAATGACTTTTCTGCACCCCCTTTGACAATTACTGCGTTAACATTTTTCATTCCGTATAAGCCAATGCATACAAAGAGCTCGTCAATGCTTGAACGCCTACCGCCAATTGTTCTGGACTTGTATATTCCAATGGATTATGACTGATTCCTTCACGGCTTGGCACAAATATCATCGCTGTCGGTACAACTGGCGCTATGATCTGTGAATCATGGCCCGCGCCGCTATGCATCATTTTATAATTGAATCCATTTTCTTTCGCTTGTTTTTCAATCGTTTCAACGATTTGTTTATTCATCGGAATCGGATCCTCATCCATCCACATATCAATGGAAATTTCGACGCCTGACTCAGCCGCCACTCTTTTAATAATCGCAGTCAGTTCCTCCGTGAACTTTACAAGCATTTCTTTTTCCGTATGCCGAACGTCCAATGTGAATAATGCTTCTCCCGGAACAACGTTTACGGTATTCGGTTTTACCTCGATTTTACCGACTGTCGCAACGAGCGGATCTCCGTATTCTTTCGCCCGGCTAATGACATTGTTGATCATTTGGCTCGCGGCAAATAATGCATCCTTGCGATATCCCATCGGTGTCGTCCCTGCATGGTTCGCAACGCCTTTCACTTCAATCGTAAAACGCCTTTGCCCGACAATGCTATGGACGACTCCTATGTCTTTTCCTTCCTTCTCCAAAACATTGCCTTGTTCAATATGAATTTCAACAAACCCTTTTAAATCATTGCGGAAAGCTTTCGATTCATCTCTAAAATTAAAACCGGCTTCCCTCATCGCCTCGACAAATGGAACATCATTGAAATCCGTAATGTCCACAACGTCCTCTTTTTTCGCGATGCCGACAAAGTTTTTCGACCCCCAAAACGCATAAGGGAATCGGCTTCCTTCCTCTTCAGCAAATGACACGACTTCAAGATTTCGGAGCGGCTGGCCATGTTTTGCTTTTAACAGCCGAATCGCTAAAATACCTGCCAAAATCCCGAAGGCTCCGTCCAATTTGCCGCCATTTTTTACTGTATCCACATGGGAGCCGGTCAAGATTGTTTCATCTTTATACGTAGTGCCTTCAAAACGGCCGAAAAGATTCCCAATTTCATCATAACGAGTCGTTAATCCATCTTCCTGCATTAAATTTTCCAATGCTTTTTGCCCTTCAACCCACTCTTTTGTATAAAGCAGCCGGGTGACCCCGCCTTCGGGATCCTTTCCATATCCACCTAACCACTCTTCGAGATGAGCAATTTCGGTTGTTACATCTTTCACATTCATCCGCCCCTTTTACTATAATTTTAAGCATCCAGCACCTTTGCTTTAGGCCCTTCTTTAAAGAACATCATAAGGACGAAACCGACCGCTAGAACGATGACCGCGGAGTAGAATCCCGCTGTCATGCTTCCAGTTTTGTCTGCAAGGAAACCGACAAACCAAGGCGCAATGATCGATGAAATCATGCCGATAAAATTATAAAGACTGAAGGCGATTCCATACGCCGATTGCCGGACGTTTTCCGAGACGGAAGCAATCAGCAGCGGATCGAGTGCAATCTTGCCAAATAATCCATACACCAATAAAGCCGTAATGAGCAAAGCGGTACTATGAACATAGACCGTAGCCCAAAGTGCGACCGCAGCGATCGGGATGAGCACAAAAGCGAAGGGCTTCTTCCGCCCTAAACGGTCTGAAATATAGCTTGCAATAAGCGCCCCCGGTATGGAAGCCAATGGAACCAACGCCGATATCAAACCGACTTGACTGCCATGGAAGCCTCTTTCAGTTTCCAAAAACTTCGGCAGCCATGTGACAACGACCGTAAAGCCGTAAATGGAGCAAAACAAGACAAGAAACGTAATGAGCAGATTGCGGTTTTTCAGCAATGAAAACACCGATATTTTTTCTTCGTGCTCAGAAGCCTTCTCAGGAATTTTACTTTGTTCCAATGCATCTGGATTTTTTTCTCTCACCAGTGCGGCAATTAAAAACCCTACAAGTACTGTTAGCACACCGAAAACGTAAAAGGGAATGGTCCATTTCATTCCCATATCCAATACTAATGTGCTCGACAAGATGAAACCGAAGGCGATTCCGATTCCTGAACCGCTATTAATGATCGCACTGCCGACAGTTCTATGTTTTGCCGGAATCGCTTCGGATGACAGGGCGAATTGGGGACCATAATACGTGGCTGAAGAAAACCCTGCCAATGCACGAGCTACCAAAAAGCCGGTGAAACCAGCCATGAGGCCGCTGACGCCAGTCAAAACTCCATATAAGATGAACCCGATAACAAGGAGTTTCTTCCTGCCAAATTTATCACCGAATGCTCCAGCTGGTATTTGTGCTATTGTGTACGTCAGAAAGAAGATGCTGTTCACGAGGCCGAGCTGGGAATTATTCAAGTTATATTCCAAGCCGATGTTATTTAAAATTGGATTCAAGAAATATTTATTGGCATTGATGAACATCCATCCTAGGGTGAATGCAAAAACTGCTTTCCACCAATAGGGGATCGTCTTTTTCTGTTGCCAATCAGGTTGTGCCTCGCCTGAAGCCATAACGACCATCCCCTTTCCCCTTACCAATTCTTACTTCATTATTTTTGTATGGGTTGTCCATTTTCGAACACTACGTTGCCGCCGACAATTGTCGTCTTCACATTTCCTTTGAACGTCCTACCGACGTAAGGAGAATGTTGATGACGGTAAAACAGGTCTTCCTTTTTCAGTTCAAAGCTTTCATTCAGGTCAACGAGAGTTAAATCGGCATCATAATCAGCTGCAATCGTCCCTTTTGTTTTTAGCCCGAATATCTTGGCCGGATTTGTTGCCGTCAACTCAACGATTTTCTCCAATGGAAGATTCCGTTTAAAATGTCCTTCCGTCAGAAGAATATTCAACATGGACTGGGCTCCCGAAATTCCTCCCCATCCATCAAAAATGTTATCCGATATTACTTTCATCGATGCCGGAGCCGGGGAATGGTCGGAGCCGATCGTGTCGATTTCACCGTTTGCAACCGCTGTCCATAAATCTTCCACTTCATCCTGATCTCGTAATGGAGGGGCACATTTGGCGATAACTCCTTGTTCCTCCAGATCTTTTACAGTCAGCGACAAATAATGCGGGCACGTTTCAACAGTTATATCGACACCTCTTTGTTTCGCGTCATTGATCACTTCAACGACTTTCCGGCTGCTCGCGTGGACGATATGCAGTTTACAGCCCGTCAGTTCTGCATAGGAAAGAATTCTTCGGACCGCTTCAATCTCCGAAATGACCGGCCGCGATTCCACATAGTCCCTTGCCGACACTTTGCCTTGACCGATTCTTTCCTCCGCAAGCTGTTCACACATGACTGTGCTTTCTGCGTGAACGGCCAAAAGGGATCCCAAGGATGCAATCTCTCTCATTCCTTTATAAATTGTTTCATCATCGACGTTATGGAAATCATCGATTCCGCTTGGTGACATAAATGCCTTGAATCCAATGACGCCTCCTTCATGCAGACCCTTTAAGTCAGCCAGGTTTTCCGGTACGAGTCCACCCCAGTAATATGGGTTCACAATTGATTTTTCCTCCGCCAATTTACGTTTGATGTCTAAATTGGCTTTATCGACCGTGGGAGGCGTACTATTCAGCGGCATATCGAAAAATGATGTCGCCCCGCCGGCAGCCAAGCTTCTGCTTCCCGTCTCCAATCCTTCCCACTCGGTTCTTCCCGGCTCGTTAAAGTGAACATGCGAATCGATGACACCTGGAAAGACATGAAGCCCCTCAGCATCTATCTCCTGTCCAGCTGTCGCCTCAATCGGCTTGCCAACAGAAACTTCAACGATTTTTCCGTTCTTTACGGCAATATCTCCTTTTTCCGTTGCATCCGCCGTAACAATCGTTCCGTTTTTAATGATCAAATCGTAATTTTCCATGTGAAATCCCTCCATTTTTTTTCATTCAATTCAATGAGCCCTATTTGTTCTACGCTTCTCCAGCACGCTATACAGAATAAAGGCTGAAATAATGCCCACAAACCACGACATATCGTAAAGCGGTTTAAAGAACGGGATAAAATTGCCGATTAAGCAAAGCGTTCCCGCAACAACTAGCGTAATGATTGCATTTGCATTAAAACCTTTCGCGTAGTTGTACTTTCCACCTTTTGAATACAATTCACCTAAGTCCAATTCTGTTTTTGAAACGATATAATAATGGGCGAGCATAACACCTGTAATGGGCGCCAATAAGCCTCCAATGATACTTAGGAATGTAAAGATGCTTGTCGCATTCTCCATCAGCTTCCATGGCATGACGAGAACGCCAATGACTGCGGCAATCGTTGCGCCTGATTTAAACGTCAGCTTTTTCGGGAATAGCGATGCCAATTGATAACCGGCGGGAACAATATTTCCTGTCACATTCACCGATAATGTCGTCAAGCAAAGCGTTAGGACGGATATCGCGATTGCAAACGTACTGTCGAATCGGGCAACGACGTCAAGCACATTCCATATGGGAGTCCCAAAGGCAATTTCAGAACCTACAATGATCGAAATACTTGCGACAGCGAACAATAGATAGGTCACAACTAACCCGACCGTTTGCCCGACCGCCTGACTTTTCGTAGAGACGGCCAATCTTGTGAAGTCCGCTACACTTACCATCGGCGCCGCCCAAGCAGCGATGACTGCTGTCATTGCCGCTATAAAGATGACTACGGAATTTCCACTAACCCCACTCCCGGTATAAGCTAAAATCGGGCCAATCCCTCCGGCCAATTTAATGGCCCAGATCGCCATGCCGCCAAATACGATATAAACAAGCGGTGAAAGGATATTTGTAAACTTCCCTAGAAATTTCATACCTCCGTATATTAAAGCCACGTTGAATAGCCAAAATACTAAGAATGAAATTAATGCAGGCAATGACAACCCCAAAAGACTCCAATTCCCGCCCAGTGCCAAGAATGGCGGCCAAAGCTTGGCGATAAGAATGGACAAGGCCTGGCTTCCCGCATATGTCTGAAAACCGAACCACATGATTGCGGCAATAACCCCTCTTAATATCCCTGGAACCATTGCACCCTTTGTTCCGAAAGATGAGCGGATCAGCATTGCAAAAGGCAGACCATATTTGGATCCCGCCTGCCCATTCAGAACCATGATGACCGATATAATAATGGAGGCACTCACGATTGCGGCGAAAACCTGTCCGACAGATAACCCTAAAGCAAATAGTCCGCCGATGGCAATATAGTTCGGTATATTATGTACGGAACCCATCCATACAGTCGCATAATTTCCGATGCTCCAGCTTCGTTCCTCCGGCTTCGTCGGCAAGATATCATCGTTGAAGCCTTCCTTCTTTAATTGCTCTCGATTGAGTTCCTCCAATCGGATCTACCTCCCGGGTAAGGATGAATTGGCATTTTGAAAAAGTCTTAGCGCAATCGTATGGTCGACTAAACCGCCCTTATTATTCATCGTTGTACGAACTTGGCTTTCCTTATTATGCGTCTCATCTTTCTTCTATATCCAAATAGCTTTGCATCACAAACATAGAAGAGCGATATCTACCGATAATAGGATGTTCGAATTAGATAAAGGCCCAAATCCTATACAAAGAGTGTTTCGTAGGCTATGATGGAATATCAGCTCAACTATTTAGGAGGAATCATGATGGCAAGAAAGGCTTATGAAGTAAAGGGCTCAACAGCATCAGGTCCGTATTCGGCTGCGGTGGACGCAGGCGATTTAGTTTATTTATCGGGGCAAACCGCAATGAACTCCGCTTCAGCGGAAAACGTCGCAGGTGACATTGCCGCGCAAACAAAGCTATGCTTCGATCATTTGTTTGAGGCGCTGGAAGCAGCGAATCTCACACCTGATGATGTTGTAAAAGTAAATGTATATTTAACAGATATGAAGTATTTTTCCGCAATGAACGAGGTATATGCAACGAAGTTTTCAAAACCTTATCCTGCAAGAACTTGTGTCGCAGTGCTGGCATTGCCACTTGGAGCAGACGTGGAAATCGAAGCGATTGCAAAAAAACCTAACTAAACCTACTATCAAAATGCGTCCGGCAAGGGTGAGAAATCACTTCCGGACGCTCTTTTCATCGCTCTGAACTAAATGATTGACGCACAGGTATGAGCATGTTATTATTATCTTGAATTAAAGATAAATTAATTCAAACGAACCTAAAGGCATTAAAACATTGTTAGTTCAAGAGCTATCAAATTTTTTTAACTATATATCTCGAATTCAAGACAAATACAAGGAGGAATTTACACATGAACGAATTAACAGGTATTCACCACGTAACAGCCATTACGAGCAGTGCAGAGAAGATCTATGATTTCTTCACGTATACATTAGGGGTGCGCCTTGTAAAGAAAACTGTCAACCAAGATGACATTCAAACGTATCACCTATTTTTCGCGGACGATGCAGGCAATCCAGGGACGGATATGACATTTTTCGATTTCCCCGGGATTCAGAAAGGGGTGCATGGGACAAATGAAATTTCAAAAACCTCTTTCCGTGTACCGAGCGACGCTGCACTTGAATATTGGGTGAAACGCTTCGATAAATTCGATGTGAAGCATAAAGGCATCCAGCAGCAATTCGGTAAAAAGGTCTTGCCGTTTGTCGATTTTGATGATCAGCAATACCAACTCATTTCCGATGAGTTCAATGAAGGGGTCGAATCAGGGACGCCATGGCAAAAAGGACCGATTCCATTGGAGTTCGCCATTACAGGGCTCGGACCCGTCCATATTCGCACTTCCCTCTTTGATCATGTGAAAGAGATGTTGGAACAGGTATTTTTAATGAAGGAAATTGCACAAGAAGAAGCATTCCACTTGTTCGAAATGGGCAAAGGCGGAAACGGCGCCCAAGTTGTTGTGGAATATAACACTGTTCTCCCTCAATCGCGTCAGGGTTTCGGCACAGTCCATCATACAGCGTTCCGTGTTGAGGACCGGGAAGAAATCGATGCATGGCAACAACGCCTGCACGGTTTCCAATTGCCAAACTCAGGCTTTATCGACCGTTATTTCTTCGGCTCGTTGTATACGAGAATCGCACCTTCGATTCTGTTCGAATTGGCGACGGACGGTCCTGGCTTCATGGGTGATGAGCCGTATGAAACGCTTGGAGAAAAACTATCGTTGCCACCATTCTTCGAAAGCAAACGCGAGACAATCGAAGGACTCGTACGGCCAATCGATACCGTCCGCAGTACAAAAAAAATTGAAAAAGAATACTTGTGAGGAGGTGAAACTTTAAAAGATGGGACTTTTTGATAAATTATTCGGATCTAATCAACAGGAGGAACAAACAATGACAAAATTAAATATCGGTATTATTTTAGGATCAACTCGTGATGGACGTGTGAGCCCTCAAGTAGGTGCTTGGGTAAAAGAATTGGCAGATCAACGCGGAGACGCTACCTATACAGTAATTGATATCGCAGATTACAAATTGCCATTGCTAGGCGAGCCAGGAAGCGACGCTTCAGGCGCAGCTGCATGGTCAGAAATCGTTGGAAAACAAGACGGATTTGTATTTATCGTACAAGAATACAATCACTCCATTACGGGAGCGCTTAAAAACGCATTAGACTTCCTTCGTGAAGAATGGAACAACAAAGCAGCTGGTATCGTATCGTACGGTTCAGTAGGCGGCGCCCGTGCAGCTGAACATCTACGCGGCATCCTTGGCGAACTATCCGTAGCGGACGTTCGTGTACACCCGGCTCTATCCTTATTCACTGACTTTGAAAACGGAACAGATTTCAAACCAGCGGAAGTACAAGCTTCTTCCATAAATCAAATGCTAGACCAAGTTATCCCTTGGGCGACAGCATTGAAAACAATTCGATAATAATAAAGAGTAACTATCCCTTGCTAACAGTCTGCAAGTAAGATAGTTACTCTTTTTTCATTTGTAAGATTCTCTTCTAAACCTATCAATCCCGTAACCAATCAATGCCGCAATGAATGCCGGAAGGATCCAGCCCAGTCCGTGTTCAAAGAACGGGACAACGCTTAACATGTCGGTCAAGACCTCAACTTTAACACCTACGTTCGCCAACACCTCATATAATGCAAAAATCGATGTCACAAGAACCGATAAGCGGTACATCATCTTCCCGCCGCCCGCAAAATGCTGGAACAGGGAAAGAATCACTAACACAATGGAAATCGGATAAATGAACACCAACAGAGGTACTGCCAAACTAAGAATCGTACTCAACCCTAAATTGGACACCAACAAGCCGATTAACACAAAAATAGCGACATACGAACGGTAATGAATTTTCGGATAAATTTCGTTAAAGAATCTCGCACAGGCGTTGATCAACCCGACACAAGTCGTCAAACACGCCAGCGTTACAATTAATCCGAACAGAAGCCCGCCGCCACTGGCGAACAATAAGTCAGATGCGACAGTCAGAATTTCCGCTCCATTTGCAAAGTCAGTTTCCTTCGGTATGACCTTGCCGATCCACCCCAAGGAGACATAAACGACGGCCAGTCCAAGTCCTGCTATGACGCCAGCCCACAATGTCCCTTTCACCAGCTCCGACTTGGATGCCGCACCTTTATCCTTCAAAGCATTGATGACGACAATCCCGAACGCCAGCGCCGCCACAGCATCCATCGTGAAATACCCTTCCACGAATCCTTTGACAAATGGGGCTGAAACATAATTCCCCGCCGCAGGAGAGGCGATATTTTCAAATTTCATGAAAGCACGGATAACAAGCAAAGCCAATACTAGCAATAAAATAGGAGTCAAAAGCTGGCCAATGCGATCTACAATTTTCTTCGGATTTAAGCTTATGAAGTACGTCACTCCGAAAAATATCAAGGAGAAAACGAGCAGCGCAAACCAGCCATTGACGTCCACAATTTGTTTTACGCCCAGCTCATACGCAACGTTTGAAGCCCTCGGTATACCGTAAAAAGCCCCGATCGACATATAGATGATGATTGCGAAAACCAATCCGAACAGTTTATTGACCCTGTTGCCAATGGACACGAGCCCATTTTCAGATAGGGCGATCGCCATGATTGCCATGAACGGCAGAAGGACACCGGTAATCAAAAATCCGGTAATTGCCGGTCCGAAGTTATTCCCTGATTCCAACCCTAGAAGAGGCGGAAAGATAAGATTTCCGGCCCCGAAAAATAATGAAAACAGCATAAGTCCTGAAAACAATACATTTTTTCTAGTCATCATAAATCCCCCTAATTCTTAGCGAAAACACCGTCTACTTCAACGGTCTCAAATATATTAATAAATGCGGTCTCATCATAATCACGGACAATCTTTTTCACTTGCAGCATTTCGTAACGCGTAACGACGGTCATTAAAATATGCTTCTTCTCTTGGGTATAGCCGCCGTATCCTTCCGTAATCGTAATGCCCCGGTAGATGGACTTCAATAAATCTTCCCGTATTGCCTCCCCTTTCGAAGTGACAATCTGCATCGTCAATTTGATGTGATTTGTGTGGATGCTATCAATCATTTTGCCAGTCAGGTAGATAGATAAAAGCGTATATAAAGCGATATTCCAGTTGAAGGCAGCACCGGATATAAGAACGATGACGCCATTCATACCCGTCAGAAGAAGGCCGATACTGACATTGCTCGTGCGTGATAGGATGATTGCAATAATATCCAACCCACCTGAAGTGCCGGAGAATTTTAATATTAAACCGACGCCAATTCCTCCTATGACGCCTCCGAAGATCGTCGACAACAAAATATTATCTGTCACCGCAACGACCGGCAGGACGTATAAGAAAAATGAAAGAGACAAAACACAAACGAGTGTATTGAGCGTTATCAACCTTCCCAGCTTAACGTATCCTAAGATGAGCAAAGGCAGATTGAGCAAGAGGTTCATTAAACCAATATCAAACGGAGTAATTAACCCGATCAAAATAGCTATCCCACTAATTCCGCTGCTTAAAATCCCATAGGGAACTAGAAAGAAATTGAAGGCAAACGCAACAATCAATGAACCCGCGACGACAACTAAATTTTTCATTACCTTGAACCTCCTGATTAATCCGTGAGTTGAATGCTTCTTTCTCTCTCCTGATTTTTCCGCATATAAAAAACTCGCCCCTAAATAGGGACGAGTTTGTGCTCGCGATACCACCCATATTCCGCAAGTTCCCCAAAAAGAAACAATGCGGCGCTCAGTCAACGTACAATCATACGTGTTCCATATAACGGTGGAAGTCCGGTAAAGCTTACTGTTTTCAGCTTTACATCTCGGAGATGATTTTCGGATAAGATCTGTCCATCGACTTTCACCAAGCGTCGACTCTCTAGAGAACAGAGTTCCTCTCTTACTATTTCTCGTCACTGATTATTATTATTACAATATAATCTAGCAGAGAGTGATTCGAAAAGTCAATATGCTTTAGTCAGTTCATAATCTTTAGATCATTCACCTAACGAGTACAACCAATTTTTCCGGACGGATTCTTCTCCCGTTGTCATTCACTTTCATCCAGACTGCAAGTTGATGCCTTGAATGAAAAAACCCCTTCCCGTTTCAATTCGAGAAGAGGCCGTAGCAATCAATACGTATAAAATTTCAGTTCGCCCATTGAATTCAGCGCGATTTTATGGTAAATTAATAAAGATAGACACTGTATAGTTAAGTGAATATATTATCCCTAATTTAATTATACGACATAATCTATCCATCAGTCAACCCTTTTTACTCATTTTTTTAAAGGAGTGTTTGCTATGGAATCAAAATTTCAGCAGGAGCAGCAAAGAGTGGACAATGTAATGGGAGTCATTACGGGACGGATTCGCAAATTGGAAGAAGATACGGCCCGGCAGCGGAATGAGGTTGTGCAGATCCGCAGGCATTTCTGGGATGAAGTCAAAGTCAATGTGGATACGTTTGACGATTATCTTGAAACAATTATCGGTTTGAGACAAGAAGCGCAAGCATTAGCTGTCAGCCAATCAACTCATCGCCATGCTTCCAAACGATTGGCCACATTGCGTCGGATGAAAGAAGCTCCTTATTTTGGACGAATTGATTTCATTGAAGAAGGTGAGACAACTGAAGAACAAATCTATATTGGAATCGCTACGCTATCTGATGACAGTGGTGAAGATTTCCTTGTCTACGACTGGCGGGCGCCGATTTCAAGTGTCTACTATGATTACCAGCCAGGAGATGCTTCGTATGTAACTCCCGGTGGAGTTATCGAAGGGAAATTGGAGAAGAAGTGGCAGTACTTGATTCGCGGAGGCGTTTTGCAATCAATGTTCGACACGAGTCTCACGATTGGAGACGAAATTTTACAGCAAGTACTCGGTCAAGGCACTGACAAACATATGCACAGCATCGTGGCAACTATTCAGGAAGAGCAAAACAGGATCATCCGGCATGATCATGGAAAACTTCTTATCGTGCATGGACCTGCCGGCAGTGGAAAGACGTCTGCCGCCTTGCAGCGGATCGCTTATTTGCTCTATAAATACCGTGACAGTCTGAACGCGGACCAGATCATTCTTTTTTCGCCGAACACGTTGTTCAACAGTTATGTGTCCAACGTACTGCCCGAGCTAGGTGAAGAGAATATGCAGCAAGTCACCTTTCAGGAATACTTGAATCATCGGTTGAGCAAGAACTTTCAAGTTGAAAACCCTTATGATCAATTAGAATATGTCCTAACTGCAACGGATTCCCCTTCCTATCAGGCTAGAGTAGCAAGCATCCAATTCAAGGCTTCACCCCTTTTCTTCGAAGCGATTGAAGCCTATCGGGAGTCATTAGAGGTTTCCGGCATGAAGTTCAAAGACTTGCTCTTAAGAGGAAAGCCGGTTGTGTCCGGGGAGCAAATCGCCGAACGGTTTTATCGAAAAGACACATCGCTCCGCTTCCATAATCGACTCGAAAAGTTGAAGGATTGGCTGCTGAATAAACTAAAAGAAGCGCAAAATGTTGAACGGCATGAACCGTGGGTGCAAGAGAGAATCGAGCTGCTTAGCGACGAGGAATATAATAAAGCACATGCGTACTTAGCAAAAAAGCGCGGGTTTAAGAGAGACTCCATCGCCGATTATGAGATGGACACCAAAGAATTGGCCCAATTGATTGTACAGCAGAGATTGAAGCCGCTACGGAAACAGGTGCGGGAATTTGAGTTCATCGATATGAAGGGGATCTATAAGCAGCTTTTTGCAAAACCTCTGCAAATCAAACAATGGATGAACGGGGACACACCGGGGGAATGGCCAGCTATCTGCGAAGCAACACTAAAGATGTTAGATGAAGATCAACTTAGCTACGAGGATGCAACTCCCTATTTACTGCTGAATGAGCTCATCAAAGGCTTTCAAGCGAATCGTACAATTAAACATATCGTTGTTGACGAGGCCCAGGATTATTCACCTTTCCAATTCGAGTTTTTGAGAAGATTATTTCCGTCGGCAAAGATGACCGTGTTAGGAGATTTCAATCAGGCAATTTTCGCCCATGCAAGCGAAACAGCTGATTTCAATATACTTACAAATTTATTTGGCCCCGATGAATCGGAAGTGATCAATATGGCAAGAAGCTACCGATCCACAAAGCCGATCATCGAATTCACGCGAAAACTAGTGCCAAACGGCGATCAGATCATTCCTTTTGAACGTGAAGGCGAGCGGCCAGAACTGAAGCAAATGAGGGATCATGCAGAACTCCATCGCTGCATCGCTTCCAAAGTCGCTGATTACCAGGACGCCGGCTATAACACCATTGCGATCATATGTAAATCAGCCGAGGAAAGCAGAAGTGCATACGAAGCCCTGGCTGCAATCGATGATATCAAGCTGTTGCGGATTGGTTCAATGGAATATGAGCAAGGCGTTGTCGTAGTACCATCGTATTTGGCAAAAGGCATCGAATTCGACGCGGTCATCATTTACGATGCGTCGGAGCATGTTTACGGCGACGATAGCCTTCGCAGGATTTTCTACACCGCCTGCACGAGGGCGATGCATGATTTGCAAGTATATAGCGTTGGGGAGCCGACCCCGCTGTTGCAAACCGTCCCGCAAAATTGTTTTATTATAGAATGATTGAGTTAGATGTATTACCGCAAACTAAATCAGCCGGCATTATCGTCAATAAAAAGTAGCCTAATTTCCCGATATGTTAAACGGGAAATTAAGCTACTTTCTCTTTTATTACAGCTCAAGCGTTAATCTTTTAATTTATTTCTTTTTCAGTTGCAAAGATTTTATTATCCAAGGAAAGCAACCGACTTCCGCTAATTAAAAGTACAGCTGCGATGGCTAATAGAGCTACATCCAATTCATATCCTGCTGTTTCAGCTCCCATGAAGCCTACAGACAATTTTGCGGTGAAAATGGCACCAAGCAATACGATAACTAGTAGTGCAGAGAAGATTCTCGTTCCTACTCCTAAAATTAACGCAATTCCTCCAAGCAACTCAATGAAAGCTACTGCATAACCGAGAAAACCTAAAATACCAATACTCTCAAACCAACCTGCTACATTCCCAAGACCCATTTGAAACTTTGCAATCCCATGCACTAAGAAAGTTATCCCTAACACTACTCGAAGAATTAAAAGACTCCATTCATATTTTTTAACCATAACTCATACTCCTCTACCTATTAAGATTAATTTTTTGTAAGATCGTCTCTAAAATTTATTGAGCGGTCTGCGTACTTTATCTATACAGTTGCTTTCCTGACAATCGGAGCTACCTCCGTAGCTAACAACTCGATACTCTTAGCTACTTTCTCAAACGGTACACCACCAATATCAAGCTGCGCCATGAACCGTTGGTGTCCAAAAAGTTCATATTGACGTAGGATTTTCTCAACAATCTGTTGTGGGCTTCCTACGAACAAAGCGGTGTCAGGAGCCGTAAGTTGCTCAAACTCAGAATATGAAATCCTTCCTGAAACCATCCCCCGCTGACGGTTTACAGTTGGCCAGTAATTTGAATAATACGGATAGAATTCATCTTTGGCTTGTTGAGTCGTCTCTGAAAGATATCCATGACCGGTAACTCCGACTTTTAGCTCTTCCACACCATGCCCAGCCTCGATGCCTGTTTGACGGTATAGATCCACCAATGGTTTGAATCGTTCAGGGTCACCTCCTAGGATTGCTAATGCCATCCCGACACCCAATTTGCCGGCACGGACTGCGCTACTTGGAGTCCCTCCAACACCAATCCATATAGGCAATTCCTTTTGTAAGGGGCGAGGTGCGATTTCAGCATTTCGCAATGGCGAACGGAAGCGGCCCTCCCAAGTCATCCTCTCGTTTTTGTTCAGCTTTAAAAACAACTCGATGTTTTCCGAGAACAAGGCATCATAATCATTTGTGTCATAACCAAAAAGAGGGAATGATTCAACAAACGCGCCACGACCGGCAATTATTTCTGCACGTCCATCCGATAGCAAATCCAATGTAGCAAAGTCTTCAAACAGACGAACCGGGTCAACTGTGCTTAAAACGGTAGTCGCACTTGTCAGTTTGATTCGTTTAGTTATTTGGGCTATGGAGGCTAATACGACAGGAGGTGAGGAGATGGCGTAGTCTAATCGATGATGTTCACCTACTCCGAAAATATCCAGTCCGGCCTCATCAGCAAGTTTTGCCGCCTCTATAATTTCCTTCACTCTCTGCCCTGCACTACTCGTTTTACCTGTAAACGGATTTGCCATTATATCTGCAAGTGTATAGAGTCCGATTTCAATCAATTTATCCACCTCCCATTGCCACCAACT
Source organism: Sporosarcina koreensis (assembly GCF_042655825.1). NCBI lineage: Bacteria > Bacillati > Bacillota > Bacilli > Caryophanales > Caryophanaceae > Sporosarcina > Sporosarcina koreensis. The sequence goes on along the minus strand of NZ_JBHSNP010000024.1, from coordinate 26,401 downwards.
ACAAACAATTTGTTACTTACTTACTTTATGTAAGTAACTATATAACCCACACTAGAAATAGTCAAGTAACTAATTTAAAAATAATAATTCAATTATCTTTGTCCTTCTTTAGCCTCTCTTATGAAAGACTAGAAAAATGGTCACGAAACTGGTTGGAAACATACCACAAGCCTCCAAAAGAGATTTGCCACATGAATATTCATTAGAAAAGATGGGATTTGGAAGAATATGTTGCCGATGTAAACCCCTTTGGATATGATAATCTAAAAGGATGGTGAATTTTCAGTGAAAAATGAAGTGGAAGATTTATTTGATAGAGATAAACAACATGAACCGAAAATGAAAGTGGAAAGAAAGGACGGGGAGCCGACTGCAGCTTTTAAAGGTGCTTCCTGGGCGGCTTTGTTAATTGGAGCTTCTGCTTATTTAATAGGATTGTTTAACGCAGCGATGGAGCTGAATGAAAAAGGATATTACTTTGCGATATTAATATTCGGACTCTATTCTTCCGTATCGTTGCAAAAAGCGGTAAGAGATAAAGAGGAAGGGATTCCAGTTACGAATATTTACTACGGTATCAGCTGGCTCGCACTTCTTATAGCCATTCTATTGATGGGTATCGGACTGTACAATGCGGGAAGTATCGTTTTAAGTGAAAAAGGGTTTTATGGTATGGCGTTTGTTCTTAGTGTCTTTGCAGCAATCACCGTTCAGAAAAATATTAGGGATACACAGAAAGCAAGAGGGATGGATTAAGCCGCATTTTTTAAAAAATCCTACTGATTGTAACCCAGTCAGTAGGATTTTTTACTACCTTTTAAATGATAACCCATTTGTCTTTAAAGCCTCTCTAAGCTTCGGTAAGGAAGCTGGCCCCATACCGTGCCATTGCAAAATATCTTTTTCACTAAATTTCGATAGCTGTTGCAATGAAATGACCCCATTGTTTTCCAACGCCCGTCTTGCCGGAGCTGATAGTTCTGAAAGAAATCCGGTGTCAGGTTTGCGCTCCAGCTCACATATTGGGCAGGTAGGGCAGTCGCTGCTTTTATAGTAGGTATGTCCTTTGCTGCAAGTCCTTGCCGTTTTTTTCTTACAAGTTGTCATTGGCACTATTCCCCCCTTCATTCAAATTTGCCACTCTGTAATGTTCGGCGGAAACGTGCTTTCCTGTTATTGGGTTAGGAATGTGATCACCTAATGAATAAAGCCCAAATCCCATGCCAGTTGCAGGTCTGATTCGATACTTTTCCATAATTAATTCTCCTCGATCGGCCGTAGTTTTTCTTCAATTTCCTCACGACGTCCCTCTAAAAATGGCGGCAAGTCTAATTTCTCGCCTAATGTTTCGATATTACCATCGATTGTAAAGCCCGGTCCATCTGTCGCGATTTCAAATAGAATTCCGTTTGATTCTCGGAAATACAGGCTTTTAAAGTAGAAGCGGTCCACAATGCCGGATGAGTGGAAGCCCCGTGCCCGCACTTTTTCATCCCAATATGCCAACTCCTTGTCGTCTTTGACACGAATTGCTAAATGGTGGATACTGCCGCGCCCTGGTTTTTCGGATGGACCGTCTAGATATTTCACTACGATCTCGCCGAAAACTTCCCCTTTAACCGATTGGAAGATCGCCTCTTCTTCCGTACGTGACACTTCCGTATAGCCGAAGACTTCTGTAAGTGTAGATGCAAGTTTGTCGAGCCTGCGAACAGTAATTTCCACTGACCCCATGCCTTGAATTTGATGCTCTTCTGGCACAGTGGATTTCTCCCAAGTCTCCCAATGGCCAACTTTCTCACCGTTAGACACCTGAAGTACCATGCGCAAGCCTTCTGTATCTTCAAAGTGCAAAGCAGGACGGTTTGTGTATGTCGTAATGTCACCATGTTGTACACCCAATTCCTCAAAACGTGCTTTCCAATAAGCTAAGCTTGCCTCTGAAGGGACGAGCAATCCGATTCCGGTAATAGCATTTGTGCCCCGGTGGGTGCTGCCTACAACCGGAATCTCAAAAAATGATAGTTCCGTACCCGGGCTCCCTGTTCTATCCCCGTAAAATAAGTGATACATGGACGGAGAGTCCTGATTGACTGTCATTTTCACACGACGCAACCCAAGTACCTCTTTGTAGAAATGATTGTTTTGACTTGCGTTTTTCGTGATCATCGAAATATGGTGATGTCCTGGAATTGTAAACATGATTTGTTCCTCCTTTTAATTTTTAACACAAGTTGGGAGTCACCAGACTTATCCTAATTCTTATAGCTTATTATACGGGCATGCTTTCATTAAATGTAGTATGACAAAATCCGACCGAGCGTTGAACCGCTCAGTCGGATTATGCTAATCTTCCATATTTTTTATCGCCGGTGAATTTTTTTTCAGTCTAAAATCATATTTTTTTTCGTTTTTAAATTTCGGATTCACATAAATTGATTGCGTATCGCCGTTTGAAGCAACTATAAAATCCGAAAAAGAAGTGTATTCTTCCTCTTTCCATACCCAAATACCGGTTTTTCCTTTTTCCTTATGAAATATATTTTTTTGCAGCCGGTTTTCCTCGTTTGTCGGAAAGTAGTTGGCGATAAATAATCGAGAAGATCCTGCAGTCAAAATATTTTTTTCGATTACATTATTTTTTGTATCATGCTGTATTAATAGCTGTCCCCCGTCTAAGCCCTTCGTGTCATTTCGATAGATAATATTGTGGGAAATCGTGGAATTTACTGTCCCTCCACGTTTTTCATCGTACCCGCCAATTGATATTCCTGTGTAAAAATTATGATAAACGATATTGCTGTTAATGGTAATTTGATCAGCATATTTACCGGCATGTTCGGATGTCGCTTCGATACCGATATCGCATTTATAAATAGTATTCCCTTCAATTGTTATGTTTTTCCCACCATCTATATATATCCCGCCTGCGGCATAATCTTCTCCGTACGCTGGATTGCCATACGAGGAGATTTCGTAAACTTTATTATTTTTCACAACGCCATTTCGCACATAGTCAGCATTTTTATCAGTAGAGATCCCCTCATAACCAATCAGATCAATACCGATATTATCGCTCCGACGCACAAGATTATTTTCCACCTTAAACCCGTCAATATTTCCATTCAGTACAATCGTTTCACTTGAACCGAGTTTCAAATCCTCCACGGTATTATGAAGTATATTGATGTCTTTCATTGGCCCCGTTCCATAAATGGCGATACCATGCCCATTTCCTCCTTTTGCTTGGGTTTCAATTCGCCGGACATGGTTGTTCTCCAATATGATATGACTGCTATTTCCAGTCACAAAAATCCCCATTACCGTTTCATCTGCTACATCAGTCTTTACATCCTGTATCGTTATTCCATTAATCGTTATATAGTTTTTATTTTTTATCGTAACTAAGGCGGTGTTCCCTTCAATATCCTCTACATTCTTCCCACTTAGCACAACCTTTTCTTTTTTATAGGAGCTAAAAATAATAGGTTTTGATTTTGTTCCGCTATGCTGAACGATAAGCTTTTCATTATATGTGCCCTTTCGGATGTAGACAGTCGTGCCCGCTGTTGCTTCTGAAGCAGCCTTTGCTAGTGTTCGGAACGGCTTTGATTTTGTACCCTCATTTTGATCATTTCCATTTACGGATACGTATATAGCATTTTTATTTTCCGGTTCACGGTCAAGTAAGACAAAGAAGATCAAAATAGCTGCTGCAGCCAAGAGGATTATAAGGATTTTTTTCATTCGATCTTCCCCTTTAAAATCAATTTGACGTATAAGTATATTCAAATGGCTGTCAAAATAGAAGATGCGAATAATCTCCTACCTAGCATACTACCCCTTTCTAAAATGAGTTATCATTATAAGAATTAAACATTTAAATAATTTTGAATCGAAATGAACTTTAGTAGAGTCTAATAGAGTGAAGGGGGTGTGCGGAATGATTGCTATCCAAAGTACACTTATTGAAAAAGCTCAATCGGGGGATGAAAACGCCTTCTATGAACTACTTGAACCATTACAGGCACAATTGTATCGAATAGCATTTGTTTACGCCCGAAATGAAGATGATGCTGTTGATATTTTTCAACAATCTGTTATTCGCGCTTATGAAGGATTACCTAAATTAAAAGAGCCAAAGTACTTCTCCACATGGCTAACACGAATTGTTATAAATTGCAGTAAATCATACATAGAAAAAAATAAACGAATCGAACTGATTGATCCAAATAAATTTGATAACTATGAAGCGAATAGCCCTTCTTATGTAGATGAACAATTGGATTTATGGCAGGCATTAAGCCGGTTAGAGGAAAAATATACAACAGTATTAGTGCTTCGCTATTATCAAGACCTAGCCGTAAAGGAAATTGCCCTCATTTTGGACTGTCCAGAAGGTACTGTTAAAACAAATATTCGACGAGGTTTACAAGCTTTGCGTAGACAGTTGAAAGGAGCGTATATAGATGAGTGGGTTCAATCCATTGAAGGAAGTGATTGAAAAAATTCCTGTTCCGCAGTCTAGATTAACAGAAGTGTTGCGCATTGAAGGCATGTCAAAAGTTTTCAAACAAAAAGAACACCGGGTGAATGCATTACAAAATATTCATTGCACCGTTTATCAAGGTGAAATGGTCGCGATCATGGGGACAAGCGGATCAGGGAAAAGCACCTTGCTCAATATGATCAGCGCCATTGACGAACCAACCTCTGGCACTATCTTTTTATTCGGGAAAGAGTCAAATGCTATTTATAAAGAACCAAAAGCATCGAATTTCCGCAAAGAAAATATCGGTTTCATCTTCCAGTCGTTTCATTTATTAAAAGATTTGACGGTTGAAGATAATATAGCGCTCCCCCTTATCCTACAGGATGTACCTTCCAAAGATATTGAAGTCCGTGTACATATGGTGATGGAACATTTGGGAATCGCAGCCTGGCGAAAGCATCGTCCCCATGAGCTATCAGGCGGGCAAAAACAACGTGTGGCCATTGCTCGTGCCATTATTACGAAGCCACCAATATTACTGGCAGATGAACCGACTGGCTCCCTTGACGTGAAAACAACAGATGAGATTTTACAATTGCTTGTAGATCTTCAACACGATGGACAAACCATTTTGCTTGTAACACATGATCCGTACGTTGCAACATTTGCAACCCGGGTTCTATTTTTCCACGATGGGACGATTGTTGATTCTTATCAAAATAAAAAAACTGACACCGATTTAGATAATATTCTTACCAAGTTTAAAACCGTTACTCGAGGTGAGCGATAATGTTTTACCTACAATCGATTGCCTTTAAATTATTCCGTGCCGCTAAGACTCAAGTGCTGACGAGCATTAGTATTATTACCGTTTCGATTTGTTTAATCATGACGATGGGCGTGTATATTTGGAACGCCAAAGCGCAGATGGAATCAGAAATCTATCATCTATTCGGCAATGCTGATATGACAGTTGGCTATAATCCGGAACAGCAAAAGTGGATAACTTCAGAACAACTCAATTCCATCGCAGCGATGGAAGGTGTATCGGAAGTTTCCCCCGTTTTGCTGACGGCGACAAACGTTGAAAATGTTTTGCCGACCGTTTATACAATAGGCGTCAATAACGATGCGCTTGTCAAGAGCCGGTATCATTTTGAGGAGAATCTAGGCGAAAACGAAGTAATTGTATCGCAAAAGATCGCCTCGCTATTCGATAAATCGATTGGTGATACAATCGAAATTGAATCCGAGCCGTATATGATTAAAGAAATTCTAACGCCTCTCCCCGGGGCTTCCGATGTTAAAATTGTTATTTTATCAAATACCGCTGTAAGACAGTCGCTACATTTCACGAAGGATGATGCTGTTGGCCTTTTCACATTAATTAAGCTAAAAGATAATGCTACACCTGCATTGATCGCAAAGAAATTAACTGAACTAGACGAGACATTGCGCATTGATATTACAAACGAGTATGATTTTGTGAAGGCGAATTTCCAATCCCTCGCTATTTTTATGATTGTGCTCTCTGTTTTTGTTTTGATAATTACGACGGTGCTATTGACGTCTACATTCCAGCTTGTATTGTACAAAGTAAGGGAACAATTAATGGTGTTACGTGCACTCGGCGCGACCCAAAAACAAGTCGGGAAAATTGTCCAAATACAACTTTTAACAATCATTACATCAGGCGTTATCTTCGGCACTGTATGTAGTTTAATCGTCATTAAACAATGGCTGCCGCGCCTAATAGAAACGATTCAACTGCCAGAAGCGAGAACAGATTTCCCATTGTGGCTAGCGATAAGTATATCCGCAATTACTTTTATAATCCTTCAAGGCATTATGCAATGGCAAGTGAAAAAAAGTATGCGGCTTTTGCCTCTGCAAATCGCTGCAGATAATCACGAAGCATTTCCTCGTATGACAAAAACGAAGTTATATGGGGCTGGCCTAGTAACTGCAGTTTCCTTGATTAGCTTTTTTTCCGCGGCATTTGAGCAAAACGATAGCCAACGAGCATTGCAAACCGTCATTGGCAGCCTGCTTCTGTGTGTCGTCATTCTTTATATAATGCCGTATCTTTTTAGCCTACTACTCAAGTTCATACTTCAGCCAATCCGAAGCCTATTTGGGAAGGAAGCCTATTTGGCCTGTCAGCAACTGATGTCGCAAGTTCGCAAAAACATGCCAATCGTGCTTAGTATAATAGGCTTGATGGTTATTTTGATTTTTGGAACATCCCTTTTTAAAACTGTTCAAGAGAATGAAAAGGCCTATATTGAATTTCTATACGAAACACCTGTTGTCATTCACAATGACTTACAAGACCCTACTTTAACAGAAGATATCGTCAGGGATATAGAGGCGCTTTCCACCGTTGAATATGCCTACGCAAAAAGCGACTATCCAATCGTAGACTTCTATTTAGATGATAAATGGCAAAGTGCGAATTACACAGCCATTGACATGAAGAAGTTCGTTGAGATCGGGAAGTTATCTGAACTTCGTGGAGAAGTTGAAAGTGGTGTCATTGTTTCAACACAATTTGCGAAAGAACATGAGCTGACAGTCGGGGATTGGCTCAACACAGGAAAATTCAATTTTGAGTTGCAGTACACCGAAGAAGTTGAACCTGTTCAAGTCATTTCCATTACAGATCAGTATGGGAAAACACCTATTTTGTTTGACTGGTCCTCTCCTTTTGTGAGGAACTCTCATGTAATAGTGAATGAGATCATGGTAGAAACATCAGATATTAAACAGACAATGATGGATTTGCAGTTTTTACATGAGCGATGGCCTGCACTTACTTTTTCGGATTATGAAACTTTTATGGAAGAAAATAATCGGATGTTTTATCAGCGTTGGAGTTTGTTCGTGGGCATTATGGTTATTCTTATAGCCGCAACTTGTCTGGGAGTCATTCAAACGATGCTGCATACGATCTACGGAAAACGTAATGACTATGCGATCCAACGACTAGTTGGCCTTACGCCGAACGGACTTGTTAAACTGATTTTGACGCAAGTATTATCGTTTGTTTTATTCGGTTTGACTATTGGAACTATGATTGGCTATGTTTTGACGCAATTACTTGCCTCTATTGATGCGGATGCTGTTGTCGTTTTTGACCATACAACACTCTTATTTGTCATCGGCTTCTTTTTGTTTTTGACGTACATCACTTTCAGTATCCAAGGTTACTTCATTAGTCGCAAGACATTAACTGCAGAGTTGATTGACTAAAACATCCATATTCAAATGATAAAAGCATCTTTTTTGACGCTTAAAAAGTCGCATACGACGCTAGTATTGCATGCGTCTGTATGCGACTTAGATTTTCATCGCCAACCCTTTATTTATTCTATTAAAATTAACCTCTTCAAACAGACGTTTCATTTATTCGGAGAGACGAATAGTCTTTCTTGTACATTTTTCACTTCTCGGATTGTATGCTATATACTTCTATCGCATCGATTGTGTCATTTCCCGGTGCCGTCGTACTAATATAAGCGGTACTGGAATCATCGCTCCAATAACCGGTCATCGAAATTACGGCATATAAGTCTGCATTTTGCATAAGTAATGTCGGTTTGCTTAATTGTCCTTCCACAAACTCCGCTACATAGACATTAGTTTTATATTCCTTCCCTACTTGTACGGGGGTATCAAATAAAATTTTACTCTTATCCGGCGAAAGTTTATAAAACGGCACCCATATGCCTTCTTTATCTTTACCACCCGCAACAAGTTGTGTCACATTTCCTGTCGATAGGTTCAGCGTGTAAATACCCGTTTTGCCATTGTATTCCTCATTAAAAATAATTGTCTGCTCGTCTAAGAACTGAAAACTCCCCATCGAACTTATACCTTCTAAAGATGAAACTTGCTTTACTTCCCCGTTATCCAATAAATGATATAGGCCGTATCCCTCTTTTAAAGAATTTCCTGCAATATAGATTCCTTCCTCACTCGATTGGAATGTATTAATTGCCATCCCGTTACTGTCGAAGAGTTCATCGATATCCCAACTAAACTTTTGCTCGGTTTCCAACACAGTCTTTTCCACTGTGAAGCCTTCGCTCGTGTTTTTTACTTGTATAACCGTCGAACCTTTTGAGTCTCCAAAGAACGTACTCCACTCCTCCGTGCCTTCGCCAACGAATTTTTTCGTGCCGTTCTGTAAATCATGTACGTAAAACTTTTCATTCACATGCGACAATGCTCGTTGCTCGTTCTCAGATAACAAGTAGAAAGGTGCTTCCATTACTTTTTTCTCGTCTTTACTCTCTACATCATAAAGATACGTCGCATTGTGTTGATTGAAATACAACTGATTTCCTTTGAAACCCGTGTAATCCGATGGAATTTCAATGGGGATCGTAGCTTCATGTGTGATGAGCAGATGGCTCTCATCCAATGCACTTTCGAGCTTCACATTTTCGCTTAGCGTGACGGTCTTTGACGCAGCTTCCCCGGAAAGTGAGCAGCCTGCCGCCATCATACCGCTCAATGTGAGTATCCCAAGTCCATGCCATTTTCTTTTCATCTTCATAACCTCCTGTTAGTAGCGTACAGATTAATCATAAGAAAATGTTGTTGCCAACCGTACACTACATGTTGCCAATATGTTGCTGTTGAGGAATTTGAATTCTGATTTCAGCTTGTCCATGTTTCTCTTCGAACTGAATCGTTCCATGATGACGCGCTGTAATATCTGCACATATGAATAATCCTAAACCTGAACTGCCTTCCAATTTTCTGTGCACGAAGGGCTCGAAGATATTCTCGGCAATGGCTGGCGGGATAGGTGCGCATGGATTGGTCACCACAATTTCTTCGTCTACAATAATGGCTACAGAGCCCCCCGGTGTTCCATGCAGAACGGCATTATCAATCACATTAAGAAAGAGCTGCCGGATTTCGTCCGGGTTGCCCAGCACTATATAAGGATGGCCTTTCAGGTGAATCTTCACATTCCGTGGATCTGCTTTCATTTGAAGATCTTCACAGACGGATTGCATGATCGGGTACACATCTATCATTTCATGAGGGGTATCTAGCACAGTGGATTGGTATTTTGATAACGCAAGTAATTGAGTGACCATTTCGTTCAGCCGCTCGCTCTCTGTTCTTATTTTCACAGAAGCCTTCTGCAGAAATTCGATGTCGTCAAATTCTCTTACTCCTATTATTTGAGCGTAGCCCGAAATGGTCGTAAGCGGTGTTTTGAATTCATGGGTGATGTTTTGGAAAAAGGTCGTGCGTTTTTCTTCAAGCAATAAAACCTTCTCTTTCTCCTGTTCAATCGTTTGGATATGCTGCTGGATTTGCAATTGCATGTGCTGAAAGTTTTGAGCCAGTTCTCCGATTTCATCAGTTGCCTTATTTGCAGCAATCAGCTCATAATCGCCTGTCGTCATTCTTTTCGTTGCAGTTGTCACTTCTTTTACTCTCCGTATGAATTGATTGGATAATAGCAACGATATTAAATAGACGCCGCAAAACAAAAGCACCGTTAGCAAAGTGAATGTACGCAGCAGACGTTTATTATGTAAGAACACATCCGTGTAATCCGCAGTAAAACGGACAACTCCATACAGCGTATCATTCAAATAGAGTGGGTATGCGAAATAAAGAAGTGTTCCCTCCCGCAATGGTTGAACGGTGTACGCAGATTTATTTTGAAATGCTTGTTTTAATTCTTCGCTGCTATTCTCCCCTACACTTGCTTGATAGCGTTGCTGTTCTATCAGAATTGGACGATCGATCGGCACTGCTTCATATAAAAACTGCCCTTCATTATCATACAGGGCTACACTTTGATCATTTAATTTACTTAATTCATTTGCAAGCTTATCGCTGTGTTCAACGACAAAGTTTCCGCTTTGCGGATGCAGCTGCTCAAATTGTTTTATGAATTGAGTGGACGAATATTGTAGAGAGGTCACGGCTTCTTCGAGATTGGTCATTGTATATTTTTCTAGCATCTTCGCCATGATTTGATGGCTCAAACCCGCTGCAATGAAAAACACGATGAAAAAACCGATGAAAAACTTCTTCCGAATCGTAAGTTTCATTGGCTCAATTTCCTTTCATACGATAACCTACACCAAAGACAGTATCGATAATGGAAGAATCTAGCTTTTTACGAATCCGTTGAACATGTACGTCCACTGTCCGAAGACCGCCTTCATAATCCATTTCCCAAACGGTATCAAGAATTTCCTCCCTTGAAAACACTCGGTTTCTATGTTGGGCGAATAACAATAAAAGCTCATACTCTTTCGGCTTGAAGGCAATCAATTGTTCATCTTTGAAAACGGAGTGGGCACGGGGATCGATATGGATGCTCTCATTGAGGTGAATCAAGCGATGCGGCGTCTGGTTGCGACGAAGTAACACATTCACACGCGCAAGAACTTCCCGAATATCGAATGGCTTTGTCATATAATCGTCTGCCCCGAGTTCAAGGCCAACAACCTTCTCTACAATATCGTCACGCGCTGTCAGCATAAGGATCGGGGAATTCATTATGGCAGTAATCTGTTTGCACAGCTCAAAGCCTGTCGTATCTGGAAGCATAAGATCCAAAATAATGAGGTCGATCTCAACCGCTAGAACAGCTTCCAATGCTTTCACTCCTGTAGATGCGCCAATTACCCGAAATCCCGCTTTCCGTAAGGCATACGATAAAATATCATAAATCGATTCTTCATCTTCTATTATCAAGATCGTCTTTTGTATATGTTCCATGTTTATCTACTCCTACATCTTAGCTAGTTCTAGTATAGCGTGTACTTGTTGCTAAGTTGTTGCTTATTCATGGTTCTCTAAAATTACATAGTTTCTAATCCGTCAGTTTGCCCTCACCTCAATTCTCAAATAAACTATTATTCAAGCCTGCTGCTTGGTAACCAAGGTATCACGAGGAGTAGATATCCAAGTTTTTTGAGTACATCCAACCTCAAAGGGAGTGAGTACATATGGCACGAAAACGATACAGCAATCTGGATATTGCCGCCACGACATCAAACTTCAAGGATGTAATACGCTGGCAAAAAGAACGACGAGGGAAGCGCAAAGATTTGAGTTTCCGTATTGGACAAGCAGACAATAAACAACAGGGGCTTCTGAACAGCAAACACCAAGATTTGACGATTACGTGGATTGGGCACTCCACATTTCTTCTGCAAGTTAGCGGTTTGACCATTGTGACGGATCCTGTTTGGGCCAGGCAGATGGGATTCAGCCGGAGAATGGAAGAACCCGGACTGTCTATAGATGAAATTCCGCCTGTCGATGTTATTTTATTGTCGCATTCCCATTATGATCATCTGCATGTAGCGTCTTTGAGAAAGTTGAAAGGCTCACCTGCCGTTCTTGTCCCTGAGGGGCTTGGACGTTTTGTACAGAAGTTGATGAAGGGAAAGAACGTATATGAGTTGCCATGGTGGGGGCATTTGAGCATTGAGGCCGTAAAATTCAACTTCGTTCCTGCACAGCACTGGACAAAACGTAGTCTTACCGACACGAATACCTCACACTGGGGAGGCTGGGTCATTCAACCGGAATTATTGCCAGCCAGGGAGCATACATCCCATTCCATCTATTTCGCCGGGGACAGTGGCTATTTCCATGGATTCCGCGACATCGGTGAAAGGTTCCCTGATATTACGTATGCACTTATGCCAATTGGTGCCTATGAGCCTGAATGGTTCATGGGGACGCAGCACGTAACACCGGAAGAAGCGATTCAAGCTTTTGTTGATGTTGGAGCTGAGACGTTCATTCCCATGCATTACGGTGCGTTTAGACTGGCTGATGACACGACCGAGGAGGCGTTGAATCGCCTGCTTGCCGAATGGGAGCGGCGGGGGCTGGATTCAAGTCGGCTGCGGTTGCTGAAGCATGGGGAGACGATTGTGCAAGCCGAGGAAGGTTAATTGAATTGTGTTCTAATTCCCTACCTACCTCCATAGCAATCTCCTTTCCTTTATGAGATAATAGAACAAATGTACTCTCAGTGGAGGTGTTCCTATGAAACCCGTAATCCTAGCCGAAAAACCTTCCCAAGCGAAAGCGTATGCAGACGCTTTTTCCGTGCGGAAGCATGAAGGGTTCTTGGAGATCAACCCGTGTCCGATTTTCCCTGCGGGAGCTTACATCACATGGGGCGTCGGCCACTTGGTCGAGTTGAAAGAGCCGCATGCATACAATCCCGCTTGGAAACGTTGGTCGCTCGGGAGTCTGCCGATTTTACCGGAACGGTATGAGTTCCAGGTGGCGAAAGGGAAGTTCAAGCAGTTTCAGATTGTGAAGAAGCTTATCCGCGGAACAGATACGGTCATCAATGCGTGTGACGTGGACCGGGAAGGATCGAACATCTTCTACAGCATTTATTATCAAACGGGCGCCCGCAATCAGACGATCAAGCGGCTTTGGATCAATTCGCTTGAAGTCGATGAAGTGCGGAAAGGATTTGCGAACTTACGGGACAACCGTAAGGATTTGCAGATGTATGAAGAGGCGAAATCCCGGCAGATCAGCGATTGGCTCGTCGGGATGAATGCTTCCCGGCTTTATACACTTCTATTGAAAGCGAAAGGGGTTCAGGAAGTGTTTCCGATCGGCCGCGTACAGTCGCCTACAGTGTACTTGATTTATCAACGGCAGCGCGAGATTGAAACATTTGTATCGGAACCGTTTTTCGAAGTCGAAGCGACGTTCAAAGCAGAACACGGTACGTATAAAGGCAAAGCAAAAGCGAAGGAGCCGAAACGGGAGATCATACAGGAACTGCTCGCGAAGCATGGAATCCAACCGAATTCGCCAGGCGTGATCACCTCTGTCACACATACCGATAAACGGACGCCGCCACCGCAGCTCCATTCCTTGTCTACGTTGCAGGCGACGGCGAACCGTCGATGGAAGATGAGCCCTGCGAACGTGTTGAAGACGATGCAAGGCTTGTATGAGAAGAAGCTTGTCACCTATCCGCGGACGGATGCGCGCCATATTACGCCGAATGAATTTGCGTACTTGAAGGATCAAGTCGGCGATTACCAACAGCTGATCGGGCACCCCTTCCCTGTCGCTTCTCTTGCTCCGAAGAAGCGGTATGTCGACAGTTCGAAGGTACAGGAGCACTACGCGATCATCCCGACGAAGAAAGTGCCGACACAAGCAGTTCTTGGCAGGATGTCGCCGCTCGAGCGGAATCTGTATGAGGAAGTCGTCCGTACGACGCTCGCCATGTTCCATACTGATTATTTGTACACTGAGACGAAAGTGACGACGGATGTGAATGGATTGCCGTTCTTTACGACTGGCAAAACGGAAAGGGATTTGGGATGGAAGGCTTTATTCCAACGGTCGAAGGATGAAATAGAGGATCCTGCTTTGCCGCCACTGCGCATGCAAGAAGCAGTCCAATCCGATATCGGCATTAAGGAAGGCAAGACGATGCCCCCTAAGCCATACACGGAAGGGCAGCTCATTGCGATGATGAAAACATGTGGAAAGCTTGTCGAGGACAAAGAGGAAACGGATATTTTGAAAGAAATCGAGGGTCTTGGGACGGAAGCGACCCGAAGCGGTATCATTGAGACGATTAAAAAGCATGGCTATATTACCGTGTCTAAAAATATTGTATCGATTACAGAGAAAGGTCGCGTGCTTTGCCAGGCGATTGAAGGGAATCTGCTTGCCAGTCCATCAATGACGGCGAAGTGGGAAACGTATTTGCGAAAAATCGGCAATGGTGAAGGAAGCGGACAGCATTTCCTCGATAATATTTCGAAGTTCATCGCGAAGCTGTTGGATGACGTGCCGAAGCAGTTGGAAGCAAAGCCGATTGATGCGTCGAAGGTTCCGCCACGGCAATCGAAATCGCGCGGTTCTTATCAAGCGGTGGAGGTCGCCCCATGCCCCGCATGTCAAAATGGGATGATTCTAGCCCGAAAAGGATTTTACGGATGCAGCAACTATAAAAATGGCTGTAAACAGACGTTGCCGGGCATCTTCTTGAAGAAAAAACTGACACCTGCGCAAGTGAAGCTCCTTTGCACGAAGGGAAAAACGAATACGATCAAAGGCTTCACCGCCAATAACGGCAATAAGTTCGATGCAAGCCTTGCATTGGAAAACGGAAAACTGAATTTGGTGTTTCAAAAATAAAAGAGTAGCTGTTCGGCTGATGTGAAGACGGTATTAAACCGGACTCATGTCAGCCAATTTCTTTTTTAACCGTTTTTTGTCCGCCTTCCCCCATCTCCACTCGCCTATGTTATTATGAACTAGGTTCAACAAAAGAGGTTCGCAAACTCCCTCTATAAAAAACTAAGGAGATATGTAAAATGAAAAATGAAAAAGCGGTCGTCGTCTTTAGTGGCGGCCAAGACAGTACGACATGCCTATTTTGGGCATTGAAAAACTTCCGGGAAGTCGCAACAGTGACGTTCGACTACGGACAACGGCATTCGGATGAAATCGAATGTGCCAGAAAAATCGCGGAAGAACTTGGCGTATCGTTCAAAGTGCTGGACATGAATTTGATTAACCAGTTATCAGCCAATGCGCTAACACGTGATGATATCGAAGTCACGGAAGTGGATGGCGAATTGCCGTCAACGTTCGTACCCGGACGAAATCATCTGTTTCTATCTTTCGCGGCGGTTTACGCCGATGCGATCGGCGCACGACACTTGATTACCGGTGTGAGTGAGACGGATTTTAGCGGTTATCCTGATTGCCGCGACAATTTTATTAAATCGTTAAATGTGACATTGAATTTGGCCATGGATGGAAACTTTGTCATCCATACGCCGTTAATGTGGCTAGATAAATCTGAAGTATGGGAGCTGGCTGATGAACTTGCCGCGCTCGATTTTGTGCAGTCGAAAACGCTCACTTGCTACAACGGCGTTCCAAGCACAGGCTGCAGAGAATGTCCTGCATGTGTGCTGCGCAATGAAGGGCTTGCGGCGTATCAAGCACGAAAGACTGCAGGTGCTGCTAAATGATGCAGCAATTTTATCCGCAAGTACAACACGACTTTCGATTTGAATTAAACAAGGATATGCATTTTTCGGCTGCGCATTTCATTCCAGATGAAGAAGCAGGAAAATGCCAAGTGTTGCATGGGCATACGTACTTCGTTAATGTCACCATCGGAGGAAATGAGCTGGATCCGCTCGGTTTTTTGATTGATTTCAAACAACTGAAAGATCTTATTCATAAAAAATATGATCATACCGTATTGAATGATCATCCTGAGTTCCAAGCTACCTTTCCGACAACTGAACGATTGGCAGAACAAATTTGGAAATCCATTCAGGATGTTCTCCGTACAAGAGACAATCGCCCTGCGTGCCTCCAAGTGATTGTTCGGGAAACGCCGACGAGCTATGTTGTCTATCGTCCGTTACAGGAGGATTTATGATGAAGATCCCTGTAATGGAAATATTCGGCCCTACAATCCAAGGTGAGGGAATGGTGATTGGCCAAAAAACGATGTTTGTCCGGACGGCGGGCTGCGATTATTCTTGTGCTTGGTGCGATTCCAGTTTTACATGGGACGGCACTGGCAAAAGCGTTTCGAAACAGCAGCAAGACATTATCGATGAACTGAAATCAATCGGCGGCCAGTCCTTTTCGCATGTAACGATTTCAGGCGGAAATCCCGCTTTGCATAAAGGCATCGGAGACCTGGTCGATCTTTGCCATGGAGAAGGTTGGAAAGTTGCAGTCGAGACGCAAGCAACGTTTTGGCAAGATTGGTTGTTGAACATCGATGACATCACGCTTTCTCCAAAACCACCAAGCTCAAAAATGACAACGGATTTCGTCAAACTGGATCGCTTCATGGAGAAATTGACAGATGCAAATGCAAGTATGAAGATCGTTGTTTTTGATGAAACAGATTTCAAATTTGCGGAAGATGTCCATCTCCGTTACCCAACGGTCCCTTTCTATTTACAAGTGGGTAACGATGACACAACAACCACAGATGACGCCTATCTTGTATCCAATTTATTGAAACGGTTTGAATGGCTTATCGATTTGGCTGTTGCTTCTCCCGTCATGAATGATGTGAAAGTGTTGCCGCAATTGCATGCCCTTGTGTGGGGGAATAAGCGCGGCGTTTAAAATAATATCTTATGAAAAGGTCGACTCCATTTTTCGGAATCGACTTTTTCATTATATTTCACATATATCTGTTGACTCTTATGCTCCCGCACTTTATATTAGTAATGAGATTGAGAATCGTTATCAACATAAACAAACTAGTTGGGAGAGAAAATCACTTGAAAAAAAGTTTAATGCTCCTGCTCGCCTCTTTGCTACTCGTTCTTGCGGCATGTGGGAATGGTACGAAGCAAAGCAGCGATGCAACAGATAATAAAAAAGAGAAGGCTAACGAAAAAGCCGAAGTGAATTTGTATACAAGCAGACATTATGACGTCGACAACGAACTGTACAAAAAGTTCGAGGATGAAACAGGCATCAAAGTGAATATCATCAAAGGTGAAGCCGATGAGTTGATTGAGCGGATCAAACGTGAAGGAACAGCTACAAAAGCCGATCTTTTCTTAACGGCAGACGTCGGTAGATTGTACCGCGCAAAAGAGCAAGGATTACTTCAAGCAGTGTCAAGTGACATATTAGCGAAACAAGTACCAGAAAAATTCCGTGATTCTGATGATATGTGGGTCGGTTTGACGAAACGCGCACGGATTCTCGTATATAATAAAGATAAAGTGAAACCTGAGGAGCTATCAACTTACGAGGCGCTCACAGACGATGCTTGGAAAGGCCGGGTACTCGTCCGTTCTTCGGAAAGTGTGTATAACCAATCTCTGTTAGCTTCTTTCATCGACATCGACGGTGAGGAAAAAGCGAAAGAATGGGCACAAGGCATTGTGAACAATATGGCACGCAATCCGGAAGGCGGCGATCGCGACCAAGCGAAGGCCATTGCTGCAGGCATCGGAGACATTGCGATCATGAACACTTATTACTTTGGCCAAATGCTGAACTCCCAAGACCCTGAAGAGGTAAAAGTGGCAGAGCATCTTGGCATCTTCTTCCCGAACCAAGAAACGACTGGCACTCACGTCAATATTAGCGGGGCTGGTGTTGTGAAAGGTTCGAAAAACGCGGACAACGCATTGAAACTTCTTGAATTCCTTACTGACGAAGAAGCACAATTTACATTTGCTGAAGCAAACTACGAATATCCGGTAAACCCAGATGTTGAACCAGCGGAACTTCTAAAATCTTGGGGTGAATTTAAGGAACAGGACATCCCACTTACAGTTCTTGGTGAAAATAATGCAAAAGCAATCATGATTTTTAACGAAGTAGGTTGGAAATAATAACTTGCCCCCTGCCACTTTTGCGGTAGGGGTTTATTGTGGAAAAGGTAAAGGATGGGTTTGGTCATGAATAGGCGAATTGCAAACGTGAATGGTTGGACAATCGGTGCGGTACTCATTATTATCTTACTGTTTGTGCCAAATTTATCGATTGTTACAGGCATTTTTACACCCGCAAGTGAAAATTGGGGGCATATTCGTGAATTCATGCTTCTAAACTATATTAAGTCTTCGCTCACTCTTGTATTCTTTACAGCAATCTTCACCATTGCAATTGGCCTTAGCCTTGCTTGGCTGATTGCACAATATGATTTCCCGCTTCGTAATTTCATGAAGTGGTCGCTCATCTTGCCATTATCGATACCGCCATTCATTGGCGCGTATACGTATCACGGCATCCTTAATTATACGGGCGTCATTCAGAAGACACTTCGAAATCATTTTGATATGACAGTGAATCAAGCCTATTTCGATATTATGAATGTCCCTGGCGCGATTTTCATTTATACGTTATTTTTATATCCTTATGTCTATATGATCACCAGAATCTTCTTATCCAATCAAGCTGCATCTCTTATTGAAAGTGCACGGACACTTGGGAAAAGCCCTCTGGAAATCTTCCTGAAGGTCGTCGTTCCCATCTCGCGTGTATCCGTTATTGGCGGGGTAAGCCTAGTCATACTGGAAGTGTTAAATGATTATGGTGTTGTTAAATACTTTGGCATTCAAACGTTCAGTACTGCCATCTTCCAGACGTGGTTTGGCCTAGGCGACTTGGATTCTTCCATTAAGCTCGCTGCTTGCCTCATGGGCATCGTTATTTTCATTCTCGTCATCGAGTGGCTTCTCCGTGGTGGAAAAAAATACAGTTTCTCTTCAACAAAACTTAGACCGCTGCCGCTCGTCAAATTAACTGGGAAAAAGGCAGCGATGGCAACCGCGTATACATTACTTATTTTTACCGTTGCATTCCTAATTCCAGTTCTGCAGTTGCTGGACTGGGTTGTACTCACATTCGGCAAAGTTCCGATGGAGGAAGTGCTGACATACACGAAAAACTCGATCATTGTTGCAGGGATAGCCGCAATGCTGATCATCTTGTTCTCCCTCGTCATTGGGAATTTCAGCCGGATAACAAAGCATAAGTTTGCAAAAGTATTGCCGAAATTAACGATCCTTGGTTATTCGATACCTGGTGCGGTCATTGCAGTGGCAGTCGTTACGACCTTTATTGCTATTGATAAGTATCTAGCACCTGTCTATTTATTTTTAGGAGTGGACTCCGCACTCGTTTTAAGTGTCAGCCTAGTCATGCTAATAAGCGCATATATCATACGATTTTTCGCAATCGGGTACAATTCGATTGAATCGGGATACACGAAAATCGGCACGGATTTTCGTGATGCCTCACGTATGTTAGGTGCAAGCAGCATGCGTACATTTTTCAAAATCGATATTCCGATGATGAAAGGCGCAATACTAAGCGGATTCATCCTCACTTTTGTCGATATTTTAAAGGAAATCCCATTGACGCTCATTTTGCGGCCGTTCAACTATGATACACTCGCTACCAAGGCGTTCCAATATGCAAGTGATGAAAAAATTATGGAGGCATCTCAAGCTTCCTTGCTCATAGTCGGTGTCAGTGCAATTGCAATATTCGTCTTTAACAAACTGCTTGGAGAGGGGTCGGAATGATATGTTCATCGATATACAAAATATGAGTTTCTCTTATTCAAATTCATCAGCTAATGCAGTCGAATCATTCACACTTTCAATCAACAAGGGTGAAGTGATCTCTATACTCGGGCGAAGTGGAAGTGGGAAAAGCACGATTCTTCGACTGATTGCAGGGCTTGAGATGCCAAAAGCCGGTTCATTTACATTAGGCGATAAAAAAATATTTGACAGCCATGCATTCGTCCAACCGGAAAAGCGCGGCATCGGTATGGTGTTCCAAGATTACGCACTTTTTCCGCATATGACTGTTGGAGATAACATATCATTCGGGCTCCCTAAAATGAGTCGGAAAGATAAGTTGAAACGGGTGAAGGAAGTATTGGAACTCGTCGAACTTGAAGATTATGAAAAACGCTATCCGCATCAGTTAAGTGGTGGCCAGCAACAACGTGTGGCACTTGCACGTGCAATTGCACCACAACCTGAACTCATTCTTTTGGATGAACCATTCAGCAATCTGGACACCGAACTCCTTGTTAAAATACGTGAAGACCTTCGCCGGATTTTAAAGAAAGCGAACACAACTGCAATATTCGTGACACACAATCAAAACGATGCACACGTACTTGCCGATCGGATCGTGAAGATCAAAGATGGCGTAATCGACCAAGTTGGACGTCCTTGCGATTTGCTGGGCAGTTCAACAGACGCTGAAGGTAATATCGAGTTATTGCCTGAAGAGGAACTACCTCTAAAAGAACTCATTAACGCTTGACGAAACGACTGAAAGACAATACAAGGGACTGTTGAAGAAAGTTGGTTATGCCCAAATTTCTTCAATAGTCCCTTTTTCCATCAACCTACTAATGATGTATTCACTTATCCAATCTTGTTCGGCCAGAAGCTCCATTTGCCTAACAGCACTAAAACTGCCGGTATCAGCAATGGCCGGACGATGAATGTGTCGATCAAAATACCTAGCGCCATAATGAACCCGAATAGCTTCAATTCATAAATCGGCATTGTTGCAAGCACGAGGAATGTCGCCGCCAAGATGAGTCCGGCTGAACTGATGACTCCCCCGGTACGCTCCACCCCTTTGCGCACCGCTTCGTCGAACGGCATCACTTTCATCTCTTCGCGAATTCTTGCGATGAGCATGATGGAATAATCAACGCCGAGTGCGACGAGGAAGACGAACGCATAGAGTGAAATCCGATAGCCCATCCCATCCAGATCCAAGAACACTTCGAATAGGAAGTACGCCAGGCCAAGTGTGGCCGCAAACGACAGCAAGATGCTCCCGATCATGTAAATCGGCGCAATGATGGACCTCGTCTGGAAGCCCAACATGATTGTTATCAAAGCGGTCATTAAGATTACGACGACCCATGTATCCCGGTCATTGATATCCCGCAGATCCGCGTTTACCGCCGTTTCGCCTGAAATATAGAGCGTCGTGTCGGACAAGTTCGCTTCTTTCATGATCTTTTCACTGTCTTCACGAAGCTTCAAGACAGCATCGAACGCTTTCGCGTCATATGGATTGCCTTCAAATGTGACGGAGAACTTCGCGGCATTTCCATCTTCGTTCAACGGATTTCCTTGCGTCGTCACTTTGGCGATGGCAGGGTCTTCTTCAATTCTCCCAATCACTGCCTGCAATTCATCCATGCCCAATTCATGTTCAGATACGAATAGCAACGTCCCAGGCGCCAAGCTTCCTTCCGAAAAGTCCTTTCCTAGCCGCTCGTAGCCGACCCTTGATGAAAGATCTTCCGGAAAAGATGCGATTAAATCATATGTCTCTTTCATATTCGTCATATTCCAAGCGCCAAGCCCGAGCAATAATAGAATCGGAACCATGAAGAGGAACGGCTTTTTCGTAACGACAGCCGCCACTTTCCCCCAAACCGTTTTCTTCTCGACTGTCTTCTCCCCGTATTTCGGGATGACTGGCCAAAATGCTTTCCTGCCGATCACTGCAAACAATGCCGGCAACAGCGTCAATCCCGCTATAAGCATCGCACCTGCCGCAATGGCGAATACCGGCGCAAAATTCCGGTACGGTTCATATAGGGCAAAGAACAACGTCGCAACGCCCAACACAATCGTGCTGCCACTGAAGAAAATCGGCTCTTTTACATGGCGCATCGTTTCTCGCATCGCTAAATTTGCGTCTTCGTGGGCTTTCAATTCCTCCCGGTAACGGGAGAAGATGAGCAATGAATAATCCGTAACGACCGCAAATAAAAGAATGGTCATGATCGACAGCGCCTGGCTATCCACACCGAACCATCCTTGTGCAGTTGTAAAACCGATTACCCGATCGACAACTGCGTACACAATCCCTGCGCCCACTAGAGGGATCAACGTCAATAGAGGTGAACGGTAGATGACTAACAACAAGACCAAGATCAGCCCCACTGTCGATAGCAACAAGACAATATCCGCTTGGCTGAACAATTCAACTGCATCTGAGGCGATTCCAGCCGGCCCTGTCCAGGAAAGTTCAATATCATCCGCTATTTGATCGCCGACAGCGTCCTTAATGGATACGACTAATTTGTGCAAGTCCTTTCCTTCAAGGTCCTGTGGCAATGATAGCGGAATGAAGAATGTCTCTTTATTTTCCGATAGAAATGCCGCGCGCTGCTCCGCTTTTAATTTGGATAAAGGAATGACATCCACTTCTTCAAACGTTTTATCTTCCTTCAACGATTCAATGGCTTGTGAAAAGCCAAGGATCTCTTCATCCGACAGCTCGCCGTCCTTATGGAACACTCCAAAGAGCGGGATGCCACCGTCATTCGGAAAATACTTTTCCAACTCATGTGCCGCCACAATGGACGGAGCGTCAGAAGGCAAGCCCGAGCCTTTATTCGGCACGACATTATCCTTACTTCCTGGTGCAAACGAGGAAAGCAATATTGTAGTCAGTAGCCAAATCCCTATGGAAAACCACCAAAGACGTCTGCCTTTTAATTTTCCTTCCGCCACTATCGTCTTCCTTCGTTCTCAATAAGGAATGTCACTAAAACAAATAGCACAAAGCTGATTAACAAGACGCTGCCACCAACAATATAAAAGATGAGCGAAAATGTTTCATTCACTCCGAATGGCTGCATGAATTGGAACCACATGCCTGCTGTTAAACCGATGGACCCGATGATTGCTGTCCAACTATGCGCAGTGACCAACTTTTTCGCACGAACTTTATAGATTTTGTAGAAGACACCCCAAGCAAAGACCGATAACCAACCGACAACAAGGATGTGTGCATGGATCGGACGGAATGCGTACGATCCAGCACCTGCCATATGGGAACCTAAAAATGCCCCGATCACCCCAAAGATTGCTGAAATCCTAATAAGTCGTATACTCCATTTCTCTTGCATGTCATTTCCTCCTATTTCATTCATGTTATATTCCTATCATAGAAGGCCAACATGAACGGAACATGAACAACAGATTACAGTTTAGGAAGTATCACCGTAAATGTCGTACCGACCCCTACCTCACTAGCGATTTCAACACTGCCACCGTGCAGCTTCACGACTTGGTGGACGATGGAAAGTCCGAGTCCTGTCCCTTCGACTTCTTGCGTCCTCGAATGGTCGACCCGGTAAAACCGGTCAAACAGCCGGCTCAAATTCTCCTTAGCAATTCCAGCCCCATTGTCCTGGAAGATAATTTTCACATCAACCGTTCCATCTAGCAGGCGGATATCGATTTCACCGCCCGTCTCCGTATATTTCAATGCATTGGAAAGCAGGTTCTCCCATACTTTTTCGAGGAAAGCAGGATCCCCTGTCATGGCGACTTCATCCAGCTCCATGACAAGTGCCATCTGCTTCTCCTCCAAGAGCCATCTTTGTTTGCGGACGACTTCTTTTATTTGCTCATCCAAACGGAAATTGACTTGCTTCAACGGCGACTCCAATTGGTCGAGCGACGTCAGCAGCAATAATTGCTTCGTCAATGAAGAAAGCCGTTCCGTCTCGGACTGAATGACTTTCGCATAGCTTTTCCGTTCCTGCTCGGGCAACCCGCTGTCCATCAATAGATTTGCGTATCCTTTTATATTGAGCAACGGGGATTGGAAGTCATGTGACACGTCACTGATGAACTCTTTTCGCATCCGGTCATTTTCACTGAGTTTCTCCGTCATCCGCTGAAAACTTTTCGCCAACTGGCCGATTTCATCACGCCGGTGAATATCAAGGGTGCCATTGAACTGCTCCTCGCCGACCTTTTTCGCAGCCGCGGTCAACTTTGTAATCGGTTCAATCAATTTCTTCGCAACAATCAACATTGATAGCAGACTGACAATCGCCATGACGACGACCATTCCGCCCAATAGGTAATGAACTTCAGTGAAAAGCAGCTTAATATTCGGTCTCATGAAAAGGGCATAGGTTTCACCATTGTATGTAAACGGAACGCCTACCGTGTTTGCAAGTTCATCCGAGAAGAAGCCAGTCATGAATGTTTCCGTCTTCAAGTCCCGCATCCCGTGGTATTGCTGCCCATCCAGCACCTGCTCTACCGAAACAGTCCTCAAATTCTCCACCCGAAATGGCGCCCCGTACATAGTTGCTTCCCGATTTTCATTCACGACGAATATTTTATAGCCTGAAGCAGCCTGCGTGTCGAAATAGCCCGCCAAATCGGCAGGCTCTTCCGACTCGATATAATTGGCAATCGTAAGGGCGATATGCATGTTTTTCGCGTCGTTCTGCCCTTTCAATTGCTGATGGTAATATGTATTCACGATGAGAAATGCAATGACTGCACTCGTCAGCATGATGCCCGTTGTGAAGGAGAGGAACTTTCCATAGAGGGATCTCATGTACCCGCCACCTCGAGCTTATAGCCGACTCCGCGGACTGTCGTTATGTGGATGCCCTCCGGCAGCCCTTCCAGCTTATCGCGCAGCCGTTTGATATGGACGTTCAGCGTCTGCTCATCTCCTTCATAGTCGAAGCCCCAGACGCGCTCGATAAGGAAATCCCGCTCAAACACTTGATTTGGCTTGGAGGCAAGTACGGAAAGCAACTCAAACTCCTTCAATGGCAATAACAGCACTTTTTTTCCGATGGACACTTCATAGCTTTGCCTATTGATTCTCAGCGGTCCTGCCTGTATGAGGACGTCGACAGCCTTGTCGTATCGACGTAAGATTGCATTGATCCTGAACAGGAGCTCCCTTGGTTCAAATGGCTTGACGACATAATCATCGGAGCCCGCCAAAAAGCCTTTTTCCTTGTCCTCCAACTCCCCTTTCGCCGTCAGCAATAAAACCGGGATATCCGCTTCCGATCGGAGCCTCTTCGTCAACTCAAATCCATCCATCCCGGGCATCATGACATCGACAACCGCCAAATCAGGAAGCTGCTCATCCAACTTCTCAAGTGCCAGCGCGCCATTAGCCGCCTTGATCACTTCATAACCCGCCTGGGATAAATGGATATTCACCAACTCCAAGATATTCGGATCATCATCCACCACAAGTATTTTCATATTCATCTCCCCCTCCTTTTTGAAGATGTCCGCAGCTCTGCATTGAGAAGCCCCGAAACCATCAGGATGACTGCCGTCAAATAAAACCATAGGACGAGCAGGATTATTCCGGACAACTGCCCATATAGTCTTGTATAATCTACATTTGCCACATAGTTTCCGAAGAAAAGCGAAAACAGCTGCCAGCCAATTGCAGAAAACACCGCACCCGGCAACACTTCCTTCACTTTCATTCTACCTGTCGGAACAACTTTGTAAAACAATAGGAAAAACAGGAACAAGAACAACGTCCCAAGGCCCCACTTCACCATCGGCCACACGGTCTGCCATCCGTGCCACTGCTCGACCGAATCATAATACGTCACGACTTCATGCAACGCCCTTTCTATCACCGGAAGAAACAATGACAAGGAAAGGATCAACATGAATAATAACGTGACTCCTAAATCCCTGATCAGCACTTTCCAAAAAGCATAACGTCTGACATACCCATATGCTTGATCCAACGAGCGGGCCAATGATTGCACGGCAACCGATGAAAGCCAAAATGCGACAGCCAAACTCGTGTATAAAACGTTCCCTTGCACCTTGAAAATAATCGCCCGCACATTTTGCTCAATGATTACATATGCCTCACTTGGCGCAAATGGCCGAATGAACGCCAAAAACATCGCTTCATCTACAGGCAAATAACTAAGCAAGGAAAACAGGAATATGAGAAAAGGAAACATGGATAACAATAAATAATACGCCGTCTGCGCAGCCTGATCGAAAAAACGCTCCTTAAAAAACCTCTTCGCCACATTGCTTATAATCACCTTCTCCCACCTCCTCCCTTCAATATACCCTATTCTTCCAGAAGAAATTGAATGCGAAGAGAAGAATTTATGAAGGTGAAATTTTTGGGATAGGCGGTGTTGACTTTGGACGTTGGAAGGCTCGCTTTGGGCGCGGAGGGGATCACTTTGAGCGCGGGATGGATCGCTTTGGGAGCGGGACAGCTCGCTTTGAGCGCGGGACGGCTTGCTTCTTTGAGCACGGGCTTTATTAGTTTGTCAAAAGCATCATGCGCGACTTTTCATTACATTCTACAAAACAGCATGCTTTCGCGAAATACTCAAACATAACCGCGGCTTCACATCATGATTCAAAAAAACTGCCTCGCGCCAAATGCCTTTGACACTTTAAGCACTTGTTAGTTGGAATGAATTAATTCCAAACACAAAAAAACCATCCCCCACAGGGGATGGCCTTGGCCCGGCGACGTTCTACTCTCACAGGGGGAAGCCCCCTACTACCATCGACGCTGAAGAGCTTAACT
>NZ_JBHSNP010000023.1:0-47008 GCF_042655825.1 Sporosarcina koreensis | reverse complement strand
GAACGTATCCAAGAAAAATTAGGCTACCTGACACCTGCAAAATATGGTGTAATGGCAGCCTAATCAAGGTGTTTTATATGTGTCTCATATGGCTAGGTCAGTCTACATTCCAGCTGCTCTTTTTCAATCTTCATCATCAACAAACTCAGGTTCCACCTTTTCAAGCTTCTCTTCTTTCACAATCGTGAACATCGACGCGGCGTCTTCTTTCTTCGTCGACTCCTTCAACAACTCGACTTTTGCTGTAACGATCTTTTGTCCAAATCGGATAGCAAGTTCGTCGCCCGGTTTTACGACCGATGATGCTTTCGACACTTTCCCGTTAATCGTAATCCGGCCCTGATCGGCTACTTGTTTCGCCAATGTCCGTCGTTTGATCAGGCGTGATACTTTCAAAAATTTATCCAATCTCATTTCTTTTCTTCCCCCTTCGCCCGTTGCCAAAATTCTTCCAATTCGTCTAACGTATAGGCGGAAAATTCACCTCTGCCGTTCTTTACGCTCTGCTCGACGAACGAAAAGCGCCGTTTGAATTTCTCGTTTGCATGCGCCATCGCTTCTTCTGGAGACAGCTTCAAGAACCTCGACAAGTTGACAAGTGTAAATAGGACATCGCCGAGCTCATCGGTCTGGCTCCCTCTCGTTCCATTCTCCACTTCGTCCTTGAATTCCTGCCATTCTTCCTCGAATTTATCGAAAGCGCCTGTTATATCCGGCCAATCAAAGCCTACCTTCGCCGCCTCTTTTTGATAATTAAATGAAGTGAGCAGCGACGAACTATGGCGAGCCTGTCCATCCAACAGTGATTCGGCTTGTGGCTTCTCTTCCTTCTTGATTTCCTGCCAATTTTTCAAAACTTCGTCCGAATTTTCTACATCCCGATCGCCGAACACATGCGGGTGGCGGCGGATCATTTTATCGCCGACTGCCTGCAAAACGTCTTCCATGGCGAAATACCCGTCATCCTCGCCGATTTGCGCATGGAGGAACACTTGTAGCAGCACATCCCCTAGTTCCTCGATGATGCCTTCATCATCCTCCTGGTCAATCGCTTCCAATAGCTCATGCGCTTCCTCAATCAAATACCTCTTCAACGATTCATGCGTCTGCTCGCGGTCCCATGGGCAGCCGTCCGGGGCACGCAACGCGGCGATGATCTCCCGGAATGTCGACCATTCCTTCAAACGTCCCTCGCGCTCCACAACCGGAGGCACATAGACCGTCGTCAAATTGTCGATTTCAGTCTCACGGTCCAACTCGAATAACGGCACAGTCCGAAGCTTTTCCAATGAAGAACCCGCCGCCGTCACAATCGTCACCGGATGGTCATACGCATACTTCTCCATAAGCGAAAGCTTCACTTCAGAAGCGATAAACGAATCATACACTTGGCCGATCAATACATGCTGCGTCATCATAACGTCATCACGTTTCATATCCGTGCCATCGAGCAGTTGGAACCCTTCAATCGGGTCGATCCGGAGCGCTGCAAAGATCGGATCGAGGAAGCTGTTGCCCCCCGCGATTTCAAGCTTTACAATGCCAGCATGTTCTTTTTCAATCAATAACTGCACCGTGCGTTCCGCAACGAGCGGATGCCCTGGCACGACATACGTAACCGCCTTTTCGTTTGCCAGCGACACTAATTTCTCAACAATTTCCTCATACACTTGCTCGAACGAATCGTTTTCAATATAACTATCATCAAAGCTCTCGATTGCCATGCCTTCCGCCCTTAATTCCACGATAGCCGGATGCTGTTCCGTCCTTGCAACGACGAACTCAGCCTCCTTCAGCTTCCGATACGTACCAAGGGAAAGTTGGTCAAGATCCCCGGCGCCAAGACCGATAATCGTAATTGTATTCATCCATTCACCTTCTATTTTTAGTAAGAATCAATTGTATACGGGCCAATCTTTTTCCGAACGGCAGCAAATACCATTCCTTCTCCGCCATTATACGCGATTTCATGACAACGAATAGGAAAACGCCCGCCCCTAGCATGACTGCCGTCAGCGCCGTCAACGTCGCACCAATCCGAGATGACAGGTTGTCGAATAAAACCTGATCCGCTGCAAGCATCCACGGAAAGATAACCGCCGCCATGGCTAGTGTTGCCAGTAGGAGCCAACCGTAAAAACGGAAAGGCGCCAGTTTCATCGGCCACACGGATTTGAAATAAAGCAGCAGCCCGAACGCAATCGCTGCAAATCCGATATTTCCGGCAAGCGCCGCGCCTGTTACATCATAGAACGGAACGAATAATTGATTCGCAATTATTTTCACGACGAGGCCGCCGAGAAGGAGCAGCGTCGGTATTTTCACTTTGCCGGCTCCTTGCAATATGGCGGTCAGCGGCAAGATAAGTGACAGCCAAAAGATCTGAAACGCAAATATAATCAATGCGGCAGAGCCATCCCGCGTCTCGAACAGCATTTCATTCACATATGGCAACACGAACGCAAGCCCGATCGCAGCTGCCCAACCGAATAGAACAGCCGTACGGAATGTTAGCTGAATGAACGGCTCCGCTCCTCGCCCATCCTTTTTCGCAGCATGATGTGCAATAAGCGGGACGGTTGCGAGCGCCAATGTAGATGCAATCAAAATTCCCATTTGGACGAGCGGCTGCCCACGGTCATAGACACCCTTCATTTCCATCGCTGCATCCGCGACAAAGCCTTTCGCAAGCAAACTATTGTAAATCATAAACGAATCTGCCATTTGGAACAGCAGCAGGATGAGTGAGCTTGCACTGACGCTCAAACTGACAAACGTCAATTCCTTCACAATCCGCCACGTATCCACCTGAATACGCGGTCCTTTATGGGCATTTCTATAAAACATGGCAAGAATGACAACGCCTAATGCCTGGCCTATAACAGCGCCCCACATAGCCACTTCGCCAGCCGTGTAAAGGGATGCCCCTGCGCGCACAGCCACCCATGTACCAATGAGGATGATTGCAACCCGCAACACCTGCTCACCTACATTCGAAACGGCAACTGGCGTCATCTGTCCTTCCGATTGGAATGAACCTTTCAATATCGCAAGCATCGGCATGACAAGCACGATATAAGCGCCTGCACGAAGAAGGGATACAAGTTCCGGATCCCCCATGGACTGTGCGAAAAAAGGGGCGAACGCCATAAGAATGACGAAAAACGTTATAGACAATCCGGCTAAATAAAGGAAGGCGACCCGCTTGATCGCTTTCGCTTCCCCGCTGCTTGCGCTTCCCGCGAGCAGCTTCGAAACCGCCACCGCAAATCCGTAAGATGTCCAGATGATGAATATCCCGATGAACGGATACACTTGCTGGTAAATGAAAAACCCTTTATCCCCGACAAGGTTTTGGAACGGAATCCGGTATACTGCCGCCAGCAATTTGACGATAATCGCCGATATCGTCAAAATTGACGCACCTTTCATGAATGTTTTCATATTCCAATCCGCTTTGGACATAACTGCGCCTCTTTCGATGTTTACTGTGTTACTAGTATAGCATTTTCGGCATAATCCGTTCCGTTGGATTGATGAGGTGGGCTTGCAGAAAGCAGGAAGACCTGTTTTCTCCGAGAAGGGCTCATTCTTTCATGGCAAGGGTCCATTTATCCCGAGAAGGGCCCATTCTTTCTGGATGAGTTCTCATTCCAAAAAAACAGCCACACGCTCCGTTGTAAACGAACGTGTGGCTGTTTCATTTCATTTTCCTTAATAAATACAATAAATACGGCGTACCGATGAGCGCGACGATGAGTCCG
Organism: Sporosarcina koreensis; assembly: GCF_042655825.1. NCBI lineage: Bacteria > Bacillati > Bacillota > Bacilli > Caryophanales > Caryophanaceae > Sporosarcina > Sporosarcina koreensis. Next base: position 43,244 of record NZ_JBHSNP010000023.1, on the reverse strand, counting down.
CTCGGGATATCTTTCGGCGCAATCAATATGCGACCGACAAAGTCCGCCGTCACTAAGAGCAAACCGCCAAGCAAGCCGGAAACGACAAGCAGCGGCAAATGTCGGAAGCCAACTAATCTACGGGCGATATGAGGCGCAACAAGACCAACAAAGCCGATTGTCCCGACGATTGCGACCCCTGCCGTACTAATTGCAACACCTACAATCAATGCCCAGACGCGCGTCGATTTGACGGACAAGCCGAGCCCCGCCGCCACATCATCCCCGAATGTCAATGCGTCCAAGCTGCGTGTCAAATAGACAGCAGGACCGATGAGCAGAACGAGCAGCAATAACGAAAGTTGTACATCCTCCCAGCCTTTTCCGTACGTGCTGCCCGATAGCCAGACGAGCGCCGCTGCGACCGCCAATTTCGCCTTCACGACAAACACTTGCGTTGCGGCGGAACCGAATGCCGAGATCGCGATACCCATCAACGCGACGAGCATCGGCTGGAAATTGTTCTTCCAAGCCGTCAGCATAATAATACCAAGAGCAATCGCCGCTCCTACTACTGCGCCAAGCGGCATATACTGTACAGGGATGGCCGGAAGTGCGACCAAGAGCAACATCGCACCTGCGCCGCCCATCGAGGTGACGCCCAACACACTTGCGTCCGCCAACGGATTCCGTAAGACGCCTTGTAATAAAACACCGGCAAGCGCGAGCATCACTCCGATGATGAAAGCAGTGAGCACACGCGGCACACGGAAATTCCAAACGACCGGCTTCATCCAATCAAGGGACCAAGCCATTCCGTTATAGGAAAATGCCAATACAAAGACAGCGACGATCAAAACAGTGACGATCGAAATGACAACCGGTAATTTGACCGGCTTCAATGTACCGCCCATTTGGCGATCGCCTTTCGTATGCGACTTTGCTGTCCTCCAAGCCAAATAGAGCAGCCAGGGGCCGCCAGCAAGCGCCGTCATCGCACCGACGGGCACTTCCTGTCCGGGCTGAATCAAACGACCGAGCACATCCGCTCCGATCATCATTACAGCCCCCCATAGGAATGACTGGAGAAAGATTTGCAAATGCCCGCGGACGCCTAGCATCCGGACGATATGCGGGGCCATCAAACCGATGAACCCGATCGGACCGACGACACTGACCGTCGTCGCCGCAAGCAAAATCGCGGCCGCCCATGCCAGCAGTTTGACGAAGCGGACATTTTGGCCAAGCGAAGACGCAACATCTTCACCTAACGACAAAATATCCATCGGCTTCGCAATGCCTAACACGGCAATGAACAGGACAACGATCATCGGGCCCGCAAACGTGACGCCGCTCCAATTCAACTGCACAAGCGTACCGGACCCCCATAAAAAGAGGCCGTTCGTCTGATTCTCGAACAACAGCTGCAACGAGCCCGTCATGGAAGCAAACAGCAAAGAGATGATCATCCCCGTCAAGGCGACGCGTACAGGCTCCATCTGCTTCCCTGCCAGAACGACTACGAGGACGGAAGAAAGCACCGCGCCTGCAAGCGCAATGAGAAATGGGAAATCACCGAGAAAAGTCGGAAAGAAAATCATCGACACAACGACAAAGAAATACGCGCCGGCATTGATGCCGAGCGTACTTGCGGACGCCAACGGGTTATTCGTCAACGTCTGCAAGATGGCACCCGCGACAGCAAGCGCACCACCCGCTAAAATGCCGATCGCTAAACGCGGAAGCCGGAGGGAAAGCACGATATCCTGGATGCGCCCCTCCACCCAAACTTCCTTCAATAGCTGGGAAACTGTGTAATCAGCTTGGCCTTGCGTCAGATGGATGAAGGATAAAACGACCAACAGGAAAAGACCGATGATCATAACGAACAACGATCTTTTCCCTGAAGCCTTTCCCGCCATTATTTATTGACCATCGTATCGACGATTCGGTTCAACAAAGTTTCGGCTGATAGCGGACCTCCATACAACCAAGTGTCCGAACCGAGGTTATACAGTCGATCTTCCTTAACAAAATTCAAGTTTTTCCAAACCGCATTTTTTTTCAATTGCTTTTCGTATACATTGTCTTCTTCCTGCACCGTATACAAATAGTTCGCATCCTCGTATTTCGTCAAGCCTTCGACGTTGAATGTACTTGACCCGAATACTTCAAATTGATCCGGTACGTGCACATTTTTCAAGCCGATCTTCTCAAGGATTTGAGAAGCCATGGAATTCGGTGTGAAAACACGAATTTCCGGAGCTTGCGGACCTGTGTAAGCGAGCGTCAAGATGACGTCCTTCGTCTTCAAGTCAGCCTTTTCGATTTCAGCTTTCGCTTCCTCATATTTCTCATCTAAATGCGTCAACACTTTTTCAGCTTCGTCCGTCTTGTCTACAGCCTTCGCGATTTCATTGAAGGTTGTCGTCATTTCCTTGTACAAATCAATGGACTCGTCTTCCGGATATGGATTGAAAATGACTGTCGGAGCGATTTTCTCCAAATCCTTCAGCATCGCATCGTGACGGAAGCTGACACCGATGATCAAATCCGGCTCAATTGCAGCGATTGCCTCCAAATTCGGCTCTTGACGTCCACCGACATCAACGACATCATCGCTCAACTCCGCATCGATATTCACCCAGTTATGGTATTCCTGGATATCTGCCATACCTGCAGGCTGCACGCCGAGAGCAAGCAGATCTTCCGCATACGTCCATTCAAGTACAACGACTTTCTTCGCAGGCTTATCAAGCGTCACTTCGCCGTTCGAACCAACGATCGTTACACTGTTTTCAGTCGTTTTGCCGCCTGCACCCTTCTCACCTGTTTTTTTCGATGAACAACCGGCTACCAGAATCACACTAAGAGCCAGTAATAAAAATGCTTTCATATATCTATTCATATAGTTCCCTCCACACTGATAATCATTATCAGTTAGTAGTGTAATCTTTCGGACTGTCACTTGTAAAGTGTTTTCAATAAATAAATGATTATCATTCTCAATTGATTGAGAATATGGTATGCTTCTAAGTAATGATTCATTCTTTTTAGGATAATTGAAACGGAGGCATTATACATGCACCCTACTATAAATACGAGAGATCTTTCCATCGGTTATGAAGACCGTCTTCTTTTCGAGAATTTGAATTTGGCAATTCCCCGCAGTGAAATTACTGTCTTCGTCGGCAGCAACGGTTGTGGAAAATCCACATTGCTACGTTCGATCGCCCGTTTGTTGAAGCCTTCGGACGGCTCCGTCCTACTGGAAGGGAAAGATATTCATTCCATGTCTTCCCGTAGCGTCGCAAAGAAGATGGGCATCCTCCCTCAAGGACCAGTTTCACCTGAAGGATTGACTGTCCACGATCTCGTCAAACAAGGCCGCTATCCGCACCAATCATGGCTTTCCCGCTGGACGGCGGAAGACACGAAAAAGGTCGAGGCGGCGATGGAAGCGACGAAAATCAGCGACTTGCGCGACCAGGCGATCGATACATTATCGGGCGGCCAGCGCCAGCGTGCGTGGATTGCGATGACGCTTGCCCAGGACACGGATGTCATTCTGTTGGATGAGCCTACGACATATCTTGACATGACCCACCAAATCGAAATTTTGGACCTCTTGTTCGAGTTGAATGAACAAAAGGGCCGCACAATCGTCATGGTGCTCCATGATCTGAATTTGGCTTCCCGTTATGCCCATAATATTGTCGCCATTAAAGACGGGGGCGTTTATGCGCAAGGCAGACCGGAAAACATCATCACTTGCGACCTTGTCCGAGCGGTGTTCGGCATGGAATGCCAAGTGTCGACGGATCCCCTTTTCGGAACGCCGCATTGCGTTCCATACGGCCGTGGACGCTGTGTCGTCCAGCAAGTAAGGAGCAATACAGGTGCCTAAGCTTAACGAAGAGCACATTGCATCGTTAGAACGGTTTGGCATCTTTCTGAACAGGCAGTCTGACGCATTCACGAACGCCCATGCAATTTTGTCGGAAACGGCAAGCACTGAATTATTTTCGGAAATTAAAGCATTAACCGGCGCGCCTACAGACGCCGTGGCGGCTTCCGTTTATTTGAGGAGACACGGTTTCTTCATGACGGGGCTGTTTCATATGCTCAGCAAGTTCAACTTGCTCTTTACCGGCAAATTGGAGGACGTCTCTTTATTCATCGAAAACGGGACGATCCAGTTTACCATTCCGCCTAATTCATTCGAGGACGTCCATGACCGACACGGAACGGTTCGTTTCATTCTTGAGCAGTACGGACATCCAGTTGTCGAATATATGAGCAAGCTCGCGCATGTTTCCAAGCTGATCCTTTGGGAAAATGTATGGGGATATGTGCTATGGATGTATTCCATGCTTCTCAACGAAGACTGTTCTGCTGCACAAAGCGACCTCGATTTCTTAGTGGAAGATGAAACTTGGAAGCCGCATATGAGGCGCTCGCCCTTTAAACAGTATTTGCAGAATGAAGAACCACTTGCCGCTATGGCAAATTACAAACGGACGACTTGCTGCCTATTAAAGGAACTGCCCGATACGGAAAAATGTCCGTATTGCCCGTTAAATAGAATATAAAACAGCCTACCCGCACCGATTATTTTCGGTACGTGGAGGCTGTTTTTTTATTGTTCTGTATATCTAGCTGACTCAACTAACTAACAAATAACTTTTTTCATATTTCATGAGCCAAACTTCAATGTAAAATGTCTAATGTATAGAGAGGAAGTCAAAAAGGGGGGAATTCTCATTGAAAAGTTGATAAAGAAAGCCAAACGGGGAAATAAAACAGCCTTCATCCAATGCATCGAGCCGTATGAAGGGGATTTATACCGAATGGCTTTTGTATATATGAAAAATGAACACGATGCTGTAGATGTTGTCCAAGAAACAATCATAAAAGCTTATGAAAAAATTAATACGTTAAAAGAACCGGCGCACTTTAAAACGTGGCTCATCAAAATAGTCATCAATACTTGTCTCTCTAAATTAAAGCGCTCAGAAAAATTGATACATATTGATGAAAAGCACTTAGCTTCATTACAAATTATGACAACAGATATTTCCCTAAAGCTCACTTTACAAAATTTAATCGAGCAGTTGACAAACGAAGAAAAAAACGTCATTCTGCTTCATTTCTATCAAGGCTATACATTCAAAGAAACAAGCGAACTCTTAGAAATGCCATTAGGTACCGCAAAATCCATCTGCTATCGGGCTTTGAAGAAATTACGCATACAAATTGAGGAGGTAGATTTTTATGAATGAAATCAAAAAATCCATAGAACAAATCCCTCTGCCTGATGATTTACATGAAGTCGCCTATAACCGTTTACAGAAAGCTGCACCTAAAAAGACAAAACGTTGGATGTTGCCGACCGTTGCCGCGCTTTTTTTAATTCTGTGCACTACACCTATCGTTTTTTCTAACTTTATTTCCATAAGCGACTTTTTCGAATCAAAGGATCAAAAAACGGCTGCAATAGATGATTCGATAATAGTGGTGGAATCCGATATGTTTACGATTACGTTAAAACAGTTTGGCGATTTCAAAGAAAACAAACGGTTCATTCATGAACTGAACCATATTCCCTTCACTTTAACTGACAGGGAAATGCTTGATCAATTAATTGAACATGAATTATTACTGCATGAGGCGAAAACCCATGGAATTGTCGTGACGGAGCAAGAGGTATCTGAGTATGCGGAGCAAACAAAGCAGGCAATGGTAGAATCAAACGATCCCATTATGACCCAAATCAATGAGGAATTAGCAAAAAGATTAGGCGTTACAGCAGAAGAATACTTTACACACCCATCTACTTTACAACAATACGAGTCATTGCTCACTTCAAACAATTTTATTTCGGAGCTCTATATAGATGGCGTCTTAAATGATTACTATACACCCGATCAATATAAAGCCGATTTGCATGAAAAATATGCAAATCAGCTAAAAGTGAATCAGGATGTTTTAAAATCAATAAAAGATTGATTATTGCAGGTGTAACATTCCCAAATGCCCCTAAGCACGATGTTGCAGTGTTTAGGGGCTAATCCTTCTTCCTATATAGAAAAAGGGCAGCGATTCACCGTCCCTGTTTAAAACCTTCACCATGCACGTATGAATCGATAACTTCAATATGACTTGGATAATGTCCAGTATGTCCATCAACTCTAAATTTTAATAAGAGATATCCTCCTGTTAATCCATCACTAAACGGCATAAATGCCCATTCATGTGAAAGTATTTGTGCTTCCTCCTGTATAAACTCCATTCCATCCGCTATAGATTTATAAGGGATCAAATGTGAATACTTCATAAGCTCTATGATTACATCTTCTTTTGTACCTGTGTATCCTGTTAGTTGTAGTTCATCGTAAGAATATATTGGGAAGTCCTTTGCTTCAGCTTCGGCCAATTGCAAATCGTTAATAACTGTATTTAGCTGTTCTTCTAAGCTAGAATTCTCTTCTAAAGTTTTATTGATCATACGAGCGTTTTCTTTTAGTTGCTTTTGATAGTTCAAATTGTAGTACGACAACACACAAACCGTTCCTATAAGTAGTATAAGTAATGCATTTTTAACTTTCCTCATCGGTATTCCTTCCCTCTGTTAGTATAGGGATACTATGAAAACAGTACCCATCAACTCTTCGTTTTATGATTATTTCCATGGATTCGCAATATCTTTCATTTCTGGATTTTCCCAGAACTCAGGGCCAGGATAACCAATATATAAATAAAGGTCTTTTTTAGGTGTTTGTGTTGATGCTTTCATTACTTGATACGTCTCCTCTGCGTAGATAAAACGATCGCTATCTCCTTCGTGCGAAATTTTAAATCCATCGTAATCATTAAATAATTCATCAAAATAATTTTTATCTACTTTTCTCACTGTAATTGAATTTACTTTATCATGATTAAAACCGAAACTTGCAACCCCTCCATAATCTAGGTAGAAGTCAGATTCACTTATATCAGACTGCTCGATTATAAAATTAGCACCCAATCGTTCAATTACTTTTGATGGCGAATCACCTATCGTCACGCCAAGTAGATATAAGTATCCTTCTTTTTCAGAGAATGTGGGTTTAGCGAAATCCATATCCGTGTTGGTTGGAGAAGGGTGTTGATTTTTAAGATTCTGTTGCGTCTTGTATAGATACTCTGCTTTTTGTCCCCAGTGATCCTGTCCGGCACGAAATAGGGATAAGTATAGATTCCCATCCATAGACATCGTTGTTGATGCACGTAGTATATGGGAAGTCTCCTTGGAGTAGAATAAACGATTATCATTATCAAGATACCAATGAAATATAAACTTAAATCCACCGTAGTCATTAAATAATTTGTCGAAGTAATCTTCATCTACATTCATGAATACGATTGAATCTAATTTATCTTCAATAAAGTAGAATTTCGTCTGACCCCTATAATTCATTACAACGTCTGCCTCACTGCCGTCCTCTTCACGGTCATCCTCTTGCACGATTGTAAAATTCTCACCAAAGACTTCGATTACTTTTGACTGGGAGTCACCTAACGTTATTCCTTCGAGATAAAATACCCCTTGTTCTTCGGAGAATATAGGTTTTGATAAATCTATGTCTATTTCCGCTGGAGATGGTTGTTCGGCTACAGACGGTTCATTTTCAGTCAATACTTCGGTTAAGACAAAAAGCATTGCGCTCATTGTTACTAAAGCGGCAATTACTGCATATCTCCAATTATGTTTGGGTCTTTTTGATCTGTTTTGGATCTCATTTTCAACGTTTCGCATAACCCTTTTTTTACTTTCCGTTACATCCTTCACTTCAGTAGGAATGAATTTATCCATTTAACAGCGCCTCCCATTCAATTCCTATCAGCTGATTTCTTAATAGCTCCCTACCGCGTCGCAATCGGGTTTTGACTGTACTTTCAGGAATGGCCAAAAGACTTGCAATCGAAGCGATCGTCATTTCGTCAAAATAAAAGTAAATGAGGACCTCACGTTGTTTCAACGGCAATTGAAGAATTGCTTCTCCGATTAGTGTTTCTTCATCCTTTCTAACTAATTCATCTGATTTCATTGCAGGTTCTGTGTGGAATAATTTGTTTTGCAACTTCACCTTTCTATACGTCCAGCTTTTCAAATAATCTTTGCTTTTATTAGCCGTCATTTTTGTTAGGAAAGCTTTTACTTCTCCCCGTTCTTCATAATTACTTTGACTGTCGTAAAACTTTATGAATACCTCCTGTACAATATCTTCTGCCGCTTGGAGATCTTTTACGTAATAATAGGCTAGCCGAATTAAATACTCCGTGTATTGAAACATTAATTCTTTTATTTCATTCGTTCCTGTCACAGCTTCAACCCCTTTCCCTATATAGTAAACGATTCCCAAACTTCCAAGGTTTGTTTTTTCGGAATTATTTTAAATCTATTTCGTTCCGCACTATTCCCGACAAACAAAAACAGCCTACCGGCAGCCCAGCTGTAAAGACAACAAATTTGCACCGTCATTTAAAGAATGATAATTTTGTAGTACGCTATGGAAATATCTGGTCGTTTCATAACTGTTTGATTACACTGCGAAAAGGAAGACGATAATATGATAGATGTTAAATCAATACAAGAGCGAAAGAAATTAAGACTAGCAATTTTAGAAGAACTATATAATCATCATTTCTTTTCACCTTCACAAAACAATTGTTTGATTGTCAAAACGAATGAGTTATATGGGGAAAGAAATAGCGAAAAACACTTAGCTTATCATTATCTTGTTACATCCGGCTATATTCATTTAGATATTTCAGGTGATAGTTCAGTTGTAAGTATTACAGCTAAAGGTATTGATTATGTAGAATCTAATTATGAATAAAATAAATTAACATACAAAAATTGAATGTATCCTATCCACTAAAAAAAAACAGCCCACCCACACCGCTTCTTCCCGGTGCGTGCAGGCTGTTTTTCATTGTTCCATCTGTTTCGCGAGGAAATGCGCTGCGGTTTCTGCTGCTTTTTGTTCAGCTTCCCCGATGAAATGGACTTTCGATAGTAAATAGACGGCGCCAATTGTGTCTCCGCCCGCTACGATTGGGGCGATGAAATAGGATTTCACCTGTTCGACTTGTCCAGGCACCCATTCCACTGCCTTTTCAAGCTTTTCCGTTACAATGGTGCGACCCTTTAAGATGTCTTCCACGTCCGGAGCCAATTGGCGGTTCAAATATTCTTTTTTCGATAATTCGGATACGGCGATCATTTCGTCCCTGTCACTGATCAGGGCGGGTGTTCCTTGGGTTTCGTATAGTGTTTCTGCGTACTCTTTCGCAAATTGACCGAGCTCGAAATAGGGGAATACTTTTTTAATATGACCTCGCCATCCCTGTCGGTGAAGATTTCGAGCGGGTCCCTTCGTATATGCGAATATACATGATGGTCTGTTACAAGCATAGGCAAGAATACGATAGTAAATATAAGTTTTCCTCATTGAAATAGAAATAACCAAATGTTATATTCGTTATAACAGTACTAACAAGGATGTGAAAAGATTGGAATTAATTGAAAGAAAAGTTACCAAGATCGGAAACAGTATTGGAATAACACTGCCTTCAGAGGTTTTAACACAAGCTGGATTATCTCAAGGGGACGACGTACAAATTGAAGTAAAAGACGGAAAGATCATTTTAAAAAAGAAAGAGCATTTACAGCTTCCAGATGGAGTTGACGCTGAATTTATGGACATTCTGAAAGACGTGATTAAGGAGCATGATAAAGCATTTAAAGGGCTAGTGGATAGATAATGGAGAAGATTGTTTACTTAACAACCAATCAAGTAATTGCCATTAATACAGTACAAATTCATCTATATTCACCAAAAGAACCGGTAGGCGTAAAAGATCCCGAACTACTCGACTCTGCAATTAACCGGCCAAAGCAGACAGTATTTGGTTGTGATGCCTACCCCTCAATTCATGAAAAAGCCGCTACTCTCTTTGAATCTATTGCTAAAAATCATGCATTCCACAATGCAAATAAACGAACAGCCCTTGCTTCCCTAATTGTATTTTTGAAACTTAATCACTATAGGTGGACAATGGGAATACAAGAGGAACAGGATTTTACTGTGGACATGGTAAACCATAAATACACATTTGAAGAAATTGTCATCACTATTAAAGAAAACACCGAAGCAATTTAGTGCTGTAAAAGCATACTATCATTCAGCCAATTAAAATCCACTTATGCGGGCGTATTTTATTGTACATATATGCGCCTAATTAATGGACAGCATTTGCCTAGTTTTCAAGCAAAAAACAGCCCACCCGCACCGATTCTTTCCGGTGTGGATAGGCTGTTTTTCATTGTTCCATCTGTTTCGCGAGGAAATGTGCAGCGGTTTCTGCTGCTTTTTGTTCGGCTTCCCCGATGAAATGGACTTTCGATAGTAAATAGACGGCGCCAATTGTGTCTCCGCCCGCTACGATCGGGGCGATGCAATAAGACTTTACTTGCTCGACTTGTCCTGGCACCCATTCCACTGCCTTTTCAAGCTTTTCCGTTACAATGGTACGGCCCTTTAAGATGTCTTCCACGTCCGGAGCCAATTGGCGGTTCAAATAATCTTTTTTCGATAATCCGGATACGGCGATCATTTCATCCCTGTCACTGATCAGGGCGGGTGTTCCGAGGGTTTCGTATAGTGTTTCTGCGTACTCTTTCGCAAATTGACCGAGCTCGGAAATAGGGGAATACTTCTTTAAAATAACCTCGCCATCCCTGTCGGTGAAGATTTCAAGCGGGTCCCCTTCGCGGATGCGAAGCGTCCGTCTGATCTCTTTCGGGATGACCACCCTCCCCAGATCATCAATTCTGCGCACGATTCCTGTTGCTTTCATGCATGATGCCTCACTTTCCAAAAATTAAAACCGTTTTCCGTTCGGATATAGTATGCATCATGCTTGGACATTTTATGCAAAAGTTCCTTTAGACGGAATCTGTGGGAACGGACTCTTTGATGGATGAATATAAAATCCTCATCATCTCTTCAAGGACGTCAAATTCCGTCTTTTTGCCTGTATGGCGTTCATCCACCGTGATGATCAGCCTTCCGTCTTCCATCGTAAAACCGACAGCACGGCCGAATTCCATTGAGTCCGAAACAATTTTAGCTCCGTCCGTTATAGCTGTCCCTTCCTCGGTTAGACGGATTTCGATGACAGCACGCTGCTTTTTAATTGATTCGACACCTGCCATGCGTCCCCATGCTTTCATACGTCCAATCCGCAGCAACAGGTCCGCTTCTAACGGCAAGTCGCCGAAGCGGTCTGTCATCTCATCGACAAGTTCAGAGTAATCCTCTTCGCTTTCGATTGCTTTCACCCGTTTATACATTTGAATCTTCTGGAATCCGTCTTTGATATATGAATCCGGCAAATAGGCATTGACCGGCAAGGAAATCTCTACATCCTGGATTTCCGATTTTACGATGCCCGTCTGCTTCTCCTCGATTGCCTCTTGCAACATTTGTGAGTATAAATCAAAACCGACAGAGTCGATAAAGCCGTGCTGCTGGGAGCCAAGCAAGTTCCCCGCTCCGCGGATCGACAAGTCCCGCATTGCGATTTTGAACCCGGATCCTAGCTCCGTGAATTCTTTGATCGCCTGTAGACGACTTTCCGCCACTTCCGTCAGCACTTTGTCGCGCTGGTAAAGGAAGTAGCCATACGCGACGCGGTTTGAACGTCCAACACGTCCGCGCAGCTGATACAACTGGGATAAGCCCATCCGGTCCGCATCATGGACGATGAGCGTATTGACGTTCGGAATATCAATGCCCGTCTCGATGATCGTCGTCGTGACGAGGACGTCGTATTCGCCTTCCAGGAAGCTCAAGATCACAGATTCCAGCGTCGACTCATTCATTTGTCCGTGCGCAAAGGCGACCCTAGCTTCTGGTACAAGCTGTTTAATTTCATCGACTTTGCGTGTCATATCCTCAACGCGATTGTATAGATAGAACACTTGACCACCGCGCCCCAGTTCGCGCTCGATCGCTTCCCTCACAAGAGCGAAGTTATGCTCCATGACATACGTCTGGACCGGGAAACGGTTCGCTGGAGGCGTTTCGATGACGGATAAATCCCGGACACCGAGCATCGACATATGCAATGTCCGCGGTATCGGCGTCGCTGTCAATGTGAGGACATCCACATTCGTTTTCAGCTGTTTCAGTTTCTCTTTATGTGTCACGCCGAACCGCTGCTCTTCGTCGACGATGAGCAAGCCTAGATCTTTGTAGACGACGTCTTTCGAAAGGAGACGATGGGTGCCGACAACGACATCAATTGTTCCGGCCTTCAACCCTTTCAACGTCTCCGTCTGCTCTTTCCGCGTACGGAAACGGTTCAGTAGCGACACTTCCACCGGAAATCCGGAGAACCGCTCCTTCATCGTCTCGTAATGCTGTTGGGCAAGAATTGTCGTCGGCACAAGGAAAGCGACTTGCTTGCCGTCCGCGACCGCCTTGAACGCTGCCCGGATTGCCACTTCCGTCTTCCCGTATCCGACATCGCCGCAAAGAAGCCGATCCATCGGACGCTCCCGCTCCATATCCTTCTTCACTTCCGCGATAGAACGGAGCTGGTCTTCCGTCTCGTCGTATGGAAACGCGTTTTCAAAGGAACGCTGCAAATCATCGTCAGCCGAAAACGCATACCCTTTTTCAGCTTCACGTTTCGCATAGAGCTTGATCAGATCATCCGCGATGTCCTTGACCGCGGACGACACTTTGCTCTTTGTCTTTTTCCATTCTGCGCCGCCGAGCTTATGGAGTTTCGGCTCCTTCTCCCCGGAAGCGACGTATTTTTGGATTAAATCGATTTGGTCTGCAGGGACGAAAAGTTTGTCCTCCCCACGATAGCGGATATCGAGATAGTCTTTATGGACGCCGCCCACTTCGAGCGTCACGACGCCATAGTATTTACCGATTCCGTGGTGGACGTGGACGATATAGTCGCCCGGTTTGATTTCCGAATAGCTTTTGATGCGCTCCGCGTTCGTCATTTTCTGCGGGCGGGCTTTCCGCTTCGGCTTCCCTTTGAACAGCTCCGCATCCGTAATGACTGCCACGCGATGGAACGGCAATTCAAATCCAGCGGATAAATCCCCTTCAATGATGGAAATCGTTCCTGCATCCGTCGACTTACCGTTCACCACAGCATCCATCTCGTAATCTCTTAGAATCGATTGGACTTTCTTCATCCGCTCTTTCCCATCGGCAATGATGAAGATATTGTATTTCCCTTGCTGCCAGCGTTCCATTTCATTTTTCAACAGGTTCATCTGTCCATGAAATTCCTGCATCGGCTTGCAGGAAAACGAGATGTTTTTCTTTAGGGTGATCCCCGGCACAGCCCGGACGAACAACGATAAGTATGATTTCGGCTGATCGAGCATTTTGTGCATCTCTTCGAATGAAAATGAAATTTTAGCGTCATGAACAATCTTGCCTTCCTCAAGAAGCGTCAGAAACCATTCTTTCTCTTCTTTTTCGAGTGAGGAAGACACTTCAAGGATTCGTCCGATTTCATCGAATAGAACAATTCCGTTCGCTGGAAAATAATCTCCAAGATAGGATGGAACACGGTCCGAAAACGATACATATTTCATCATCCCTTCCGGAGTGATGCCGTCCCGCAAAAGGCCGATGTCCCGGGTGATGTTCATTGTCAGGGATTCCTTCGCCTCTTCATTCTTCATCCGCTTCAAACTTGCACTGAGGGCGTCCTCTAAATTCGAGGCGATTTGATACAGTTCAGCTGTGCCCCATACATGTTCCGTCGCAGGAAGGATCGTCACCTCAGTCAGTTTGTCGGTCGAGCGCTGATCTTCTGCAGAAAATGCCCGGATGGAGTCAACATCTGTGTCGAACAGCTCAATACGAATCGGGTTTTCCATATTCAGTGGATACACGTCCAAAATGCCGCCCCTTAGAGCGAAATCGCCCGGCGCGGTTACCATGTCCTGTCTTCCATAGCCCATTTCCACAAGTCTCCGCGTCCATTCGTCCACATCTATGCTGTCATCCAGGCCGACTGACAAGGAATTATCGAGCCATCTCTCTTTCGGAGGAAGCAGTTTCTTCATTCCCGCAACAGGCGTAATATAAATCCCTTTGCCGATGCGCGCCATATGGTCTAGCGTATCGATCCGGTTCGCGCGCAGTTCATAACTGGACACAGAAAAATCGGCAGCGATCAATTCCTCTGCCGGATACAAATGAACGAGTGAATCGCCGAGCATCTTCACAAGGTCTTCGTATGTACGTTGTGCTTGCAGCATGTTGGGAGTGATGATCAGGATCGGCCTCTGGGCAGACTGTTGGACAGTCTTAAAAAAGACGGCCTTTGCACCGCCCGATAAGCCCGTCAGCAATTGACGGTCCTGTCCTGTTTTCAACTCCTCAACTACCTTATTAATCTCTTTGTCTTGTAGAAATAAATCTATGAGCGCATCCAATGATTATTTGCCTCGCTTTGCAGTAATTAAATTGAAGTGAAAAAAGCTTTGCGCGCACGAAACGCCAAAGCAGAAAATTCTATTGTAACCATTTCCGTAACGCATAGTAATCAGGGTTCATTCGCATTGACTGTTCACATTGTTCACAAATGCAACGAACCGTCATCGAACCGTTTTCATTATACTCCAAGAAATGCTCGCCTTGCCCTTCTTCCGCCTTCTGCAGTTCGCGGATGATGTCTTCGGCAGATGAGAGCGGGATGCTGCCGACCTCGGTGTTGCAATGTCTGCATGAATAACGAATGTCTTTAGGTTTCATCGGTTTCATCGGCCCCCTTTTTAACAAAGTATAGGCGAATGAGACGATGATTATTCCTTATGCACCATTATAGTTATTCATTACTTCTAAAAAGGGGCTCTTCAGCCAATCCTCACAAGCAGCAGCGCTTTTTTCTACCATCTCTTCGATAAGCGGCTGTTCTTCCTTGCTGAACGGGGCCAGTACGTAGTCAGGCACTTTCATGCCGCCTGTAGGACGCCCAATGCCAATGCGGATTCTGTTGAAGGATTCTGAGCCAAGATGGGCAATCAATGATTTCATGCCGTTATGGCCGCCGGCGCTTCCCTTTTGGCGCAATCTTAATTTGCCGGGATCGAGGTCGAGGTCATCATATAGGACGACGATATCTTCGAGCTCCACGTCATAATAATCCATGAGCGGACCGACGCATTCTCCGGACAGGTTCATGTAGGTCAACGGTTTGACGAGCATCACTTTGCCTTCCGGACGGTGGATAATCGTGTAGGCGCCGTTGAATTTCATTTGCATAGCAGGTGCGTCCAGTCGACGGGCCAATTCGTCGATTGCATGGAATCCGACGTTATGTCGGGTTTTTTCATATTGCTTCCCCGGGTTTCCGAGTCCGATAATCATTTTCATAAGGCGTATCTTCCTTTTGAATTAATTAGAAAAAGGGCGCACGCTTTACACGTGCGCTCCAACAGTTCTTTATTATTATTCTTCCTCTTTTTCACCGATGACTTCCGGCTCTGCATCTGCAGCACCCGTGTCAGCCTCAAGCTCTTCCAATTCCTCCTCGGAACGTGGAGCGGAGATGAGGACAAGTGCGTAATCGTCGTCAGTAATAATTTCAAACTTGGATTTCGCACGTACGTCCGCGACTGTAATCGTTTCACCGATTTGCAACTCGGAAATATCTACTTCAAACGACTCAGGAATATCTGAAGGTTTGACTTTGATCGTCACTTCGCGGTTCGGCTGCTGTACGACGCCGCCTTCCTTCTCGCCGACAGATTCGCCGACAAGATGTACCGTAACGTCGACTTCAAGCTCTTCAGACATATCAATCGCTAGGAAGTCCGCATGGCGAATATCGCCTTTCAATGCATCCTCCTGGAAATCATTCAATACGACGTTTAATTGCTTGCCGTCTACTTCAAGCTGGATGACGCCATTGCGTCCAACCTCACGCAATGTTTTTAGCAGCTCACGCTCACTAACGGCAATCGGTGTAGATTCTGTATTATATCCATAAACGACCGAAGGGATGAACCCTTCATTTCTTAGTGCTGTTAATGCTGATCTCGTTTTTGTTTCTCTTGTTTTCGACTGAATTGCTGTACTCATTTGCGTAGTCACCTTTCCTGAAAAAAGTTATTCTATCTCTTGAAATACCCAAAATCAGACGACATGAAACTAACTAGATTGCTTATTCAAACAACGTACTGACAGATTTTTCTTCAAATACACGGATAACTGCTTCTCCCAAAAGCTTAGCAATCGATAATTGCTTGATTTTCGGAGATTTTTTGCTTTCCGGCAATTCGATTGAATTCGTAATGACCAATTCCTTGATTTGTGAATTGTCGATTCTTTCGATAGCAGGGCCGGATAGTACAGGATGTGTACAGCAAGCGTACACTTCCTTCGCGCCATTCTCGATAATCGCGTTCGCTGCGATTGTAATCGTCCCGGCAGTATCAATGATATCATCGATCAGAATAGCTGTTTTCCCTTCGACGTTCCCGACGATGCTCATTACTTCTGCAACGTTTGGACGTGGACGGCGTTTATCGATGATCGCAATTGGGGCTTTCATGCGATCCGCCATTTTCCGTGCACGTGTGACGCCGCCGTGGTCAGGAGATACGATGACAAGTTCGTTCCCCTCCAAGCCTTTTCCTTTGAAGTATTCCGTCAAGATCGGCTCTGCTACGAGATGATCGATCGGAATATCAAAGAAGCCTTGGATTTGCGGTGCGTGCAGATCAATGGCGATAACACGGTCTGCACCCGCTTTTTCAAGCAAGTTTGCGACAAGCTTCGCTGTAATCGGTTCACGGGAACGCGCTTTACGGTCTTGACGTGCATAGCCATAATAAGGCATGACAACATTGATTGTACGTGCGGATGCGCGCATCAATGCGTCAATCATTATAAGGAGCTCCATCAGGTTATCATTGACTGGATAAGAGGTTGATTGGATGACAAAGACATCGCAGCCTCGGATACTTTCTTCGATATTGATTTGAATTTCTCCGTCGCTGAAACGTTTGACGGAGCACTTGCCGAGCGGGCGTCCGATTTCGTCAGCCACTTCTTGCGCAAGTGTTTCGTTTGAATTTAAAGAGAATATCTTCAGTTTATCATTAGGATAATGATTAGCCATCATGGTCCCCCTGGTTAGTTAAGATTTAATTTTGTTGCGTATCCTTCTTTATTCTCCTGGCGCGCGCGCCCAATTGCAAGTGAACTTTCTGGCACATCTTTTGTAATGGTGGATCCGGCCGCTACATAAGCACCTTTTCCAATTTTTACAGGTGCGACCAGATTGGAATTACAACCGACAAACGAATGATCCTCGATCGTTGTCTTGTGCTTGTTTTTACCGTCGTAATTTACCGTGATCGTTCCGCAGCCGATGTTGACATGCGTGCCGACTTCCGCATCACCGATATAGCTGAGGTGGGAAACTTTGCTTCCTTCTCCTAGCTTTGTCTTTTTAACTTCGACAAAATTGCCGATTTTTACATTGTCGCTGAGTTTGGATTCCGGACGGATATGTGCGAACGGGCCTACTGTCGTACCGGACCCGATAGTGCTGTCCCGTACAACTGACGAATGGATAGTTGTATGATTGCCAATTTCACTATTGACGATATGACTGTTCGGTCCTATGATACATTTTTCCCCGATGACCGTCTGTCCTTCGATCATCGTGCCTGGTTGAAGAACTGCATCCCTGCCGATTTGGGCATCCGCGCTAATATACGTGCTGCCCGGATCGATGATTGTCACACCGTTCCGCATATGGGATTCTGCAATCCTTTGGCGCATCACCTTTTCCGCTTCTGATAGGATGATCCGATCGTTGATGCCGATCGTTTCGCTGAAATCATCGGTTACATAGGCGGAGATCAATGCTTGTTCAGCCTTAAGGATTCCAATGACGTCAGGCAGATAGTATTCGCCTTGCGCGTTATCATTCTTCACTTTTTTCAAAGCTTCGAACAGTGCTCGGTTGTCAAAGCAGTACGTTCCCGTATTGATTTCGGTCACTTTCCGCTCTTCTGGTGATGCATCTTTATGCTCAACATTGCGAAGGACGTTTCCTTGCTCATCCCGGATAATGCGGCCGTAGCCGGTAGGATCATCGGCGTGCGCTGTCAGGATTGTCGCTTTCGCCTTCGTGTCGGAGTGGTGCGCAATCAATGCTTGCATCGTTTCCGATTTGATGAGCGGTGTGTCTCCGCAGACGACGAGCGTAATCCCTTCGAGTTCGCCTAGCCGGTCCTCCGCTTGCTGAACCGCGTGTGCTGTGCCGAGCTGTTCTGCCTGAAGGGCATATTCGCTTTTGGCACCAAGCGTTTCTTCTACCATTTCTGCGCCGTGGCCGACAATCGTTACGATTTTATCCGCGCCGATTCCGAGGATATGGTCGACAACATGTTCGACCATCGGTTTTCCACAGACAGGATGCAATACTTTATATAAATCGGACTTCATCCGCGTCCCTTGCCCTGCAGCTAGGACGATGGCATATGTATTCGTCATTTGCTGGCCTCCATCCATAATTTCATTATTGACTATAGCCGAAAATAATATAAATTTCAACTATCCCCCCTTGACAATGGGTTCTAATTCTTTTAATATTGTTCGTTTCATTTTTAGTAGGCAATGAATAACAAAAAAAGCTGTCACAGAAAGTCATGTCTACTGACTTCTGCACAGCCAATCGAACAGCGAAGGGTTCGATTTGCCGTATTTCTGCGTTCTTTGCAGAAATTAAGGCATCCCTTAATTATCCTCGCAAAAGCCGTTCTTCGTTACGGCTTTCGATGCAATCCTTCTTTGAAATAAAAGAAGCCGTTACAGAATGACTTCTGCACAGCCTCTTTGGTGCTTCTTTACATATAACAACTTATGCACCCGCTTCTTCCAATACCCCTTTTTCTTCGACCATATGATACGCACTTAGGACCGCATCTTGGACTTTCATCCTTGCCGACGTATTGATCGGATGTGCAACGTCGCGGAATTCCCCTTCCGGCGTCCGCTTGCTTGGCATCGCGACAAACAATCCGTCATTCCCCTCGATGACACGGATGTCATGTACGACGAATTCACCGTCCAAGGTAATCGATGCGATTGCCCGCATTCGGCCGTCTGTCTCAACTTTCCTAAGTCTCACATCTGTCACTTCCATTATTTCCCCACTCCCTTTGTTGTTCGTCTAGTTTCGTCTCAACGATTATATTCTACAAAAGTAAGCATTTCCCTTTTATTTTTTCAAACTTTTTCTAAAAAACTTTTTTCGCTCCCTTTTGGGCAAATAAAAATGGCAGCCAGCTCAATTTCGAGCATGCCGCCATTTCTCTTTTATTCCCCTGCAAGGGCGATGACTTCGATTTCAACTGTTGCATCTTTCGGCAATCTTGCTACTTCCACTGTGGAGCGTGCTGGAGTGTGTGATCCGAAATGTTGTGCATATACGTCGTTCAACGCTGCGAATTGGTTCATGTCCTTGATGAACACCGTCGCCTTGATGACTTGATCAAGAGAAGAGCCCGCTTCTTCCAACACGGCTTTCAAATTGGCGAAAACTTGGTTCGTCTGCTCTTCGATCGTTCCTTCGACAAGCAGTCCGTCCGGTGTCATCGGGAGCTGCCCGGATGTGTAGACCAACCCGTTCACTTTCACTGCTTGTGCGTATGGGCCGATTGCTTTCGGTGCGTTTTCTGTAGCTACGTAGTTCATTCCGTTTTTCCACCCTTCATGAAATAGTTGCCTTCTTCAAGTTCAATCGTACGATTCTTCTCATTCACTGCATGAAGCTTGACCAAGGAGAGATAGTCGTCAACGAGCACTTCCTCGGTATGTTCCGCCTCGACAAGGACAGCTATCCCTGCTAGCTCGCAGTCGAACTCCTCCAGTAGATTCTTCATGCCGGCCATCGTTCCGCCGGCTTTCATGAAGTCATCGGTAATCAACACTCTTTTGCCGCTCTTCATGCTTCTTTTCGATAATACCATCGTCTGGATACGGCGCGTGGAACCGGACACATAATTGATGCTGACGGTTGATCCTTCTGTTACTTTACTGTCCCTCCGGACGATGACGACCGGGACATTCAAATGCCGCGCAATCGCGTGGGCGATCGAAATGCCTTTCGTAGCAACGGTCATGATGACGTCGATCTCCGTATCCGCGAAAGCAGATGCAAACACTTTTCCGATACGGTCCATTATTTTAGGATCCCCTAAAAAATCGGTCATATATAAATAACCGCCAGGCAACAACCGATCCGATCTGCCAAGGCTTTCTTTAATGAGGGCCATCACTTCACGGACTTCCGTTTCGGACACTTGTGGAATGTATTTCACTCCGCCTGCGGCACCCGATACCGTCATGAGTTTGCCTGTTCCGTTCTCCTCGAACGTCTCCTTCACAATTGCCAAGTCTTCGCTGATGGATGACTTCGCCGATTGATAGCGCTCGGAGAAAAATGTGAGCGGTATGAGTGTATGAGGATTTTCCAATAGGTGGCGCGTCATATCGACGAGCCTTCCGCTCCTTTTCCACTTCATCATTAACAACCCCTAAAACCGAATGTTTTATCCGTACATTATCATAATTGTACGCTTTCAATCAAGTAGAAAACGTTCTCCCGTCATTCTGACCGCATGAACTTCCTTGCAGAAGCCCTTTAGTCCATTGTAGACCCTTGAAACTCTCGCTTCTTGCCTGACGAAGCCGAAAACGGTCGGACCGCTTCCGCTCATCAATACAGCATCCGCACCGAATTGCTCCATTTTTTCTTTCAAAACGACGACTTGCGGGTGCAGCTTCATCGTCACCGGCTCCAGGACATTGCCTAACGATGCGCACATTTTTCCGTAATCCCCTGTCTGCAATGCCTCTAGCATGCCTGCTGTGTCAGGGTGCTTGATGGAATTGACATCGAGATTCCGGTAAATATCCGCGGTAGAAACGGAGATTGAAGGTTTTGCAAGGATAACCCAGCAGTTCGGCGGTGCCGGCAAATGCTCAATCTTCTCTCCGCGCCCTGTTGCAAGCGCCGTTCCTCCATGGACACAGAATGACACATCCGATCCGATCTGTGAGCCGATATCCGCCAGTTCATCCGCGCTTAACTGCAGCTTCCAAAGCCTGTTCAGCCCGCGCAATGTAGCTGCGGCATCGGAACTGCCCCCTGCGAGACCGGCTGCGACAGGTATTTTTTTGTCTAGCATGATTTCGACCCCATCGCGGATGCCGTATTTCCGTCTGAGCAGATCTGCGGCTTGATAGGCCAAGTTTTTCCGGTCATTCGGCACGAACCGTTCGGACACTTTTATGTTGATATGCCCGTCATTCGATGGGCGAAGCCAGACACGGTCAGCCAAATCGACTGTCGTCATGATCATTTCCACTTCATGAAAACCGTCGGGGCGTTTATGTAAGACATCGAGTGTCAGGTTGATTTTTGCAGGTGCTTTCTCATATAACATCCAGCCCCCTCCATTCCAAGCTTGTCATTGTTCCCTATTTTACCATAGGGCGGGTAGATTTCCTCCTGAAAAATTACAAAAGCGGCGGATGGCGACAGGAAATTAATAGGTCAAAGGTCATGAAATGACGATAAATGTCGGAAAGTGACCGATAACTTTCGGGAATTGACCGATAACTCCGCCGAATTGACCGATATAAGCCGGGGAATGACCGATAATCATGTGAAATTGATCGATATCTTATTATCCGAAAGAAAAGAGCTGCACGGCGTCTACTACGACATCCATGCAGCTCTTCCTTTGTCAGTCGTTCATGAGATGGGTGGATCTTAACTGTCGTTCCGTTTTTCCGCCATTCCACGCTCCGCCATCTGAATGGCATGCTTCACCATATTTCCGGCGTCACGTGCTTTGATGCCTCCCCAACCTTCCCGCTGAACAACATCGTAAAAGCCAAGCTCTTTCGCAATCTCTTCCTTCAAGTGCTCAGACATTATACTACGTCTTCTCGCCATTAGGTTTTCCTCCTTATCGACTGACAAGTCTAGTATGGGCAATGGCGATAAAAAAACACCTATGCGCTTCCGTTAAGGAGTGCATAGGCATTTTTAAATAAAAAACAATACATGATTGCTATAAAAAACTATTTGACGCTGAACGCTGTGGCGTCTCCGTCATCCAGAACTGTTATTTCGACTGCTTCAGTCAAAATATCCGCGTAGCTGTAAGACACCCTTTCAAAAGCATTTTCATCCTGGTCCAGTTCAACAACAAAAACTGCCCGATACGTCTCACGAAGGACTCCGGCACGTTCGATTGTTTTCTTACGGCCGCCGTTTGCTCTTAAATGCAAACGTTTCCCCAAGTGAGCATCCAATGACTTCTTAATGTCCGCTAATGTTTTTGGCACGTCGCTTACACCTCACTGGATACTAGTATAACACTTTTAAAAAGTTCTGTCAATTAAAAGAAGAATTTTATCAGTAAAGCGCTGTCATTGTCAATTCTTTTTTTAGTTTTTTCGATGAATCAGGCCAAGAAATGCATCTGTCGTCACAATTTTTTGAAGTCGTCATACAGGGCGTTCGACAACTCCCCGAACTCTTCGATGGATAATGTCTCGCCTCTCCTGCCCGGGTCCATGCCGATCTTCTCGAATGCCGCTAGAATCTGTTCCTTCTTCGCCTTCCCGTCAGGCAAGGAGGATTGCAGGTTGTTCAGCAAAGTCTTCCTTCTTTGGACGAATGAACCTCTCGCCACTGCGAACAGGAAGTCTTCGTCTTTCACTTCCACTGGCGGCTCCGCTTTTTTTGTCAGGGTCAAAACCGCCGATTCGACATTCGGCTGCGGGATGAACACCGTCTTCGGCACAATCATCGAAACTTCGGCATCCATGTAATATTGGACCGCAATCGATAGCGATCCGTATGCCTTCGTACTTGGGGATGCCGTAATGCGATCCGCCACTTCCTTTTGCATCATGATCACCATGCCACGGATTGGAACTTTCCCAAGCAAAAACTTCATAATGATCGGCGTCGTTACATAATAAGGGAGATTCGCGACGACGACAATATCATCGTATTCGCTGAACTGCTCCTCGACGACTTTATTCAGATCCGCCTCCAAGACGTCCTGGTTAATAATCGTGACATTGTCATACGGCGACATTGTATCTTCCAATACCGGCAGCAGACGTCCGTCAATCTCAAACGCGACGACCTTCCCTGCGGTCCGTGCAAGATGCTCCGTCAATGCCCCGATGCCCGGGCCAATTTCGATGACGCCCGTCTTTTCCGTCAACTCGGCATGCGAAACGATATTGCGTAAAATATTCGGGTCGATCAAAAAGTTTTGCCCTAAGCTTTTTTTGAATGAAAACCCGTGCTTCTCCAAAATTTCCTTCGTTCTTATAGGCGTTGCGATATCCCTATTCATGGCCATCCTCCTCGTGCAGGACTTTTAATGCCTCCATTAATTGATGTTGCCCAATCCGGAACATTTCAAGTCTCTTTTTCAAACCTTTGCCGTTCACTTGTCCGATTTGCAATATTTCACTAAGCCGGTCACGCCGTTTTTTCGCGTCGGGGTGTCCAACGAGCCTTTCATCCAGCAGAACTCGTAATGGAATCTCTTCGACAGGTTGGACATCGACGGAATAGACCGCTGCAAGAGCTTTTTGGATATCTTCATCTTTCGCATGCTCAATGCCAAGTCCTTGCCCGTTTTTCGCGATTGTTTTCGATTTATGCAAAAATGCGTGTTTGACACCCGGAATCCGTTCTTCGATAATGGATCGGATTCTTCTTCCCGGAAAGTCGGGATCTGTGAATACGATGACTCCGCGTGTTTCCTGGGCGTGACGTATTTGATTCAATGTCTTGTCGTCGATTGCTGAACCGTTCGTCTCGATTGTGTCGGCTCCTGTCGCCCTTTTGATAGCAATCGTGTCCGATTTGCCTTCTACGACGATGATTTCCTTTATGTTCACGGTGACCCTCATTTCATTAGGTTACGTTTGTTTAATTTTACGTGTTGAATAGGTTCTTGTACAGGCTAGTCACTTACACGAAAAAAACCGCGGGACTGGTTAGCCCCACGGGTCGATGTGGAAATAAAATGATTGCTATTAGATTAGTCGATCACTTTGATTTTCACTGTGCGGCGGCCGAAATTGTATGCTGCCGCCTTAGTCGGTACATGAAGGTCGATCTTCTTCCCTTTGATCGCTCCGCCAGTATCCCCAGCGATCGCGTATCCGTAACCTTCCACCCATACTTTCGAGCCGAGCGGAATTACGCTAGGATCTACTGCAATGACTTTCAGGTCCGGGTTGGCTCTTAGGTCGATGCCTGTTGCCGTTTTTCCTGTGCAACCGTTACAGTGCGCAGTATAAGCAGTGGCGGTGACGTAGAATTCCTTCCCTCCGGACGGTGCTGCCGAGCTGCCGCGTGAAACGGCGACATTCGGTTTTTTAATAGAGGCGCTAGCCACAACTACTTTGGAACCGACCGCAACAATTTTCTTCTGCGGTTCCTCAATGACTCTTTCACTCAATAACGTACGAGATACTTCTTTGCCATTTTCTTTGACAATTTCAAACTTGCGTTCAACGGAACCCTTCTTGCCTTCTTGGACAACCTTCTCGCGTCCTTTTAACAATTTGGCGTCGCTTTTCGTTACAACCGCAAAGTTTGTTGGTTCTTCCACTACATCGGTGACCTTTTCTACCCGCACGACTTCAATTATGGAACCGGGTTTCACGAATTCCTCGGCCTCAAGGTTCAGCTTGTCGTGTTCATTCAATCGAATGTTCTCTTTCCTTAAAAAATCAGCGACCGTAGTCGAAGTGGACCACATTTGTTTCTCATTCCCGCCATTGATAAGCGTCAATTGGAACGCTTTTTGAATATTGATGTGCAGATCTTCACCCAGGTTTTCGTTCAGATTTGGTGTGACTTCATCATGCTCTGTAAGTTCGATGCCTGCTTCGGCTAAAATAACGCCGACGTTCTGATCCGTCGTCCAAATCTTTTCTGTATCCTTGCCTGTTTGAATCTCTACTTGCTTTGCCTGTTCCCACCTGATCGATAATCCTTCCTCGATCGGGGTATTCACTGAGGGTGTTACTAAGTCGTGTTCGGAAACTTCGATATCCTCACTGGATAGAAGTTGCCCAACTGTATGTGCAGATGTTTTCAATTCAATTTGCTCATCGTTCACTTTAAGCGTGACCGATTTCTTGGATATTTCGTAAAGAACAAGTGACATGATTGAAACAAATAGCGCAAACGTAAAAGTAACGATCACTATCTGTTTACTCCTCAATGACATCGAGAACAGATTTTTCATGGTACTTAGTGTCATGAAAAAACTCCTCCTTTATCACTCGGCAAATTATAAGGCTTCCTTTTCGACGTGTCAACCCATTTGGTTTTCAACTTTTTCCACTAGGGGTGGATAAATTCAATCTGGAAGCCGTACAATCAGCCTTTATATTATTTCGGAATACGGAATATCTTCAAAGCATTTTCAGTCGTTCTATTTGCCACTTCCTCAACCGGAATTTCCTTCAATCGGGCAATTTCTTCTGCCACGAGTGTGACGAGCGCCGGTTCATTCCGTTTGCCGCGATGCGGGTGGGGTGCAAGGTAGGGAGCATCCGTTTCAATTAATAAATGATCCAACGGAATGTCCATTGCGACTTGCTTCGGCATTTTGGCATTTTTGAAGGTGACGGGTCCGCCAAGGGAAATGAGGAAATTCATATCGATGCATTCATTCGCGGTCTCTACGCTGCCGCCATAGCAATGCATGATTCCGCCCGTTATTTCGGCTTCCTCTTCCTTCAAGATCCTGACGACATCCCCCGTTGCGTCACGATTATGGATGATGATTGGCAAATCAACTTTTTGTGCAAGGCGGATCTGTTTTCGGAACAATTCCTGCTGAATGTCCTTCGGTGATTTATCCCAATAATAGTCCAGGCCAGTTTCCCCGATGCCGACGACTTTCGGATGCGCCGCCAAGGATTCAATCCACTCCAGATCTTCGTCGGTGCAATCGACAGCGTCTACAGGGTGCCAGCCGACGACAGCGTAAATGAACGAATATTGCTCAGCAAGCTCCATCGCCTTTTCGATCGTCACGCGGTCGAAGCCGACCACGACCATTTTTTCGACCCCCGCGTCAAGTGCGCGTTGAATAACTTCTTTTACATCTTCTTCATATTGGTCTGCATTCAAATGAACATGAGTATCGATATACATGATGTCTCTCTCCTCACAGATTTCATTGTATTTCAACGGATTATGACTTTCGTTACAGTATGGTGACAATTCAGTTAAAAGATAAAGACGGCGCCTCTAAAAGAAACGCCGTCCTGTATGATTCACTTCACTTGTGCACCGTTTTCCAGTGTTGGATCGACCGTTGCCAATTTCAATACACCTTTAGAACTTCCGGCTAAAATCATCCCTTGGGACAATTCGCCGCGTAATTTTACCGGCTTCAAATTGGCAACAACGATAACCTTCTCGCCAATCAACGCTTCCGGTTCATAATGTTCGGCGATGCCTGAGACGACTTGACGCTGTTCATAGCCCAAATCGACTTGAAGCTTCAGCAGCTTGTCCGCTTTCGGGATTTTCTCGCATGCCGTCACGGTCGCGACACGCAAATCGACTTTCATGAAGTCGTCGATCGTGATTTCTTCTGCTTCCTCTTCGGCTTTGACAGGCTCTTCTTCCTGCTTTTCTTGTGGGGCTGTAATCGCCATCTGGTCGCGGATATAGACGATTTCTACTTCCGGATCGAGACGCGGGAAGATCGGAACCCCTTTTTCCACAACTTTCGTTCCTGCAGGAATCGCATTGAAATCACCTAATGTATCCCAAGCAAGCATATTTTCATCCAATCCGAGCTGTTCGATAATTTGAATCGGCGCCTTCGTCATGAACGGCTGCAAAAGCACCGCAATTTGGCGGAGCGATGCGGCAAGATGGGCCATGACAGATGCCAATTTCCCTTTATCCGCTTCTTCTTTTGCAAGAACCCACGGGGAAGTTTCATCGATATATTTATTCGTACGGGAAATGATTGTCCATAGCTCCGAAAGGACAACGCTGAATTGCATCTTCTCCATCGCAGCTTCGTATTTTTCAATCGCGTTCGTTGTGAAATCGCGCAGAACACTGTCGAATTCAGTCGGCTCAAGCCCCTCCGTCGAAATGACACCGTCGAAATACTTATTGATCATGGAAACTGTCCGATTCAACAAGTTGCCAAGGTCATTGGCCAAGTCGTAATTCGTCCGCTCCACAAAGGATTCAGGTGAGAATGTTCCATCTTGGCCGAACGGCAATTCACGAAGAAGGAAATAGCGCGTCGCATCCAAGCCGTAACGCTCCACAAGCATTTCAGGATAAACGACATTCCCTTTCGATTTGGACATTTTGCCGTCCTTCATCATAATGAAGCCGTGTGCAAACACTTTTTTCGGCAATGGCAGATCGAGCGCCATAAGGAAAATCGGCCAATAAATCGTATGGAAGCGGACGATATCCTTCCCGACGACATGCACGTCTGCCGGCCAATATTTATTGAATAGCGTTTCATCATCTGAACCGTAGCCAAGCGCGGTAATGTAATTCGTCAGTGCATCTACCCATACGTAAATGACATGCTTCGGATCTCCCGGCACTTTAATGCCCCAGTCAAATGACATACGGGACACGGATAAGTCTTCGAGCCCCGGTTTGATGAAGTTATTGATCATCTCATTTTTCCGGGATTCCGGTTCGATGAAGGTCGGATTGTCTTCATAATATTGCAGTAACCTGTCAGCATATTTCTTCATATTAAAGAAGTACGATTCCTCCGAAACCCTCTCAACCGGACGATGACAATCCGGACAGTTGCCGTCTTCAAGCTGCGCCTCCGTGAAGTAGGATTCACAAGGGACACATTTCCAGCCTTCGTATTCGCCTTTGTAAATGTCGCCGTTGTCGAGGAATTTTTTGAATATCTTTTCAACGGCTGCCTTATGCCGTTCCTCCGTTGTTCTAATAAGATCATCATACGAGATATCCATTAGCTTCCACAGATCAATCGCAATATCCGCGATGCGGTCTACGTACTGCTGCGGCGGAAGACCTTCCTCTTCAGCTTTCTCCTGGATTTTCTGTCCGTGCTCGTCCATTCCTGTCAGGAAACGTACGTCGTATCCACGCAGTCTTTTATAGCGTGCCATCGCGTCCGATGCGACGGTCGTATAAGCAGTTCCAATATGAAATTTCCCGCTCGGATAATAAATAGGAGTCGTAATATAAAATGTTTTTTGCTGTTCTGCCACCAAAATACCTCCTGTGTTTCAATCTATACTAACCATATTACTTAAATTTCAACAAAAGTGCTATGTAGACACGCATAAAATCGTCAATCCGCACATAAATCCCTTGAAACACGCATAAATCGTCTAAAATGCTCATAAACGTTCCCTTCCACGCATAACCGCCCACAAACACGCATAAACCGTACCAAATGCGCATAAACGCAAGTATTCACACATTACAAAATTTCCTTATAAGTGCTCAAATGCGCTTTCACTTCCATTTCCCTAAATCCTCTCCCGATTGGATACTTAATACCTCACAAAGGATGAAAAAACTAAACATCAATAGTCCCGTTTTCGTCAATTAATCTATTATTCTATACATAATATTAAGCGGGTTTTATTGACGTTAAATGGAAGAGTTGGTATGATGTTTGATAGACAAGATAAATATGTCGAATTTTGACGAAAATTTAAATCGTTTAGGAGGAATTCTTGTCATGAAATCAACAGGAATCGTGAGAAAAGTCGACGAGCTCGGCCGCGTTGTCATTCCAATCGAGCTTCGCCGTACACTTGGAATTGAGCAGAAAGATGCTTTGGAAATCTATGTCGATGATGACAAAATTATATTAAAGAAATACATGCCAAATATGACTTGTTCTATTACAGGTGAAGTTTCCGACAACAACTTGCAGCTTATTGACGGAAAGCTGATTTTAAGCCCGGATGGTGCTAGACAACTCGTTAAAGAAATCGAAGAGAAGATAAAATAATATTATCGTCGCAATAATATTTAAATCCAGAACAAGTAGCTGTTCTGGATTTTTATTATACATTTCCATTCACATGATACTCCTGATAAACATCCCTTTTTGGCATTCTTCTTTCCGATGCCACGAATTTGATCGCTTCCTTTGATGAAACGCCTTCCTTTTCCATCACCATTTCCACATGTGTCCGAATGCTTATATCCTGCCACCAGTTTTCAGCCGCTTCTTCAACATCCTCATTGCCCGCAATGACGATACAGAATTCCCCTCTTATTTCATTTGATTCCACCCATGAAGCTGCTTCCTCAAGTGTTCCGCGGAGAAATTCTTCATATCGTTTCGTCAATTCCCTCGCCAAAACGACTTGGCGCGAACCGCCGAATGCTTCCGCAAGGGCCTTGATTGTTTCCTTCAAGCGATGAGGTGCTTCATACAGGAGTAAAGTCTCTTCCTTTTGCTTCAGTTTCTGCAACTGCTCATTGCGCTCCTTTTTCTGCCGCGATAGAAATCCGAAGAAGGTGAACGGCTGCGTCTGGAGTCCGGAAGCAACCAATGCACTAATAGCAGCGTTCGCACCTGGCACCGGGATAACATCGAACCCCTCTTCAATCGCTTTCAAAGCAATATCATTTCCGGGATCGGATATGCATGGCATCCCTGCATCACTGACGAGGGCAATCGTCTTCCCTTCCGCCAACAACGACAGGATTTTCTCTCCGCCCTTTTCGAGATTATGCTCATGGTAGCTCATCAGTGGTGTTTTTATCTCGAAATGGTTGCAAAGCCTAATTGTGTTCCTCGTGTCTTCCGCAGCTATCATATCCGCTTCCTGCAGAATCCGGATTGCCCGGAATGTCATATCCTCCAAATTGCCGATTGGCGTCCCGACAAGAAATAGCTTCGCAACACCTGCTTCAGCGCTTTTCTGTGATTTCATTCGAGCGTTGCCCCTTTCGCATATATTGTTCCTTAGCTGGTCGAGCCAATTGCTTGAACCGGTATTCAGCCCGCATCGCTTCCTGCTTCGTTTCATAGCTTTCCCGGTAAATGAGGCGGACCGGAAGCTTGGCACGCGTGTACTTTGCGCCTTTTCCTTCATTATGCGTACGGATTCGCTTTTCCAAATCATTCGTATAGCCAGCATAGTAGGAGCCGTCATTGCATTCCAGGACATAGAACAGATGCTCATTCATCTTGTCCATATAGTAAAAGCCTCACTTCTTCCGTATACTCCCCGTCTTGGCCATATACATAAAGGGGGGGCAATATCTTCAGATCCGGCTTGCCGTCCTTTATTCCTTCAATCAATAACGTATTCGCCTCTTTGCCCTCTTTCGGATAAACGAAACGGATTCTTTTCGGTTCCAGCCGATTTGCACGCATTGCCGTCACAATATCAAGCAGCCTGCCCGGCCGATGGACAAATGCCGCTTTCCCGCCTTGCTTCAATAGCTCACTCGCAGACTGCACAGCCTGTTCAAGCGTCAGCCTGATTTCATGCCTCGCAATGGCGACATGTTCCTTCAAATTTTTCTCACTCGCTTCGATAGCTGGAAAATAGGGCGGGTTGCAAGTGACCGTGTCATATTTTTCATAGCCGAGCTTCCCGGCAATCCCGATCACATCGTCTTTCACAATCGTGATCCGCTCATCCAACCCATTATAGCCGACACTTCTCCTTGCCATATCCGCTAGCCTTTCCTGAAGCTCAACCGCAATAATGTCAGCATTCGTCCGTGCGCTTAGGAAAAGGGGAATCGCCCCATTGCCTGCGCATAAATCGACAATCTTACCCGAACGGATCGGTACAGACGCGAATTTTGCAAGCAGGACGGCATCGAGTGAAAATGAAAAGACGGAGGGGCTTTGAATGATCCGCAAGTTTTCCGCCAATAGATAGTCGAGACGTTCATCGTCCTTCAATAATTTCTCCATTCAGTTCTCTCCTATCAAAAGAAAAGAGCCGATGCCTACATGATTATAGGATCGGCTCATCTCAAGCATTCTGTTTGCTCAGGAAGGATAGGCAAAACAAACAATCTTCCCCTTTACGACTGCTTCCGTAATGGACATTGCAGACGTGGTATCCTTCATTATATATCCTGGCCAGGTTGTCCACCCCTTCGCCGATATCGACTCTTTGGGGCTTCTCAGGCGGCCGTTTTTCATCCATCATTTGAGTTTTGTCAGTCAATTCGTCAAGCCGCGTCCGGAGATGATGGTTTTCCAGTTGAAGTGAGTGGTTCTCTTCCGTCATCTTCGCCACAAATCCAATAAGTTCCCGGAATTGCTCATGCATGGCTTCGAGCTGCTGCTCAAACTCCATCACTCTGTCGAGAAAGTTCCCTTCTTTCAACTATTTCACCCCATCATTTCGTCAATTGAGCTACTGAGCTTTTTCGACTCTCTATTTCTTCCCATGAATATTCCAAGACTTGCTCCTGATCTGCCAAATTCACTTGCAAAATTCGCTCAAGCAAATTCAAGCCGACCACTTTCCCCGGCCCTTCAGGCGTCTGCACCCGCTCACCGATATCAGGCATGAGAGCTTTCGCCTCTTCATATTCATCGTTTTCGTATTTCAGGCAACACATGAGACGACCGCATAATCCGGAAATCTTGGATGGGTTGAGTGACAAGTT
Organism: Sporosarcina koreensis; assembly: GCF_042655825.1. Lineage (NCBI taxonomy): Bacteria > Bacillati > Bacillota > Bacilli > Caryophanales > Caryophanaceae > Sporosarcina > Sporosarcina koreensis. The sequence goes on along the minus strand of NZ_JBHSNP010000023.1, from coordinate 11,459 downwards.
TTGATCCTTCGCCATCTTGATAGATACAGGTTCAAAGTCGCCCAGGAATGTCGAACAGCAGAGCATTCTTCCACACGGTCCGATTCCGCCTAGCATTTTCGCCTCGTCCCGGACGCCGATTTGGCGCAATTCGATGCGCGTACGGAAAATGGCGGCAAGGTCTTTAACAAGGTTCCTGAAATCGACCCGTCCTTCCGCTGTGAAATAAAAGACGATCTTATTGCGATCAAATGTGTATTCCACATCGACAAGCTTCATGTCCAGCTCATGTTCCCGGATTTTCTCGACACATTTTCCGAATGCCTGCTCGGCATCTGTCCGGTTTTCATCCACTTGGATCTGGTCTTCTACAAGCGCCTTGCGAATGATTTTCTTAAGTGGCAAGACGACGTCATTTTCATCGACTTCCCGCACAGGACTAGCGACTTTTCCGTACTCGATACCCCGGGCTGTTTCGACGATGACATAATCACCGACGTCAAGCGGATAATCGAGAGGATCGAAATAATATATTTTACCCGCTTTTTTAAAGCGGACACCTACAACATTATACAAGCGTTAACCCCTCCTGCAAATTGAGCACCAGCTGTTCCATTAAAAGCGCACGGTTCATATTGCCGTACAGCTTTTTCTTCGCTTGCAGAATCGCTTCCATATTGGCCGATAGACGGCTATATGTCATCTTCATCGAAAGACCTCGGAAAATCTGCTGCTGATCGGGAAACGCCAATTCCGACTGCAGCCCGGCTTTCATCGAGACGATATCACGGTATGCGTAGAGAAGCAAGTCAAGACCACGTTCCACGTCTTCCTTCTCTTTCATTGCCGGCAACCATTCCGATTGGATGAATAGAAGCGCTTCATTGACATTGCGATCCGATGCTTCAATCAATTTTAACACTGTTTTTCGCATGTGTGCAAATTGATCATTTTCCGCAAGCTCTTTTGCTTGCCCGATATCCGCTGTCATCATCGTAACTGTTGCCGCCATCGATGCGGTAGTCCCTGCATCGGTCAGTTTTGCTATCATTTCTTCCCGTCGTGGCGGAAGAAAACTGACACGCTGGCATCTGGATTGGATTGTTGGAAGGATTGACTGATAGGCATCGGTCAGAAGAATCGCCGTCACTTCTCCATCAGGCTCTTCCAAAAACTTCAGCAGCGTATTGGCTGCCGCCACATTCATCCGGTCCGACCGGGAAATGATATATATTTTACGACCCGGTTCATATCCTTTTCTCGTCATCTTCATGATCAATGAAGACATCTGTTCTTTTTTAATGTCTTGTCCATCCGGTTCGATTTTCGTCACATTCGGATGATTCCCTGACGCAACCCGTTTGCAGTTTCGACATGTTTCACATGGAACAGCATTTTCGGGACTTTCACAAAGCAGAAGCTTCGCAAAATGGATAGCTGCCTCTTCTTTTCCCGTGCCCGACTCACCATCGAATAGATAGGCGTGTCCAATCCGGTTATTCCGGAATGTCGCTTCCAGTCTATCGATGACGGCTTTTTGCCTTAACTTGATGCTATTTTCCATGCTTGTCCCTCCTTGCTGCAAAAAACGTGTAAATACACAGGTCATCTATATATATTAATGAGAAGTCCTTTGATTTCCCCGATCTTCCCTAATAATTCGACTGACGTCTGCTCATCATTCAATAAGGCTTCCGCCAATTCAATGAGTTTCTCGTCGATTGTCTGGACGATGTTCAAGCGTCGTCCTTCGCCGAATTGATTCCATGTATGGGATTGTTTCAAGCCCATTCCGGATTCAACCGACTCTTTCAGGAAACGGCGGACGAGCATCTTGAATTTTGCCATGTCCCGTAGATTCCGTGAACGGGCAAGACGGTCCCCTGCTGAGGAGATGTCTCCGAGAAGTCTTGTGATTTGTTCTCCATGCAGGCGTTCTTCTTGTTGCAGGACCATTTGACCGAACCGGGCGTTTCCTTGTGTTGGACGCAATGGGTCATTTCTGAACTTGTCAGGCCCGGTCCGGTAGTCTCCATTTACTTTCATGTGTACTTCACCTCATTTCATCAGAAATGATGAAATTGTTCAATCGGCAGGACGAATACTGTGGCGCCGCCTACTTCCACTTCTACTGGGTAGGGGATATAGGAGTCTGCGTTGCCGCCCATAGGTGAAACAGGTGCGACCATTTGATCGCGCGAACGGCAATTTTCACGGATCAATTCCAAAGCTTTCGGAACGAGGCTGTCGTCCGTTCCGATGAGGAAGGTTGTGTTTCCTGACCGCAGAAACCCTCCAGTACTGGCTAGTTTCGTAGCTCGAAAATCATTTTTCGTCAAAGCCGCCGATAAGCGGTTGCTGTCTTGGTCTTGTACAACTGCCACAATCAATTTCACGGTACCCTCTCCTTTTAGCTTTTTTATTTTATTTGATCAAACTGTTGATTTGCGCTTCAGGCGGACGCTTTCCAATCGAACCACGAAGAGTTCGATTTGCCGTATTTCTGCGCCTTTTGCAGAAATTAAGGCAGCCGTTAAGTCCTCTCTGCTCGTAACGCTGCGCTTTTACTCGCAAAAGCCGTTCTTCGTTACGCCTTCCGCTTCAATCAACGGAACTTGCTTGTAATAATAATCATAGCTGTAATACTGCATATAGCTATACTTTATTATATCATGAATCCTATTTATTAATGAGTTGAGAACTTATAATTTTCCAAACATTTTCAGTTACTTCAGATAATGGTTTGCTGGCGTCTGTGCTGACGATGCGGTCTGGGAACTTTTTTAGCAGTAGTTGGTAGCCTTCGTAAACCTTTTCGTGGAACTGTAAGGTTTCGTTGTCCAGACGGTTTTGTTCCCGTTCTCCGCTGTTGGAAATTCGCCGTAGCCCCTCTTCTGGTGTGATGTCGAAGAAGATGGTTAAATCGGGCATTGTGTCTCCGATGGCGAATGAGTTGATCGTCATGACTTCCTCCATGCCTAGCCCCCTTGCATAGCCTTGGTAGGCGAGGGAGCTGTCGATGAAACGATCGCAGAGGACGATTTGTCCTTCTTTCATTGCCGGGACAACTTTTTCGACGAGGTGTTGCCTGCGTGCTGCGGCATATAGGAGTGCCTCCGTCATGCCGTCCATTTCCTGATGTTCATTGTCATGGATGATTCCGCGGATTTTTTCCGAGATGCGGATGCCTCCGGGTTCACGGGTCAGGATGGCTTTTTTGCCTTCCTGCTCCAGTCTCTTATATATTTCTGCAATGACAGTTGTTTTTCCTGCACCTTCTGGACCTTCAAAGGTAATAAATATCCCTTTATTTAACATAATATGCCTCCGTCAATCGATAATCACTTGTATTCGTCTATCATTCGCCCGAATGGCGCCTTGAAATTTCGCATTCATTTGCAAGTATTGCATGAGTGATGCAACATGCCGCTCTGTCACTGTTTCACCGCCAAGGAGCAGCGGGATGCCAGGGGGATATGGAATGATGGAAGCTGCCGCCACACGTCCGACAGACTCTTCGATCGATCTCCATTCAGTGTCGCGTTCAAGAAGTTCTTGCGGGAGATAGGTCAGCGTCGATAGCCCCTCATCCATCGGAATCGATTCATCCGCTACTTCTTCCTTCACCGGCAAGCCTTCCACTGCAGCGGCAATCCTTTGCACGCTTTCGCTGAATGGGTACTCTATACCCTTTTTCAGCAACGGCAGAACGAACAGTACTTGGAATGGATCTGCAAGTTCTGCGAAAATGCCTTCTGCTTCAAGCCTTGCAAGCAGTTCGAACCCTGTATAGCCCTTAACTCGCAGCAATAGCTTCAATGGATCGTCGGTTTCGACAATCTGCAATGCCGGGATAGCTAGCAGGCTGTCGATGAAGGCTAGTCGCTTTTCCAAGAAATCTTCCTGATCTTCAACTGTAAAATAATCAGCATACGCCCGAGCGTCATCGAGGGACGCCATGAGCAAATAGGACGGACTGCTCGATTGGAGCATGCCCAAGTAATGCGCAATCCTTTCAGGAGTGATCAAAGTCGATCTGATATGTAAAAATGATGCCATTGTCATGGCGGGCAATGTTTTATGGGCTGAGTGTACGACAACGTCCGCCCCTAGCTCCAATGCGGAGGGTGGAAATGCATCTCCCGTGACGAAATGGGCGCCATGCGCTTCATCCACTAAAACAGGGATGCCCTTCGAGTGGCTGAATTGAATGATGTCCGCCAATTCCGAGCCTGTCACCCCATAGTAGGTCGGATATGTGAGAACGACGGCTTTGGTATCGGGATAAGCTTCAATCGCTTCCTTCACCCGAGCAAAACGGACAGCACCCGGCGTATTCGAATGGGAATCCCACGTAGGCGATACAAAGACCGGCTCGGCACCTGTCAATTCGATGGCATGGAAGATCGATTTATGTGCATTCCGCTGTACAATGACCGTATCACCAGGCTTGCATGCCGCATACATCATCGCCAAATTGCCAACAGTAGAGCCATTGACAAGAAAGAAGCTCCGGTCGGATTGATATAAAGCTGAAAGCCGTTGCTCCGCTTCTCGGATCACTCCGGACGGCGCATGCAAGTCATCCAACCCTTCCAATTCCGTCATATCGTATTGCAGCGCAGATTGCAGTTCTTCCGGCAATCCGGACAGCAAACCGTTTTTATGACCTGGCACATGAAAGGAGATCGGCCGCTTTTCCTTGAATTGGCTGAGCGCTTGGACAAGCGGTTTAGTTTGTTCACTCATTACGTTTCACACTTCCTTTGCATCTATTATAAAGGAAGTCGGTCCACTAATGGTGAAAACCCCTTCTTGGAAATGAAAAAAGCCGAGGTTGGTCCCCGGCCTTACACATATTTCATTCTCGACAGCCCAATGGATAGGAATACAGCGGCAAAGCCGAGTAGTACGAAGTAGGACATCATAATATCTCCTACAGCGCCGCCTTCCGTAATTAGCGTCGTAAATCCTTCCATCGCCCACTTTTGAGGAACGAAATTTGAAATCTTTTGCATAATGTCCGGCACCATATTGATGGGCCAATAGACGCCGCCGAGCATACATGTCGAAATGATCACTAATGTGCCAATCGCATTTTGCTGTTCCGCCGTCTTGACGAAGCCTGCTATCGCGATGCCTAAACCGACAACGCAAAGGAGCAACGACGTGACAAGAGCCATTAATCCAATTGGGTTCCCCCATTCTACGCCAAACAGTACCGATGATAAGACGATCAGAAGGAAAAACTGAACCCACCCTACAAGGAAAAACGACAGGAAATAACCGGCCATCACTTCGAACCTTGTAGCGGGCGACACGAACAATCTCGACCAGATTCCCGTCTGCCGCGCTTCAATCAGCACACCGGTCATCGATAGCATCATCATCATAACAAACATGATGGCAAATCCAGCTGAACTGTACGATATACCGGTCATTCCTGTTTGTTGTGAAATTAATCCTTGTTCGGTCCACACATGGATCCGCCCTTCATTCGCAGTGAGGTTGTTAAAGATCATTTCCCAATCTTCCGTTAGATATGAACTTCCTTCTCGTGCCGCCGCAAGATAAATGTCGATGCCTTGAATCGCTTGATTCACCTGCCGCTCAAGTAAGGGAGCTACAGTCGTTCCCGGCAGAAACTGAAGCTGAACTGCCTGTTCTTTATTCGCTAGCTTTTCGGCAATGCCTTTTCCAATCGTCACAACACCTTGCACTTTCTGTCCGGTAAACATCTCCTGCGCCTGTTCTTCGTCAACCAGTTCAAAGGTGACCATTTCATCCATCATGAGCCGCTTTACGACCTGCTGTGAAACTGATGTCCCGTCTTCGTCGACAAGTGCTAGACGCCAGCTTGCAGCAGAGCCGGAACCGAATAACGCCCCGAAAATGAATGTGAATAATAGCGGCATGGCAAACATCATGACGTATGCCGATTTCTTTTTGAATGTCCGTTTCATTTCAAATAGACAAATCGTAATCACCCTCTTCATCATTCACCCCTCCTATACCACATGGTGCCTAAGCCTGATCGAACCAATTATGATCGCTATGCCGCCAATGAGCAGCAACGTCCCCGCCGGCAGCCACAAAGCCGACCAGGCCGTTCCGGACATGATGGATGTGAAGCCCGTCAACGCCCATGAATTCGGCGTCAGTAAAGCGATCTTTCGTAAGGCTTCCGGAAATACGGATAACGGCAGCATCGAGCCGCCAAGCAATGCAAGGATCTGAACACCCATGCTGCCGACTACGTCCGCCATCTTTTCATCCGACGTAAAGACGGCCATCACCATTGAGAGACCCGAAACGGCAATACAGTAGCAGATGGCGATAAAGAATGTCTGCAAACTGTTCGCCCCCCAGTCGACCTTCAATAGATAATGCGTCACCGCCATGAAAATGGTGAACTGGAAGAACGCGAAGAGGAATGTTCCGATGAATTTACCGACGAGTATGGATCGCAAGGGAGTCGGTGTCATCACCAGCCTTGCCATCGTCTCCATCTGCCGCTCCCGGTGGAAGGACTTGCCGCCTGTCATCGCATTGAATAGGAGGAACATTGCCGCCATCGCAGCAGCATAATATTGCATCGCACTAACAGGCTGTTTACCCACGGTTTCAACCGCCACATAGTTCCTTGGCTCATTTACAACTGACTGCAGCGAATCTGCAAGTCCGGCATGAAACGCCTGCATATTCACTTCGGAACTAGAAGCTGCCCTCGTCATGAGCAATTCCGTTGAAACTGCGATGGCATTCGCTGTTTCGGCATACGTGTCAAAGATCTGCCGGATGATTGTCGCTTCGGATTCATGTCCAGCAACCGGTAAAATGATCGCGGCCTCCGGCACATCACCCCAATTGGATGGAATATGCACTCCAACATCGACTTGCCCGTTCTCCATCCACTCGTGCAGCTGTTTTTCCGAGTCTGCCCGTTCGACTGTTATGGCGAGCGCTTCATCTTCCAATGAATGAAGGATGTTGGCCGTCAAAGCACTCGAGCCGGCCGCATAAACACCCAGTACCGTTTCAGGCATGCCTCCCCCTCCCATGACCCCTTTCAACGCGGAGCCAAGAATTGCGGTTAGTATAATTGGCATGCCAATGAGCATGAGCATTGCTCTTCGGTCCTTCAACAGGATTCTAACGTCTTTACCGGCAATCAATAAGCTTTTCATTCCGCTCACCTCTATTCACGTAATGTCCGCCCCGTCAATTGGAGGAACAACGTCTCCAAGTTGGATTCTTCCAATTGCATATTGTGTATGTTCACGTTCGTTCGGCTTGCAAGCCCGATAACAGCCGACAACAATTCCGTTTTGGATTCCATATGCAGATGGATTTCGCCATCGGTCTGCATGATGACCTGTTCAACTCCGTCCAACTCCTTCAGCTGTTCAATGAACGGTGAGTCCGCAGATTCAACCGCAAGCTTCAAAACACTTCCTCCCGCCAGTCTATCGGCCAGATCCTTTTTCGTTCCGCTCGCAATCAATTTCCCCTCGTCAATAATGGCGATCCGCCTGCAAAGGTATTCGACCTCTTCCATATAGTGACTTGTGTAAATGACCGTCATTCCTTGCTCATTCAATGTTTTGACCGTTTCTAAAATGTGATTTCGTGATTGAGGGTCGATGCCGACTGTCGGTTCATCCATAATGAGCAGCTGCGGTTCATGCATGAGTGCCGCTCCGATATTGATCCGCCGCTTCATTCCGCCCGAAAAGGTGTCGATCCGATCTTTTGCACGCTCCGTCAGCCCGACAATTTCAAGCACTTCCTTCGCACGGACTTTCGCCTTTTTGCCGGATAAACCATACATCTTCCCCCAGAAGAGTAGGTTATCGAGCGCTGACATCGTTGGATAGAGTGCGATATCTTGCGGAACAATTCCTATGAGCTGTTTGATCTCCCGCAACTGTTTGCCAACGAGCTTGCCTCCTACCCGGATTTCCCCGTCACTGAATGGCATCAGTCCGCAAATTATCGAAATAAGCGTCGACTTCCCCGCACCATTCGGACCGAGCAATCCGAACGACTCCCCTTTTTCGACTTGAAATGAAATCCCTTTAATGACCTCGTGTGCACCAAAACCCTTTTTCACATTCGATAGTGTAAGCATTCTCCGCAGCCTCCTTCATTACTTCCATCTTATTAGGGAAGCCCTTGACTTACATCGACCGCGCGATAGATTTTGAAGGCATAAAAAAAACGGCATCGATATGCCGTTTCTCATGTAGGTATGCAAAAAGTAATGTTAGAATGTCGTTATTCCATAGCGGACAGCGTAGATAGCCGCCTGTGTACGATCGCGGAGCCCAAGCTTTTGAATGACGTTCGAAACGTGGTTCTTAACCGTCCCTTCGGTAATGAACAGCACATCCGCAATTTCCTTATTGTTTAGCCCTTCGCCAAGATGAGTCAGAACCTCAACTTCCCTATTGGATAAATCCTGTATCCCTTTCGGTAATTCGACCGGGCTGTTATGGCTCTTCATTCTAAGCTCCGTGAGCACTTGCGAAGTGAAATCCTTCGGAAGGACGACACCGCCGTGGTGGACGGTAAGAATCGCCTGGGTAATCGTATCTGTCGGCATATCCTTCAATAAGTATCCACTCGCTCCCTCTTCAAGCGCGTCGAATATGTACTCACTGTCGTTGAAAGTCGTTAAAATCAACACTTTCACATCTGGCAGCCTATCCTTTAGCAACCTCGTCCCTTCAACGCCGTTCACGCCGGGCATCCGAATATCCATTAAGACGATATCCGGTAGAAGCTCCAGCGCCTTATGCAATGCATCTATCCCGTCCTCTGCCATCCCGACGACTTCGATTCCGGGCCGAAGACCAAGCAATGTACCGAGCCCTTCCCGCACCAATGGCTGGTCATCGACAATCATGATCTTGATCATCCCGTCACCCCCGTTTCTTTCTGTTGAAATGGAAAGTCAATATAGATTCCAAATCCTTCACCTTCCACACTTTCAATTACAAACGATCCCCTATGTTCTGCAACCCGTTCCTTCATGTTAATCAATCCGAAGTTCGGAAGAATGTTCTTCTGTCCGATGCCGTCGTCCTTGATTGATAAATGGATCTCCTCTTCCCCGACATGAATTTCCACAAGACAAGTATGAGCATTCCCGTGTTTCTTCGCATTCGTCAGACCTTCCTGAATAACCCTCTTTATCGTCGGCTGCAAAGATGAAGGAATAGCGGATGAATCACCGTCCATTGAAAGGCGCGTTTCCATTTGCGTCATAGCAGAAAACTCATTAAGCAGCTCCTGGAGCACTTCGTGAAATGAAATCCCCCGGTCATCCTCTTTCAACGTCCTGACAGAGACCCGCAGTTCATGGAGTGAATCCCGCGCCAGCTGCTCGCAGATGGCAATGACTTCTTTCGCTTTTACCGCATCCCTTTCCGCCATTTCACGGGCCAACTGCAACTGGACAACGAGCGCCGTCATTTTATGGCCGACCGTGTCATGGATCTCCCGCGCTATCTCATTTCGCTCCCGAACAACCGTCAACTGCTCCACTTGCTCCGCATATTCCCTTAGCTGCCAATGTGCAGCCTGCAACGCCTCATGCGATTCATTCAATTGTTCGTATTGAATGGCAACTGTCTCTTTCGCGTTGCGGGAATGTCGGATAAGTCCCCCGACGAACCCCCCGTAGATGACAAACATGACATTGACGATATTGCTTGAAAATGAAAAAAACCCAGTTCCCACATATACTTTCAAACTGATAAAAACCCAGACGGCAACGAATAATCCCGAAAAAACAACAAGTATTTTTTTATTATCATATAGCAAGAAAACAGTCGTCGACAGGACACCAAAAAAGATTAAATACAAATAGCCGCTTTCCGAGAATAAGAAGCCAAACCCCGTAATGACCATAAAATCAATTGAGGAACAAAGAATTCTCGTCCTCCCCCGCACTTCTGCCATTTGAATAAAATGACTGACAATGAACAGGGGAATGGCTATGATAATATAAATGGTCCGCGAATCCGCCATGCCATTCGTCATTTGCAGGAAATACCCGCTTAAAATGACCAGCATCGCCACACGCACCAGACTGAATAAAAACAGTGAGAAACTTTTCATGACCACTCCCCCGATCGCTTTTTCTAATTCAGTGGACCATATATCATTATGAATTCACCGGTTATGGCATCCAAGATTACCATAGGTTCCTTGCCGTCATATTTAAAGGTCACTTCCCATGATCGGCGGTTGACCATTTCAGAGTAGAACCCATGCTTCATCGTTAATCTTGTATGAACGGGCCACATCTCTTCTAACTCTTTAGTAGGTATCAAGTTGTCCCCATATCCATCTGGGGGATCCAATAAGTATTCATACGCCTGCACAATCGCCTCTTCCGTCGTTAGAATCGGCTTTTGGTATTGATAGGCTGATATGAGAGCGAGTAGCATAAGAATAACGATGAGGGCTTTTTTCATTCGATTTGCTCCATTCTTTCTCTAGTAATCTAATCATGAACTACTCAGTATTTTTCCGCAATAGCGATCGTTACTGAAACTTATATACCCTTAAAAACGTACCGTTATTTGAAATTGATAACTAATGAAGGGGCGGGATAACTTTTGAAACGAAAATCTTTAGCTTTTATTTTTTCCACTTTGCTTATCCTAATGGTTGGTTGCTCGGAAATTGAAACAGTTAAAAGCAAATTTATTTTGCCTAAGGATGTTCCAGACTTTGTGGCAGAAAGTGATTTGGAGAATATTGATTGGGATAAAAAAGCCATTTCATTCAACCGCAATATTGTTGGTAATGAAAACAAATCCGGCGTGATTGGTGCCGACATGCCAAGCATTACGACAAAGCAAAAATGGATGTGGCATCTTTGGGGGATTGAAGATCCTGCAGCAACCAATCTAACAGTGGTTGGTCTTCACAGAGCTTCGGGCACTGTGCATCCAATCTTAACAACAGGTTGGACGACAGGTCTTGCAGGACCGAATAACGGAGCAGATGCACACGCACCCTCCAATGTACAGATTCCAAAGGCAGGTGAATGGGCGATATTGCTTTATACCGATGAAGATTTATTTGATGTGCTAATCTATGAAATAAATGAATGAACTTTAGGCGCGAATTGGGGTTCATTGAGCGCGGAATGACATGCTTTGAGCGCGGGGAGGGGAACTTTGGACGCGAAACGGTACTCTTTGGGCGCGGATGAACCTACATTGAGCGCAGACTGGCCTGGTTTGAGCGCGGATGGGCTTGCTTTGAGCGCGGGATAACAATACACTCCCAAACGAATCCTAACTCGCGCCAAATGCCTTTGACACTTTAAGCACTTGTTATTGAAATAAAAACAATTTCAAACACAAAAAAACCATCCCCCACAGGGGATGGCCTTGGCCCGGCGACGTTCTACTCTCACAGGGGGAAGCCCCCTACTACCATCGACGCTGAAGAGCTTAACT
>NZ_JBHSNP010000022.1:0-23291 GCF_042655825.1 Sporosarcina koreensis | reverse complement strand
ACACGGAAGTTAAGCTCTTCAGCGTCGATGGTAGTAGGGGGCTTCCCCCTGTGAGAGTAGAACGTCGCCGGGCCAAGGCCATCCCCTGTGGGGGATGGTTTTTTTTGTGTTTGAAATTGTTTTTATTTCAATAACAAGTGCTTAAAATGTCAAAGGCATTTGGCGCGATGTAGGATTAGCTAAGATGTTTTATTGCCCCGCGCCCAAAGTCAGTCCTCTGCCGCCCAAAGAAGGCGATTTCGCGCCCAAACGAGGTCGTTCCGCGCCCAAAGAGTCACCCCGCGCGCCCAAAGTCAGCCTTCCCTCGCCTAAAAGAGCCTTTGCATCTCTTATAAAGTTGTCATATCACTGATTAATAAAAGCGGTAAAAGGTGATGATGAAGAGGGCCTCTATATACGGGTGAGCAAGCTAAAAAAAGGATGGTACTTCACAAGCAACAATCAAAAAGTCAATTCAGCGAATAAAAGGAATCTTTTTTCTTATTCGTGTCTCCTTGACACGCCCCATAGGCGCTGATAACCTTTTAATAATATTCAAACGCAGATAACGATATTTGAGGAGGAAACGATATGTGGGAATCTAAATTCACTCGTGAAGGATTGACTTTCGACGATGTATTGCTTGTGCCGGGCGCTTCAGAAGTTTTGCCGAAGGACGTGAATCTTTCAGTTCGTTTGACGGAGAAGATGACGCTGAACATTCCAATCATCAGTGCGGGGATGGATACGGTAACGGAGTCGAAGATGGCGATTTCAATGGCGCGTCAGGGCGGCCTTGGCATCATTCATAAGAATATGAGCATTGAAGAGCAGGCGGAGCAGGTTGTTACGGTAAAACGATCAGAGAATGGCGTTATTACAAATCCTTTCTTCCTCACTCCCGAACACCAAGTATTCGACGCAGAACACTTGATGGGCAAGTATCGTATTTCAGGCGTGCCAATCGTCAACAATATGGACGAACAAAAACTTGTCGGGATTTTGACGAATCGTGATCTGCGCTTCATCCAAGACTATTCGCTAATCATCAATGATGTGATGACGAAAGACAATTTAGTGACAGCACCTGTCGGTACGACGTTGGAAGACGCAGAAAAGATTTTACAGCAATATAAGATTGAAAAATTGCCGATTGTCGATGAAAATGGCATCTTAAAAGGCTTAATTACAATTAAAGATATCGAAAAAGTGATTGAATTCCCGAATGCCGCGAAGGATAAGCAAGGTCGTCTCCTCGTAGGAGCTGCGGTCGGCGTTACATCCGATACGATGGTACGGGTGCAGAAGCTTGTCGCTGCTGAAGTCGATGTCATTGTTATCGATACAGCGCATGGACATTCGAAAGGCGTGCTTGATACGGTTGCACAAATCCGGGAAGAGTATCCGGACCTTGATATCATTGCTGGGAACGTAGCAACATCAGAAGCGACTGCGGCATTGTATGAAGCGGGCGCGGACGTTGTCAAAGTCGGAATCGGCCCTGGCTCCATCTGTACGACACGTGTCGTTGCGGGTGTCGGCGTCCCTCAAATCACTGCAGTTTATGAGTGTGCTTCTGAAGCACGTAAGCATGGGAAAACGATTATTGCAGACGGCGGCATCAAATACTCCGGCGATATCGTGAAAGCTTTGGCTGCGGGAGGACATGTCGTCATGCTTGGCAGCTTGCTTGCCGGTACGACGGAAAGCCCTGGGGATACGGAAATCTTCCAAGGCAGACGCTTTAAAGTGTACCGCGGCATGGGATCTGTCGGTGCAATGGAACACGGTTCAAAAGACCGTTATTTCCAAGAAGATGCGAAGAAGCTTGTGCCTGAAGGAATTGAAGGCCGTATGCCTTATAAAGGGCCTCTTGCAGATACGATTCACCAACTTGTTGGCGGTATCCGCTCAGGCATGGGTTATTGCGGAACGAAGGATCTTCATGATCTGCGTGAAAAAGCTCAGTTTATCCGCATGACTGGTGCAGGTTTGCGCGAAAGCCACCCGCATCAAGTGCATATTACGAAAGAAGCGCCGAACTACTCGATTTCGTAAAAAGTGGAAACTGTATAAATGAAACTTCAGCACCTTTCCGCACGTCTTGATATGAGCGGAAAGGTGCTTTTTAAATCGAATCCCCTAATCGTGTCCATGATGTGATAAAATATAAAGTGGAAAATTGCAATGACGGAGGTATATTGGTGAAACGGGAAATGAGAAAATGGGTTGCTTTGCTGATCATTCCATTTGTACTAATGATGACGTTCGGCACAGCGCCTGCACAAGCAAAATCGACACTCGGCATCCATGTAGATGGGGCCATTCTAATTGACGCGGACAGTGGAAAGATCTTATATGAAGAGAATGCGGATACACCACTCGGCATTGCAAGTATGTCTAAGATGATGACTGAATATATCTTATTCGAAGCGATAAAAGAAGGTAAAATCAGTTGGGATCAAGAATACAAAGTAACAGATTACACATATGCCATCTCGCAGGATAGGCGTCTAAGCAATGTGCCGCTGCGTAAAGATGGAACATATACGATCAGGGAGCTTTACGAAGCATTAGCTATTTATTCAGCGAATGCGGCAACAATCGCGATTGCTGAAACGATTGCAGGAACGGAAACAGAATTCCTGAAATTGATGGATGCTAAAGCGAAGGAAATTGGTTTGGTTGATTATAAATTCGTCAATTCAACAGGTTTGAACAACGAATACTTGCAAGGGATGCATCCGCAAGGCACTGGGGCAAACGACGAGAACGTCATGCCTGCCAAATCGGTTGCACGGCTTGCATTCCATTTGATGAAAGATTACCCGGAAGTGTTGGAAACGACGAAAATCAATTCGAAGATTTTCCGTGAAGGCACGACGGACGCTATCAAGATGGATAACTGGAACTTCATGCTTCCGGGCTTCGTTTATGAATACGAAGGCGTCGACGGATTGAAGACAGGCACGACTGATTTCGCTGGCCACTGCTTCACGGGAACGGCGAAAAGGGGCGACAAGCGGGTCATCGCTGTCGTCATGAAAGCCGTCGATGCAAATGGAGTCGGCTCGTACAAAGCTCGGTTTGATGCGACACGTGCGTTGTTCGATTACGGCTTCAGCCAGTTTTCCGATGAAGAGTTGCTGCCGGCAGGCTATCAATTCGAAGAGCAGAAAACATTGCCTGTCCATAAAGGAAAAGAGAAGACAGTTGCAATCGAAGTAAAAGAGCCAATCAAAGCGATGATCAAATCGAACGAAAAGGATCTTTATGAGCCACAGCTAGTTCTGGATGAGTCTTTATTGAAAGACGGTGCACTTGAAGCACCGATCAAAAAAGGAACGGTTGTCGGGCAAGTGAAGCTCGTTAAAAAAGAGGGCGAAGATTACGGATTCATCGATTCAAAAGACCTCGGCATGGATGTTGTCGTTACGGATGACGTCGAAAAAGCAGGTTGGTTCTCGTTGATGATGAGCGCAATCGGTGATTTCTTCGCCGGTATTTGGGAAAGCGCAACAGGGTTTATAAAAGGTTTATTTAAATAAAATGAGGTGATGGATCCGACAGGGACCATCACCTTTTTTTAATGTTCCAGGCGCCCATGAGCTGATCTACTGCCCACTCGATCTGGTCGTCCGCCAAGCCCCCGAAGCCGATCAGAAAAGACGGCTGCATACTCGTTGGGGCTTTCCGGTATTCATTCAAGCCATAAACGCGGATGCCCTTTGCCAATGTCGCCTTGGATAATGCGTCCTCATCCTCGTCCATATGGACATTGATAAGGATATGCATACCGGCTTCATCTCCCGAGAAAGAAATCGCAGGGGCATATTGCCGCAATGAATCCGTCAGCAGCTGCAGTTTACGTTTATACACTTTCCGCATCCGGTTCAAGTGCCTTGCGAAATGGCCGTCCGCCATGAAACTTGCGAGCGTGTGCTGGTCTAGCCGTGGCACTGTCGACGAATAATGGATGAATGCCTTCTCATAATGTTTCAGCAAAACGGGAGGGAGCACCATATAGGCGATTCGCAGCGACGGCATTAAAGATTTGGAGAAGGTACTGACATAGATGACCTTGCCCGCTTTGTCCATCCCTTGCAATGAAGGAATCGGACGTCCCGAATAACGGAATTCGCTGTCGTAATCGTCTTCGATGATGAAATTACCTTTACTTGATGCCGCCCAGTTCAATAATGCTGTCCTACGCGCCGCAGAAAGGACTGTACCGGTTGGAAACTGATGGGAAGGTGTCACGTAGGCGACGGTCGCCTCCGACTGCTGGAGCGCCTCTACGTCCATCCCTTCCTCGTCGACTGCAATTGGGACGGCTTCCCGGTTGTTATGGAAGAAAACATGGTGGGTGAGCGGATATCCCGGATCCTCGATGGCGTACGTCGCCTCCGGTCCGAGAAGCCGGATGAGCAACGGCATGAGTTGTTCTGTTCCGGACCCGACAATGATCTGGTCCGCGGAGCAGTCGACCCCTCTCGAGTGATATAAATACTTCGCGATTTCCTGACGAAGTTCTGCATCTCCATGTGGATGGCCCAATAGCAGAAGATGTTGCGACGACTCGTCGATGGTATCCTTCGCGTATTTCCGCCATTGCGTGAAAGGGAAGGATTCCGTGTCGATTTTACCGGGGGAGAAGTCGATTTCGGGTTCTTTGAGTTCAATTTTCGCGGGGGGAGTGACTTCCTCTGTTGGTTGCACATACGCCAGTTCGCCGATTTCCTGCACAAAATAGCCTCTTCGCGGTTTGGATGTAATAAACCCTTCCGCTGCAAGCTGCCCATAAGCGATTTCAATTGTCGTCTGGCTGACGTCGAGGAATTCGCCAAGTTTTCGTTTAGAAGGGAGCTTTTCGCCGACGACGAGCTTCCCTTCAGTGATATCGTTTCGAATTTGTTGGTAGATTTGCTCGTAGAGAGGCGTTTCGCTTTCTTTATTTAGTTCAATTAGAAGCATTTCCATTTGATGCACCTCGCCTAAAAAAGTTATCGATCATTTCCTTGGGGTTATCGGTCATTTCCCGGGATATATCGATCAATTTGAATGAGTTATCGGTCATTTCCTGGAAGTTATCTGTCACTTTCCAAGAGTTATTGTCATTTCGTGACCTTTGACCTAATACTTAACTTTCTCTGACCCCTTCACTTATCATTAAACTGAGTATTTTAATATGGTCATAGTCTAGTATACTGAACAAAATGAAAAGGGGGAAGAGAAAATGGATTTTAAATATGGCGGCGTCATAATGGATGTTATTAACGCGGAGCAGGCAAAAGTGGCGGAAGCGGCAGGTGCTGTCGCAGTCATGGCGCTTGAGCGTGTCCCTTCGGACATCCGGGCAGCGGGCGGTGTCGCACGGATGGCGGATCCGCGCATTGTTGAAGAAGTGCAAAAGGCGGTTTCAATCCCGGTTATGGCAAAAGTGCGGATTGGACATATTTCGGAAGCACGTGTGCTGGAGGCAATGGGTGTGGATTTCATCGATGAAAGTGAAGTGTTGACGCCGGCTGATGACGAGTTTCATTTATTGAAGAGTGATTATAAAGTGCCGTTCGTCTGCGGTGCTCGTAATCTTGGCGAAGCGGCGCGTCGACTCGGAGAAGGAGCAAAGATGCTTCGTACGAAAGGTGAGCCGGGAACAGGCAATATCGTCGAAGCGGTACGCCATCTGCGTCAAGTGAACGCGCAAGTTAACAAAATCGTTCATATGAATAATGATGAGCTGATGGTGGCGGCGAGAGATTTGGCCGCACCTTATGATGTGCTGCTCACAATCCGTGAAGCGAAGCGTCTACCGGTTACCAATTATGCAGCAGGCGGCGTAGCGACTCCTGCAGATGCGGCACTCATGATGGAGCTTGGCGCTGACGGCGTATTCGTCGGTTCGGGCATCTTCAAATCCGACAACCCTGAACGCTTCGCGCGTGCGATTGTCATGGCAACGGAAGACTTCCAGAACTATGCATTGATCGGTGATTTATCCAAAGATATCGGCACACCGATGAAAGGTTTGGAAATCAGCAAGCTAGCTGAAAGTGAATTGATGGCGGTACGTGGAGTCTGATAGTTGGAGGCCAGGGCATTTTATATGTTCTGGCCTTTGCTAATTATGTGTTTTTGCAATAAAATTAGGGGAGTTGGGAGGTCTTAACTTGGCAGAGCGTTTAAAAGTATTCGATGAAAATTATACGTATATCGGCGAGGAAACAAGAGAAGCCATCCATAAGAAAGGCTTGTGGCATGAGACGTTTCATTGTTGGCTAGTGGATGAAACGAATGTTTTTATTCAAAAAAGAAGCTCCTCAAAAAAAGATTTTCCAAGCTTGTATGATATAACAGCTGCAGGCCATTTGCTGGTGGATGAGGATATTATGGACGGAATCCGTGAAGTCGAAGAGGAGCTTGGCATACAAGTGGATCTATCCAAGTTAAAACGGATGGGTTTCGTTCGGGATGTCATCAGGCTGCCAGATTTCATTGACAAGGAATTTGCGAATGTTTTTCTTTATCAATCAAGTTTCGCACCGAATGATTTTACATTGCAGCAGGAGGAAGTGGAGAGCATCCATTCCGTTCCGATAAAAGATTTGCAGGCGCTGTTCAGGGGTGAAGTGGACGAAATCATATTTGGGAATGAAATCCCCCTAACACTGTCCGATTTTGTTCCACATGAAACAACGTACTTCCAAGCGGTTGCGGAATTCTTGGACCTTGCCAAAAGCTCAGGGATGTAGTAAAGTGATGTTAATTTCAAATTAAAGACGATGATGGGAAGCAGTAACAAGCACGTTTTTCAAAGAGAGCCGGCGGGTGGTGCGAGCCGGTAAAGACACTTGTGAATCCGTCCCTGAGTAGCCGGGCTGAACGAATAGTATGCCTAGCCGGACATTGAACCGTTATTTCAAAGAGTGGATCAGCTTTTTGCTGGTCAATTTGGGTGGCAACGCGGGTAGTTCTCGTCCCTTGTATAGGGGATAGAGGGCTTTTTTTGTGTTCAAAAATCGTCGTCAAATTATATTAGAGGAGGAATCGGCTATGTTAGACATTAAATTGCTTCGTGCGAACTTTGATGAAGTGAAAGCGAAACTTACGAAGCGCGGAGAAGACCTGACGGATTTGGATAAATTCGTTGGACTGGATGAAAAACGGAGAGAACTGATTGCGAAAGTGGAAGTGCTGAAGGCGGAGCGCAATGAAGTTTCGCAAAAAGTGGCGGAAATGAAACGCAATAAGGAAAATGCGGATGACGTCATCGCACGCATGCGTGAAGTCGGTGATGAAATCAAGTCACTTGATGAGCAATTGCATCAAGTCGAAGAAGATTTGAATTACATCATGATGCGCATTCCGAACATTCCACATGAATCGGTTCCGGTAGGTGACAGCGAAGACGATAACGTCGAAGTCCGTACATGGGGCGAGAAGCCTGAATTCACTTTCGAACCGAAGCCGCATTGGGAAATCGGTACGGATCTGAACTTGCTTGATTTTGAACGAGCAGCGAAAGTGACGGGCAGCCGTTTCGTATTCTACCGTGGACTTGGCGCAAGACTTGAACGTGCATTGATCAGCTTCATGCTTGACCTTCATGTGGAGGAGCATGGCTATGAGGAAATGCTGCCGCCATATTTGGTGAACCGTACGAGCTTGACGGGCACGGGCCAATTGCCGAAATTCGAAGAGGATGCGTTCTTGATCGAGGAAGAGGATTATTTCTTAATTCCAACGTCCGAAGTTCCGGTGACGAACTATTACCGTGACGAAATTCTCGATGGAACTCAATTGCCGGTCGCCTATACGGCATACAGCACGAACTTCCGTTCAGAGGCTGGATCAGCGGGCCGTGATACGCGTGGGTTGATCCGTCAGCATCAGTTCAATAAAGTTGAGCTTGTCCGCTTTGTGAAACCGGAAGAATCTTACGATGAGCTTGAGAAATTGACGGGGCATGCGGAGAAAGTATTGCAATTGCTCGGACTGCCATACCGTGTCCTAAAAATGTGTACAGCAGACCTCGGATTCACAGCTGCGAAGAAATATGATATCGAAGTATGGATTCCGACGCAAGACACATACCGTGAAATCTCTTCTTGCTCAAACTTCGAGGATTTCCAAGCGAGACGCGCATCTATCCGTTTCCGCCGCGAACAAGGCGCGAAGCCTGAATTCGTTCATACATTGAACGGAAGCGGTTTGGCAATCGGCCGGACAGTCGCCGCCATCCTTGAAAACTTCCAGCAGGAGGACGGATCTGTCGTCATTCCGGAAGTGTTGCGTCCGTATATGGGTGGAAAAGAAGTCATCAAATAATTAATAAAGGCGATGCGGAGTCACTCGACTTTTCGCATCGCCTTTTTTTGCTCTTTTTTCTTCTCCCGCAACGACCTGAAAAAGTTCGTCAGCATCGCTCCGCATTCATCCCCAAGCACGCCTTCCGCCACTTCGCATTCATGATTGAAGCGCGGATCATTCAGCAAACGGTACAATGAATCGACGCAGCCGCCCTTAGGATCGCGTGCACCGTACACAACACGTGGAATCCTAGATTGTAAAATCGCGCCAGCGCACATCGGGCAAGGCTCAAGCGTCACATACAAAGTCGTCTCCTCGAGCCGCCAGCTGCCGATTTCCTGACATGCATCCTGAATCGCGGAAAGTTCGGCATGTGTCACTGCATTCTGCGACGTTTCCCGTAAATTATGGGCACGGGCAATAACCTCACCGTCTTTCACGATGACTGCTCCAATCGGGACTTCACCGATTTCTTCTGCCTTCTTCGCTTCTTCTATCGCCATCCGCATGAATCCGCGGTCCATTTCAAAAACATCCATCAATCATCGCTCCTTACAAGACAGTGTACCATCCACCAGCCAATTTGCGGCAACATCTATGTTTCAACATCTCTATATGGTAAAATGAAGTGCAGAAATTGTCGAATCAAAGGAGAGCTTTTTATGTCTGTTCCGTTCATTACGGTAGAGGGGCCGATTGGCGTAGGTAAAACGACGCTGTCAAAGGCGATTGCTGAGGCGCAGCGGTTCCATCAGTTAAGCGAAATCGTGGATGAAAATCCATTTTTGAATAAATTTTACGAAGACATCGAGGAGTGGAGCTTTCAAACCGAAATGTTCTTTCTCTGCAACCGATATAAGCAATTAAGCGATATCCAGAAGAAATATTTAAGCAAACAACAACCGGTCGTGGCAGATTATCATATATTCAAGAACCTCATTTTTGCAAGGCGTTCGCTTCCAGCGGATGAATACGCCAAATACGAAGAGATTTATCATATATTGACGAAGGACATGCCTGTTCCGAATGTTATTATTTACCTTCATGCCACGCTCGATACGCTCATGAAGCGGATTGCGCTACGTGGACGGGATTTCGAAAAGAATATCGATCCTTCCTATTTGCAAAGGCTGTCGGAGGATTACGAACAGTTCATCGCAGATTTTGAAGCAGCCCATCCGGATATCCCGGTGCTGCATTTCAACGGTGATGAAATAGATTTTGTCAATGATGCAGGCGATTTACAAGCGATTCTCAGCAAAGTCGATGAGACGATAAGAAAAGGAGCAGTACAATGAATTTAAGAGAGAAATATGGGATTCCGAAAAATGCGGTCATCACGATTGCAGGTACGGTAGGGGCCGGAAAATCGACGATGACGAATGCACTTGCGAACGCATTGGATTTCCGGACTTCATTGGAAAATGTAGATAAGAATCCTTATCTTGACCGCTTTTACGATGACTTTGAAAAATGGAGCTTCCATTTGCAAATCTATTTTCTGGCGGAACGTTTCAAGGAACAGAAACGTATTTTCGAATATGGCGGCGGCTTTATCCAAGACCGTTCCATTTATGAAGATACAGGAATCTTCGCCAAGATGCATAAGGACAAAGGGACGATGGATCCGGTCGATTACGATACCTATACGAAACTATTCGACGCGATGGTCATGACTCCGTATTTCCCGCATCCCGACCTGCTCGTCTATTTGGACGGCCCGTTCGAGAAAATTCTTGCACGAATCCAGGAGAGAGGCCGCCAGATGGAGCAGCAGACGCCGCTTTCCTATTGGGAAGAGCTGCATGAGCGCTACGTTAAGTGGATAGATTCCTTCAATGCGTGTCCGGTGCTTCGCATCGATATTACGGATTACGATCTGAAAAGCAATCCCCATGAAGTGGAAACGGTCGTTGAACGAATCGGCAATATGCTGAATTTGTCGGCAACGCTGAAAAAATAAAAATAAAAACGAAAGAAGCGTCGTAAATGAATCATATTTGCGATGCTTCTTTCGTTTTCGGTATAGTGGGATGTAACTTACATTTGGAGGGTTTTATTTGAATGTTATCAAAAACAGATTTAAAAAGATGACATATAAACAAATTCTTCTTTTTACTGTCATAGGACTTTGCTTTGCCATTTCTATGATATTTATTAATAATAATTACTCGTTTTACGAGCAGCCAATCGCAAAAGTCATTCAAACCGAGGTGGCAGAAGCATCCGCCATCACGGATATGAACAATAACAAAGACCAACTGTTCATACAGCATATCATTGCCGAAATAAAAAACGGAGAATATGAAGGGCAGTTGATAAAGTTAACGAATAAGTATTCTTCGTCAGGAGCTTACGATCAACAATACCGTGTCGGCAATGGGCTATTCGTGTCGATTAATCCGAAAAGCGAAGGGGATTCCACATTAACCGGAAGCATCACCAATGTAAAACGTGACCAATTCGTTGTGCTGGTCGCTTGGATTTTCATCTTCATGTTACTCATTACAGGCAAGAAGCAAGGATTGCTTTCAATTATTAGCTTGGCGGTCAATGCTACTTTATTATCCTTCGCCTTAGATGTTTACATTAAAAACCCATCGATCAGTTTAGTTTTGATATGCGCTGTCAGTGGGATTGTATTTACGATCATTTCCTTGACGATCGTCAGCGGTTTTAATGAAAAGACCTATGCTGCAATCATCGCGACCCTATTAGGGACACTTATTTCTCTCTGCATCGCTTACATAGTAATAGGGGCAACCTCAGGAAACGGGCTCCGCTATGAAGAGATGCAGTTTTTGACGCGCCCCTACCAGATGGTCTTTATGGCAGGACTGCTCATTGGATCGTTAGGCGCCGTAATGGACGTTGCCATAACTATGTCCTCCTCACTCTTCGCCTTATATGAACAAAATAACGATATATCCGTGAAAGCATTGAAAGCCTCGGGTATTGATATCGGCAAAGATATTATGGGAACAATCACAAGCATTTTGTTTTTCGCTTACCTGAGCGGGTCAATTCCTGTCATCATTTTATACTTGAAAAATGCTTCCCTTCTGGGTTTCACCCTTTCCATGAATCTTTCCCTAGAATTGGCCCGAGCCCTCGTCGGAGGAATTGGAATTGTATTGACGATTCCGATCGGTCTTTATACGACGCTTTATTTTGTCAGTCGAAAGAGGGCGAATTCATGAATGTAATTGTTGTGCTGGCAATCATTTTATTCTTGCTCATGTTGATTCTCGGAGGGAAAAAAGGGATCAGATCTTTTGTCTCCCTATTCTTGAACTTTGGTGTCATCATGTTCACGATCTTTCTGATGACAAATCCGCAATGGAATCCCATTATCATAACGATCATTGCATGTATATTCATTAGTTGCATCAGCTTGTTTTTCATTAATGAAGTAAATAGTAAAACGATCGCCGCTTTTATATCCACGATGGTTACCATTGTGTTGTTGCTTTTCTTTATCGTCCTTGTGACGAAATATGCAATGATCCAAGGCTTTGGAGAAGAGGAAATAAACGAGCTAGGTGTATTTTCACTTTTCATCGGAATCGACTTCACGAAACTGTTAGCCTCGGTCATTATTATGAGTACAATCGGCGCCATTATGGACGTAGCTATTTCAATGGCGGCATCCATGCATGAAATCTTCAACAATAACCCGTCCATCAGCGGAAGAGATTTATTTACATCGGGATTAAGCGTCGGGAGAGATATTTTGGGAGCAGATACGAATACATTGTTTTTCGTATTTTTTGGAGGATATCTAGCATTGCTTTTATGGTTCAAAGATCTACATTATTCCATTGGGGGAATCGTCAACTCCAAAATATTCAGCGCCGAGATGATTTCGATTCTTTGTGCCGGTATCGGAGTGGCGCTGAGTCTTCCGATTGCTTCGGGAATCAATGCATATCTGTTAATTAGGAATAGGGAAAAACGGCAGGCGTAGATGATACCGGGCAAATTCACCAAGATCGCTTTATTCGAATAATATGTACTGACCCAAGTATGAATGTTGGAGTGGTGCAGTGAATCAATTTTACGGAAATACTATGCCGGTTAATATGATGCAGCCCGTTAATTGCTATAGCAAAGCCCAAGTTGAATTATGGAATAAAAACCGGCTTCTTTGGGAGCAACATGTCATGTGGACACGGATGGCCATCACCGCAATCGTCTTCAAAGTGCCGGATTTGAAATTTGTTCTCGCGCGCCTATTGCGCAATGCAACGGATATGGGGAATGCCATTAGACCGTATTACGGCGATGCAATTGCAGATGAATATCGCGACCTCATTTCGGAGCATTTGACGCTTGCAGCAGAATTGGTGACCGCAGCCGCAAATGGGGAAACGGAAAAGGCGGAGCAAAAAGAGGCCGATTGGTACCGCAACGCAGACAAAATTGCGGAATTCCTTCATCGGATCAATCCATACATTGATCAGGAAGCTTTCCGGAAAATGCTTTATACTCATTTGGCTTTGACGAAGCTTGAAGCGGTTTGCATGATCCAAAAGAATTTTGAATTGGAAGTTCAAGTGTTCGACCAGATCGAGGCGGAAGCATTAATGATGGCGGATATGCTGTCAGAAGGGATATTCAGACAATTCCCTTACATGTTTGTGCCAGGATGAAAGTAAGCAGTGGATAGTACGTTTAGTAAGCGTACATATCCACTGCTTTTAAATTTCATTTTTTGCAACCAATCGTGAGTACAGCATATACATTCGTTTTCGCCTAAAATAGAGCTATCACAATAAAAGGAGCGGAAAATCATGCAATCTATCGCAGGAAAAGTGGCATTAATTACAGGAGCAGGGCGTGGAATCGGACGTGCAACAGCATTGGCATTTGCAAAAGAAGGTATTCACGTAGGGCTTGTTGGCCGTACGCTTGAAAATTTACAACGGGTCGCAGAGGAACTTAAACAGTATGATGTGAAGGTAGCATACGCTGCTGCAGACGTAGCGGATTTAGACTCAATAACATCAGCAGTCGAATCAATTCGCGGAGAGCTAGGCCCGATCGACATTTTAGTGAATAACGCCGGCATCTCAAAGTTTGGCGGCTTCATGGACTTAACGCCTGAAGAATGGACAAATATTATCGATGTCAACGTCAAAGGCGTGTACTATGCAACGCGCGCGGTATTGCCGGAAATGATCAAGCGGAACACCGGCGACATCATTAATATCTCCTCAACGGCCGGTCAAAAAGGTGCACCGATTACAAGTGCATACACGGCTTCAAAAGCTGCAGTGATCGGAATGAGTGAGTCATTAATGCTTGAAGTGCGCAAGAAAAATATCCGTGTTACAACATTGACGCCAAGTACAGTCGCAACGGATATGGCTGTCGAGCTGAATTTGACAGACGGCAATCCAGAAAAAGTGATGCAAGCAGAAGATTTGGCAGACCTAATGGTTGCACAGCTAAAACTTCACCCGCGTGTAGTCTTGAAACATGCTGGACTTTGGTCAACGAACCCGTAATCCAACACAAGGGCTGTCCAGAAAGTCAAACTGACTTCTTGGACAGCCCTTTGATGTGTAATATGTTACGACTGCACGTATGATTTCACGAAAAACTCGTTATACAACTCTTTCAAACTCTTCGTTTCGTCCTTCACTTTCACCCCGAAGACAAGGCTGACTTCAGATGATCCTTGGTTGATCATCTCGATATTGGAGCCGCTTCTTGCAATGGCAGTCGCAGCCCGTGCGGCCAAGCCGGTCGTATACTGCATGCCTTCTCCGACGAGAACGATCATCGAGTAGTCGTGCTCGACGATGACAGCATCCGGCTCCAATTCTTTATGGATCCGTTCCACAATCCGCTCTTCCATCTCCTTCGTCATGAAGCGGCTGCGAATGATGATGGAAAGGTTGTCGATCCCGGACGGCGTGTGCTCGTATGAAATTCCCTCTTCCTCGAAAATCTGCAAGAGCCTACGGCCGAAACCGATTTCCAAGTTCATTAAAAATTTGTCGACATAAATGGCGGTGAATCCACTGTCCGCGGCAATTCCAATCACTTGCTGTTCATTATAGTCCCGTTCTTTGACGATCAATGTACCCGGTGCCTCGGGATTGTTCGTGTTTTTGATGCTGACAGGAATCGATTTCCGGAAAGCGGGGATAAGCGCTTCGTCATGGAAAACGGAGAAGCCCGCGTAAGCAAGTTCCCGCATTTCACGGTATGTCATCTTTTCGATGGCGACCGGGTTTTCGATGACAGTCGGATTCGCAGCGAAAACCGAGTCGACATCCGTGAAGTTTTCATAGAGGTCCGCTTTCACAGCAGCCGCAATGATCGAGCCGGTAATATCCGAGCCGCCCCGATTGAATGTGCGGAGTGTTCCGTCTTCTGTGTATCCGAAAAAGCCTGGGAAAACGATGATTCCCGGCTCATCGCGCAGTTTTGCGAGTCGTTCATCTCCTTCAGGCAGCGCACGGACACGCTCAGGACGATCGTTGACGAGAAGACCACCTTCCCTTGGACAGACATATTTCGCCTCAACCCCAATGAATTGGAGATAGGCGGCAATCAGTTTTGCATTATTATCCTCGCCCGCAGCTTTCATCGTATCCATGAACAAGAGGATATCCTCTTTATCGCGGGAAAGACGATTGCGCAAATCTTGCTCTATCTGATGAACAATGTCGCTGTCGAGACCTAGGTTTTCAGCAATTGAACGATATCGATCGACGACTTCCAAGAGATCGCTTTCTGCATCTTCATTCGCCAATGCCCTCTCCCCAAGTCGGATCAGGAGGTCGGTCACTTTACTATCATCCGAAAAGCGTTTTCCGGGTGCTGAAACGACAACAATTTTACGGTCACTGTCAGAAGTTACGATATCGACGACTTTTCTAATTTGATCGGCAGACGCAACGGAAGTGCCGCCGAATTTACATACTTTCATAATTTATCAGATCCAATCTTTAATTAAATTACAATTCATGATATCTTGAACTTTACCATAAATGGGGTTGTTATTGAAAGCTTATTTCTCTATAATGTCCTTATGCGGAGAACGATTGTTTTTTCATAGTGTACATATAGCGAGGAGAATCGTCAAATATGATAAAAGAAATCAATATCGGATTGCTTGGATTCGGCGTCGTAGGCGGTGGTGTAGCTGAAATCCTGCATAGGCACCAAGAAGACTTAAGCCATAAATTGGGTGTTCCTGTAAAAATAAAAAAAGTACTCGTGAAAGATGCGACGAAGAAAAGGGAGACGGAACTGTCACCGAATATTTTCACTACCGATCTGGATGAAGTGATTGGAGATCCAGGAATCGATCTCATCGTGGAAGTGATCGGCGGGACAAGCGAAGCGAAACAGGCGATTGAAAAGTCGCTTCGCGCGGGCAAAGGGGTCGTGACGGCGAATAAGGATGTCATGGCGCAATTCGGCCATGACCTATTGAAACTTGCGGATGAACATAAATGCGACCTGTTCTATGAAGCGAGCGTCGGGGGCGGCATACCGCTCATCCGGACGCTTGAAGACGGACTCGCGTCTGACCGGATCCGGGCACTGACAGGCATCGTCAACGGGACGACGAACTTCATTTTGACGAAAATGAAACACGAAAATAAAACATATGAAGAGGCATTGGCGGAAGCGACAGAACTAGGGTACGCGGAAGCAGACCCGTCAGCGGATGTCGACGGCATCGATGCCGCAAGGAAAATGGCCATCCTCGCGTCACTTGCCTTTTCAACGGAAGTCCGCTTGGAGGACGTCTTTGTGAGAGGGTTGAAGGACATTCAGGATGGCGACCTCGCATTGGCGGAGCAGTTCGGCTTCACGGTGAAAATGGCAGGATCCGCGAAAAAGGATGACGATGGCATCGAAATCTCAGTAGAACCGGTGTTCATTCAAAACTCACATCCGTTAGCTTCCGTTAATAATGAATTCAACGCGGTCTATGTATACGGAGATACGGTCGGAGAGACGATGTTCTACGGACCGGGGGCCGGCTCATTGCCGACAGCTACATCCGTTACGGGTGATATCGTCGCAGCATGCCGTAATTTATTGCTAGGCGTAAATGGAAAGAGGCTTCACGCGCCGCAATTTGCATACAAAGTGAAAAGCGACAACCAGATCAGCGGCCGTTACTTCCATAGAATCTCCGTCATGGATGAAGTAGGCGTATTGACGAAATTGGCATCAGTCTACAGCAATCATGGGGCAAGCCTAGCTACCGTCGTCCAGCACGAAGGGGACAACAACGGAGGCGTCGACTTGATCATGATTACACATAGCATTTCACGGCAACAGCATTTGGACATTATGAATGAACTGCATAACACACCGGAAGTGAACGGCGTTGTTAGCTACTACCGAGTGGAGGGTGAAAACAGATGAGAAGATGGAATGGATTAATCGAAGAATACAAAGAATGGCTGCCGGTGACCGACAAAACACCGGAACTGACATTGCAAGAAGGGAATACACCGCTCATCCACTTGAAAAACCTCTCCGAACAATGGGGCGTCAACCTATACGTCAAAACGGAAGGAACAAACCCGACAGGCTCTTTCAAGGATCGCGGCATGGTGATGGCCGTCGCTAAAGCGAAAGAGGAAGGGAAAACCGCGCTCATCTGCGCTTCTACGGGCAATACATCCGCCTCGGCAGCAGCGTATGGCGCACGCGCAGGGATGCGGACCATCGTCGTTATCCCGGAAGGACGGATTGCGCTCGGAAAATTGGCACAGGCGAAAATGTACGGCGCGGAAATCGTGGCGATCGAAGGGAACTTCGACGAAGCGCTTCGCATGGTGCGTGAGGCAGGGGAAGGGAAAATTGCCCTCGTCAATTCAGTGAATCCATACCGGTTGGAAGGCCAAAAGACGATTGCCTTCGAAACGATCGAGCAATTAGGGAAAGTGCCGGATATTTTCGCATTGCCAGTCGGGAATGCAGGGAATATTTCCGCCGCATGGAAAGGCTTCAAGGAATATGACGAAAAGAAAGGTTCCGGCACGCCGAAGCTGTTAGGCATACAGGCGGATGGGGCTGCTCCGATCGTCTATGACCGCGTATTTGAAGAGCCTGAAACGGTCGCGACTGCTATCCGGATCGGGAATCCAGCAAGTTGGCATTTGGCAACTACAGCGCTTGAAGAGTCCGGCGGCGATATTTTATCCGCTACGGACGAGGAGATTCTGGATGCTTATAGCTTGCTCGCCTCAACGGACGGCGTCTTCGCGGAACCGGCATCATGTGCAACGATTGCCGGCATTAAGAAGCGACTTGATGCAGGATTAATTGAAAAAGGATCGACGATTGTCGGTGTACTTACGGGGAATGGATTAAAGGATCCTGAAACAGCCATCCAAGTGAATGAAGGGAAAGCCTTCTTATCGAGGGAGCAGTTCGACGCATTTTTGAACGAACTAAAAGAAGGGGCACCGAGATGATGGAAGGGCCATTATTCACGGTCGTCGTCCCGGCGACGACAGCGAACTTGGGACCCGGATATGACAGTGTCGGCATGGCGCTTTCCCTGTATATGACCGTATCTGTGGCCCCGGCGGATAAATGGTCTGTACAGTATGAAGGGGACGAGTATGCAAAATTGACGACGGGATCGAATAATTTGATTGTCCGGACCGTCCTGAATGTGGCGGAGCGTTTCGGGAAAGAAGTAGCCCCGCATTCATTGCATGTCGTTTCCGACATCCCCCTTGGTAAAGGGCTCGGCAGCAGCGCAACGGCGATTGCTGCAGGCATCGTCATAGCGGATGGGCTTCTCGGGCTCGATTTGCAGCCAGTCGAAAAAGCACGGATCGGGAGTGAACTGGAAGGCCATTCGGATAATGTGACCGCGGCGTTGCTCGGGGGCATAACGATCACGTATTTCACTCGGGAAGAACTGGAAATCATCCAATTGCCCCCTCCCGCTATCGGCGCGGTCATTCTCGTACCCCCAAAGGCACTTCGTACGGAGGAGTCGAGAGGTCTTCTTCCAAAACAACTGCCCCATTCCGAAGCGGCATCAGGAGGCGCGGCCAGCAGCATGATGACAACGGCAATGGCGATCGGCGATTGGGAACTGGCGGGCAGAATGATGGAAAAGGATGTTTTCCACGAGTCGTACCGTAAAAAACTACTGCCGGAATTTGATGAAATCCGTGCCTATTGCCATGAAATCGGTGCCTATGGCATGACGATCAGCGGCGCAGGCCCTTCATTATTCGTAGCAGTGGAGGAAGGAACCGAAGAGGAAGTGGCGGAGAAACTGAAACGCAAATTTCCATACTATGAAGGATTCGCCCTGCAGACTGCCGCTTCAGGCGCCAATATACAAACTAAAAACGCCCAACCGTAAAGCCGGCTGGGCGTTTTGAATGTCTCAGATGAATGTCCGTCTAACGGATTTCGATCTCCAACTTATGCGCTATTTTAAAATGAATGGCGGAGGAAGAGGGATTCGAACCCCCGCGGGCTTTAACACCCCTGTCGGTTTTCAAGACCGATCCCTTCAGCCAGGCTTGGGTATTCCTCCGTATCAACAGAACATAATTTATCATGATTCGATGGAGAGTGTCAACTACATATATGCTCCTATTTGTAAGTAAGTTTATTCATAGAAGTCTGTCTTTTACGAAGAAGAACGAGAACTCTTTGGGCGTAAACGAGAACTCTTCTCTTAGAGAAGAGAGAAGTTTCAAAGGGGGTGGTTGATTTTATCCACAAAAAACGTTATACTAAGAAAGCCGTGCTAGGTGGGGAGGTAGCGGTGCCCTGTAACTTGCAAGCCGCTCTAGCAAGACTGAATCCCTTCTCTGAGGCTGTCCGCATGTAGGGTCTGCCTCTTGCACGTAGTGTTGACGTCTGGGTCCTGCGCAATGGGAACCCATGAACCATGTCAGGTCCGGAAGGAAGCAGCATTAAGTGGTATTTCTCATGTGCCGCGGGGCAGCCTAGGCTGAGCTGTCGACAGGAGTAACGCTTATGTGCGGCAGTCGAAGGAAGGTGCACGGCTTTACTTATACAAATTCAACTCGTCCGATTATCGGGCGAGTTTTTTTATTTCTAAAGCGAAAGCCGTCACGAAGTACGGCTTTTGCGAGTAAAAGCGCAGCGTTACGAGCACATTGCGGCCTGCCTAGATGCGACAGGCATAAGGCGGACATGCGAAACGGCGCTTTTTGCCGTGCAGCAGGGCTGACTTATGACCCTGAGCATCTGGCCGACGAAGCTGGATGTTACGTTCATCTATGCTATAATAAAAACACTATTGCATCGAAAAGGAAAGGAGGGGGAATGATGGTATATCAGGCTTTTTACCGTGTCTACCGCCCGCAGTCGTTCAGCGAAATGTCCGGCCAGCGACACGTCAAGCAAACATTGCAAAATGCCTTGGAGCACAATAAGACGTCCCATGCCTACCTGTTTTCAGGGCCGAGAGGAACGGGAAAGACGAGTGCCGCGAAGGTTTTTGCAAAAGCATTGAATTGTGAGAACGGTCCCGCCAGCGAGCCGTGCAATGAATGCCCAACTTGCATTAGCGTGACGGAAGGGTCAAATACGGATGTCATCGAATTCGACGCCGCTTCGAACTCTCGCGTGGAAGAAATACGGGATATTATCGAGAAAGTCCGATTCGCTCCATCAAATGCCCGTTTCAAAGTATATATCATCGATGAAGTGCATATGTTATCCAATTCGGCATTCAACGCACTTTTAAAGACTTTGGAAGAGCCGCCGTCGCATGCGGTGTTCATCTTGGCAACGACAGAGCCTCATAAGCTTCCGTTGACCATCATTTCCCGTTGCCAACGTTTTGATTTCAAACCGATCACATCGGCGGAAATCGTCGACCGGATGAAACAGGTGTTGGACGACGCTGGAATCGAGGCGGACGAAGGGGCATTGAAGGTCATCGCACAGGCTGCGTCGGGCGGAATGCGTGATGCACTAAGCATGCTTGACCAAGTCGTGTCCTTCAGTGGCGATCGGCTGACAGCGGAGAGTGCACTGCTCGTCACGGGCTCGATCGGGGAAGATATTTTCTACCAACTGGCGGAAGCGCTTCTCTCAAAAGACGCCGCAGCCGCCTTGACGCTGCTCGATCAGCTCATCGCCGAGGGGAAAGATGTATCACGATTGGCAGAGGATCTGATCACTTTCTTCAGGGATCTCCTTCTATTAAGAACGGCTCCGGATTTAATCGAACTGCTTGAATTGATTTCGGGGGATGAACGATTCGTATCCATGTCAAATGCATTCGAACCGGAAACCCTTTATTCATTCATAGACATCCTTTCGAAGACACAACAGGAAATGCGTTTTTCAAATCACGCAAAAGTGTATGTGGAATCGGCATTGTTGAAAATGATCCATCTGGAGGGACCGGTCGTACAAGTCGGGGGCAATCAAGCGGTCGATCCGCATCTTGCCCAAAAGGTGGAGAGCCTCGAGCGCATCATAGCCGATCTACAACAGCAAATTGCAAACGGAGTGGGTCCCGCGGAAGGTGCTCCAGCAGCCGCACAACCGAAGAGAAATGCTTCAAAAACATCCCAGTCGTTCAGAATACCGACCGGAAAGATCAATGAAGTGCTGAAAGGCGCCACTCGTCAAGATATCCAAGTGATCCGGGAAGAGTGGGCGACGATGATGCAGGCATTGCAAAGATCACATTCGGCGCTCCTTGAAGAAACTGAACCTGTAGCGGCATCCGACAGTGCTTTTGTGTTAAAATTCAAGTATGAAATCCATTGCCTGATGGCCTCGGAAAATTCCTCGCTCAGGTCAGGCCTATCGGAAGCCCTTCGCTCGCGGACCGGCAAAGCATATGATGTCGTGTATGTTCCGGAGGAAGGCTGGCTGAAGGTCAGGGAGGAGTTCATCCGCAACAATGGTTTGAATAAACAGCAGGACGGGACGGACGAGGCAACTGGCGAGGGGAATGAAGATGCGGTAGAAGTACCGACATTTGTTCAGGAAGCCGAGCAGTTGAATGACGATCCGATCGTTGCAGAAGCGGAAAGAATGTTTGGCAAGGAATTCATACAAGTACATGATGATTAAACAATTAATGAGGAGGAACTTACAATGCGTGGTATGGGAAATATGCAAGGCATGATGAAGCAAATGCAGAAAATGCAAAAGAAAATGGCGGAAGCACAAGAAGAACTGGCTGAAAAGCGCCTAGAAGGAACAGCGGGAGGCGGCATGGTGAAAGTGATCGTTTCAGGCCAAAAAGAAGTGCTTGAAGTCGTCATCGATCCATCCGTCGTCGATCCTGAAGACGTGGAAATGCTGCAGGACCTTGTTGTGATCGCTACAAATGAAGCGATGAAGCAAGCTGATGAACTAACGAACTCCACAATGGGGCAATTCACGAAGGGATTGAACCTGCCTGGAATGTTCTAGGAGGAATAACGATGCATTATCCTGAACCGATATCGAAACTGATTGATAGTTTCATGAAACTGCCAGGCATCGGCCCGAAAACAGCGGGCCGGCTGGCGTTTTTTGTATTAAGTATGAAAGAGGATACAGTGCTTGAATTTGCTAAGGCGCTAGTTGACGCAAAGCGGAATCTGCGTTTCTGCTCGGTATGTGGGCATATAACCGATATAGACCCTTGTCAAATATGCCAAGACCAATCGCGTGACCGGTCGATGATCTGCGTCGTGCAAGATCCGAAAGATGTCATCGCAATGGAGAAGATGCGGGATTACAACGGGATGTACCACGTCTTGCATGGCGCAATCTCTCCAATGGACGGCGTGGGACCCGAAGATATCAATGTCCCTTCCTTATTGACACGACTTCAGGATGAAGAAGTGGAAGAGTTGATTTTGGCGACGAACCCGACAATTGAGGGAGAAGCGACGGCAATGTACATTTCGAGACTTGTAAAACCTTCGGGCATTACAACGACAAGAATTGCACACGGCCTTCCTGTCGGAGGAGATCTGGAATATGCTGATGAAGTGACTTTATCGAAAGCACTTGAAGGCCGCAGGGAATTATAGGAGGTCACCGTCGATGTTTGGCCGAAAGAGAAAATTAAAAAGGGAATTCGATGCTCAGCTTTACAACCTATTGCTAGACACAAAGGAAGAGTGGGAGCGGGCGAGGGAAATTGAGAAATACTTGAATGATTATGATCAAGAAGTGATGGTACGAAAGAAGATAGCGGAAAGTAAATATTTTCATTTGTTCAAAGAGGCGAAAGAACGCCAACTCCGCATAGATCGCGGATAGGCTGCGGAGATACATGAGTTGACACGAGGCGTGATAATTTTTCAGGGGAGCGCATAGAGTGGACTATTAGTCGAAAGGGGCGCTTTCCATGAAAATTATCGGCATCGCCATCATCGGTGTCATTCTTCTCTTCCTATTGATGATGGATAAAAAACAAATCAAGAAATTGTCCGAGCGTCTGTCCGTATTTTGGTTCCGCTTGGCATTTGCGTTTCTCGCACTGTTCATGTTGAACATTGTCGGCGGATTCATAGGGATTTATTTTCCGGTGAACATCGCATCCGGGCTCCTTTTAGCCATACTCGGAATTCCGGGCTTAGCCGCGTTATTCGCGTTTGCTGTTTTTCTATGATGAATGTCTCTTCTATATAGAAGGGGCATTTTTTTTATGGGGAATGAAGATGTGTGTCTTGATTCTATGTAGAAGCTAATTAGTGAATTAGTCGAGATATCAAAAGAAATTGTCTTTTTAAAAGGGTATTGCATTCAAAAAGACAGGGTGGTATAGTAATAAACGTTGCCTCTCCGGTAAGTGAATAACTGCTTTTGAAAAACAGTTTAAAACTTTTTTTAAAATAGTTGTTGACATCGGAATTGCAAACATGGTATTATATAAGAGTTGCTTCTAACGGAGTGACGCACAATGAACCTTGAAAACTGAACAGCAAAACGTCAACAAATAAAGTTCTGGAGCCGACCTCGTCGGTGAAAAGAACATACGAATCTTCGGATTCGAAATT
>NZ_JBHSNP010000021.1:0-11279 GCF_042655825.1 Sporosarcina koreensis | reverse complement strand
AATAAACGTTTTTGCCCACGCAAAAACACCTCCGATGTTAGTACTTTTTACAAGTGTACCACTCCGAAGGTGTTTTATATTGTCTCAAAAATTTAGGTTAGCCCATTCCTCATCGGAATGCCGAGTGTGTTTTTTATGTTTATTAATCCTTTAACCGTTTTAAGTTTTGCTCTTTCGCCTCTTTGACGGCATCCTTCAAGTCATCTCCGACCGTCATTTCAGTCGGTTTGACTCCTGACATATAAGCTGCGCGACCCATCAGATGGCCGCCAACCGGTGAAGTGATGAACAGGAATACGATCCCAAGAAGAAGGGAGAGGCTGAAATGGTCTTCCTTCAACCAGAAATGAAAGAATACGCCAAGCAATATACTTAGGACGCCGAGTGTGGCACTTTTCGATGCCGCGTGCGCACGTGTGTAGACGTCAGGCAATCTAAGAATTCCGATCATCGTCACGACCGTGAAAATGAGGCCGACGACAATCGTCGTTACAATTAGGATATTAGCGATTACGGTCACGTTCAATGATCTCTCCTCTCTCAATGAACTTGGAGAATGAAACAGTACCGATGAACGACATGATCGCGATCAGCAATATGACATCGATGAAAAAGGCGGTGTCAAAAAGAATCGAAATGAGGGCAATTGCCGAAATGAGCATGACGCCTATTCCGTCAAGAGCGATAAGCCGATCGGGCACGGAAGGTCCGCGGAAAACACGGAACATAATGCCGATCATCGACAATACGACAAGGATCAGGGATACCCATATGAATGTCATCATGCTCGGCTCACCTCCATAATTGCTTTTTCAAATGAATTTTTTATCGAGTCAATCGCTTCATCTACATCGTCCACGTCGATTGCGTGGATGTATAGAATCCTTTGATCATCGGAGACGTGCAACACGATCGTTCCGGGCGTCAAGGTGATCAGGCTCGATAAAAGTGTAATCTCCCAATCGTGCTCCAGCTCCGTCGGCAATGCGAAGATCATTGGCTGAAGCTGCAATTTAGGACGGATGACGAGCATCAGAACAGAAATATTTGAAAGCGTCAGTTCCTTGAAAAACAGAAGCGTCAATTTTATAGCGGCCCAAAGACGCCAAATATAGAGCCTTGTTTTGAAAAAACGCCTCGTTATCAGAATGAGAATCAAACCGATCAAGTATCCAATGATGAAAGTTGTCGCAGTCAATGAGGAATTCAGGAACATCCAAATGACGGCGATGAAAAAGTTCAATAGTATTTGAAATGCCATCGACATCCACTCCTCACTTTAGCACCGCATCAATATAGATGGATGGTTGTAGTAATACGTCCGTGGCGTCTATCACGTATGGTAGAATCCATTCCGTGCCGACCCCGTAAAGGACCGATAGGACGACTAGCACGATCGTTGGAAGCATCATGCGTTTGTATGGCTTCCGTTTCGTTTTAGGCAGGTCTGCCGGTTCTCCCCAGAACGCATAGATGAAAATCCTGATGACGGAGAGCAGCACGATTAGGCTGGACGCAAGCATGATGAGGCTTCCCCACACATTGCCTGCTTCAAATGCTCCTTGCGAAATGAGCAATTTGCCGATGAAACCACTTAATGGCGGAATTCCTGCCAAACCGAACGCGGCAATCAAGTAGAACCATCCAAGCGGGGCATGGGTCTTCATCAACCCACCCATTTTCCTTAGATTCGACGTTCCGGTCACATAAATGATGATCCCGATCAATAGGAACAGAGCCCCTTTGATCAGCATGTCATGCACTAGGTAAAAAATCGCGCCGGAAATGCCCGCTTCATTCATTTGCGCCGCTCCAAAAAGGATGACACCGACCGCAATGACGATGTTATAAATGATAATCTGCTTCAAATCGAAGTATGCAAGCGCGCCGATGCAGCCGACAATGACTGTCAGGATGGATATGACCATGAGAATCTCATGGGTAACACCGACATTGTGGACGAAAAACAATGTATACGTCCTCATGATGGCATACACACCGACTTTCGTCAGCAACGCACCGAACAATGCAAGTACCGGGATAGGCGGTGCCGCATACGACCCAGGCAGCCAGAAGTAGAGCGGGAAAATCGCCCCTTTGACTCCAAAAACGATCAGCATAAGAACCGCAATCACTGTAATGATTCCCGGCTGACCGATTTCCGCGATTTTCACTGAAATATCGGCCATGTTCAACGTTCCGACAACGGAATAGAGGTAAGCGACAGTAATAACAAATAATGCTGAAGAAACGACGTTAACAAGTATGTACTTGATCGATTCACGCAATTGCTTCTTTTCGCCGCCAAGGACGATCAATAAGTACGATGCAATGAGCAACACTTCAAAAAAGACGAACATGTTGAAAATATCACCAGTTGTGAAGGCACCGTTCACGCCCGTCACCATGAACAGAATGGCAGGGTAGTAGAAGAATCTTTCCCGCTCTTCGCCGATCGCTGTGAAGCTGTAGATAACGACAAACAATGTTATCAAAAGAGTTGTCGTCACTAGCAATGCGGAGAACATATCCGATACCATCGTTATCCCGAACGGGGCAGGCCAGCTGCCAAGCGTGACAGCTTGGATGCCGTCCGATTTGACGGTCACGAGCAAATAGAATGAAGCAATCAGGCTGACAATGACGCCAACTAATGATAGTGCTCGTTGGATCCGGACATTCTCTTTAAAGAACAGCAACAGAATCGCAAAAAGGAAAGGGAGGATGATCGGGAATAAAAGTAAGTTAATCATGTTCGTCATTTCCTTTCAGTTGATTCATGTCATCAGTTTTATGGACAGCGTAAGCACGGTAGGCCATTACGAGAATGAAAGCCGTCACACCGAAGCTGATGACGATTGCCGTTAAGATGAGCGCTTGCGGCAATGGATCCGCAAAATCCGTTACACCCTCTGAAATGACAGGGGGTGCCAAGCCACCTAGCCCACCCATCGTGAGGATGAGCAGATGGGCGCCATGGCTTAATAAACCCGTGCCGATGATAATTTTCAATAGACTTCTCGATAGGATCAAATAGACTGCTGCGGTGAACAAAACACCGATTAAGATAGCCATTACCAATTCCATTACGAATCCCCTCCAATTGACTGGATGATTGTAATAGCAGAGCCGACGACGACGAGGAATACACCCGCGTCAAACACCATCGCCGTATGAAGGGAAGTCACTCCGAATAATGGCAAGGCAAAATCGTCGAATGCATGGGTGAAGAACGGGACATTGAAAAAGATTGATCCGGCAGCTGTCCCAAGTGCCAATAGCAATCCGATCGCAGTCATGATCGTGAAATTGAATGGCAATGCTTTCTGCACCGTTTTCAAATCGAAGGCGAGCAATAAAAGAACAATTGCCCCTGTCGTCAGCAAGCCGCCGACGAAGCCTCCACCCGGTGTATAATGCCCTGCAAAGAAAATATGGATGGAGAAAAGGAAGATGATGAAAAATACAACTTTCGTCGTCGTCTGCAAAATGACGTCATTTGTTTTCATCTGAACTCTCCTTTCTCGCCAGTCGAAGTTTAATCATCCCGAGGACACCGATTCCGGCAATCGCTAGGACGGCAATTTCGAATAATGTATCGAAACCACGGTAATCAACGAGGATAACGTTAACGATATTTCCTCCGCCGGCTTCTGATTCAACAGTATCTTTGTAATATTGGGAGATGGATGCCACAAGTTTCTGTGAATGGGAAGATAAAGCAACCAATGTCACAGTTACCCCGACTCCCAGAGCGATAATGGCGTTCACCAATTTAGTACTCTTTTTCTCGCCATGATCGGAAAGCTTCGGCAAATGTTGGAATGCCAATAGGAACAGCGCAACCGATACAGTTTCAATGACCAATTGTGTAAGAGCCAAATCTGGCGCCTTGAAAATAACGAAAAATAGTGCGACCGAGTATCCGACTGCTCCAAGCGAAATAATCGCCCCGAGCCTTGTTTTGGACAGCAGTACAAAACTGACTGCAAGCAGAAGGATGACTGCATTGATCAAACCGTACGCACTTAATTTAGAAAAGCTGGACATATCCACGGCAAATGCATCTTGAAGGAAAAGCACCGCTATTGTCGTAACCGACAAAAATGCAAATATGTACAATAGATACGTCCGGATGAGACCCGTCATATACAGGCGGGACAGCCGGTTCATCCCTCTTTCACTGAATGTCATCGTTGCGTCATACAATGAATTCAGGGATAGGGTGTCAGGCTGGATTCCATAAAACTTCTGCCATTTTGACAGCGACAAATATAGAAGGCCGCCTATAACAATGATTCCAACCGTCAACCACAGTTCCACAGAAGCGAACCCGTGCCATGCGGAAACGTGCACGGCAACTTCCGAAGGGTGGGAATATTGATACGGCTGGATTGCCATGACAGCAGGCTTCACGAGCCATTTCCCGACAACATTCGGAATGAAGAAAATTGTAACGACGAGCGCTGCAAGAATAACCGGTGAAATGAGCATTCCAGCTGGAGCTTCATGAGGCTCGCGCGGCAATTTCGCGGCTTTCCTCTTCCCGGTAAATGTCCTGAACACAAAATAAAAGCTATAAATGAACGTGAATACACTAGCAATCCATGCTACTACAGGGAAAACGACTCCCCATGTCGCAAAATTGAACAATTCGAAGTGGCGGATTGCAAGCATCGATTGCAAAAACATCTCTTTGCTTAGGAATCCATTGAATGGCGGCAAGCCTGCCATAGACATCGATCCGATGAACGCGACGGTGAAACTGACCGGCATGATGCTCATCAGTCCGCCAAGCTTACGGATATCCCGCGTCCCCGTTTCATGGTCGACAATTCCTGCAATCATGAACAAACTTCCTTTGAACGTCGCATGGTTAATCAAATGGAAAATGGCAGCGAACATTGCGAATGAGAATAGCGCCTCATCCACGTGGAATGTAATCGCACCAGCGCCAAGAAGCGACATAATCAGACCGAGCTGGCTGACAGTCGAGAACGCTAGAATGGCTTTTAGGTCCCTCTGTTTCACTGCGAAAAGTGAGCCCCAGAATAAAGTGATCAATCCGATGCCAGTAACAAGCCAGATCCACACTTCAGACACTGCGAATATCGGTGTGAACCGTGCGACCAGATACAATCCCGCCTTGACCATCGTCGCTGAGTGCAAGTATGCACTGACAGGTGTAGGCGCTTCCATCGCGTCCGGCAACCAAATGTAAAATGGAAACTGGGCGGATTTTGTAAATGCACCTAGCAATATAAGCACGAGAGCCAACGTGAAAAACTCATGTCCTACAAATGCGGATGATTCGGCAATCAGCTCCCGGATGGAGAATGTTCCACCCATAATGCCTAAAAGGATGAATCCCCCAAGCATCATCAGTCCGCCGAATACAGTTATCATCATCGATTTCAATGCACCGAATCTGGAACCGTCACGGGTGAACCAATAACCGATCAATAAAAATGAAGAAATGGATGTCAGCTCCCAAAACAGATAGAGCGAAATGACATTATCCGATTGGACAACCCCGAGCATTGCGCTCATAAAAAGAAGAAGATAGACGTAGAAGTTGCCTAGCTTCTCCTTATTCTTATCAAGGTAAAAAATCGAATACAGTACAACGAGAGCTCCGATCCCCGTAATAAGCAGAGAGAATAAAATACTCAAGCCATCTAAATAGGATACGAATGAGATGCCGAGAGAGGGGATCCATTGCAGTTCAGATACGGCATGTCCACCGTCCATTGTCGTTTTGATGAACGAAGTATAATAAATGAATAAAAGAACGGGGACGATCAGAACGAACCAACCAGTATGTATACCTTTTATCTTTCGGAAAAGGGCCGGTATGAACAGGGCCGCCACAATCGGCAGGAAAATCAGTAATACGAATTCCAAAGTAATCCTCCTTCCAATGAGTGAAACATAATTATTTACATTGTGTTAAAGTATAACTTAAATGCCGAGGGATTGCATAGGACACAATTTGACAATGTTGCGAAATCTGTTTCTCTTCCTATATTATAGGGAATGATAAATTATTTGCTTCCGGGGGAACTAATGAGAAATCCTTATCTTTTTGGCTATTTGCCATTTTTGACAATTACACTTTTCAGTTTGACGTTCGGGGTCTATTTGGTGGGGGCTTCAATCGTTTTTTTCGGCCAGATCGGCCTTTATGCTGGCATGCGGGAATTCCTGACAGACACGCAGCTGCGTCTTTTTCTTCTCGTCATTTATTCGCTAGCTTTTTTTATGATTTTTTCGGCGTTGAAGTTGATTGCGGAAACGATTCATGAAACGGCGATGTTGTTTTTTTCGGTTGATGCGGCGGGGGAGTCGTATAGTGAGGCGAAGAGCGGCAATCTGATCTATTTCTTTGGAGCGCTCGCTTCGGTAGTCGGGATACAGTCGGTGAAGGTTCTGTTGGTGATTTTCCTGTTGACGACATTTGTCTATTTTGTTTTTACGATGTTTAAAATGAGCAAGTTCATGACGCTGCCTAGCATGGTTGGCTTGTTGTTTTTTGAGATTCTCGTTTGGGGCATCTTTTTATCTAGTGTTATTTACATTGTGTTAAAGCTTTATAACGGGGTACTTGCGAGTCTGCCGGTTGTATAACTAATAAATGTTGATTTCCGCTACAGGCGGACGCTTTCCGGGGGGCAGACGGTGAGCCTCCTCGGCGCTTGCGCCTGTGGGGTCTCACCTGTCCCGCTAATCCCCCAGGAGTCGCCGCCTTTCGCTTCAATCAACTGTATCATCAGGGATTATATAATAATTCATTGAAAGCACGCAAATGAATTTTTTGGCTGCTTAGGCGTTGGATGGAGGCAGGTTTGTCTTGGCCGATCCAGACGGCTGTCGTGTAGCGGTCGTTCATGCCTGCGACCCATAAGTCTTTGTAATGGTCTGTTGTTCCTGTTTTGGCTCCTGTGTATGTTGTCGTGTAGTGGATCCCTTTCCCGGTTCCATTCAAAACGACATCCTCCATTAAATTACGGATTGTCGAAGCTGTTGATGGGGACCAGGCCCTAACAGGTTCGCCTTTCCATACGTATAAGGTATTCCCGTTCCGGTCTTTTACAGCCCTGATTGCGTGAGGTGCAGTATACATGCCATCTACGAAACTTGAATAAGCAGAAGCTAGCTCAAGAGGGGTTACACCTTTGTGGAAACCACCGAGAGCGGCGGGGTAGGTGAAATCCTCTTCGGTAATATTTTTGAAGCGGAAGATTTTCACATGATTAAAAGCCTCTTCGATCCCCACTTTTCGTAACAATCGTACCGCGGCCGTGTTATGACTGTGGCGGAATGCTTCCTTCACGGTTGTCTTCCCATACGTGTAACCGCCGATATTCGTCGGGCAGTAGGAGCCGATGCAAATATTGCTGCTGTCGATCGGCGTGCTTTCTTTATACGGTCCGCTTTCAAGATACGGAGCGTAGACCAACAAAGGTTTCATTGCGGAGCCGGGTTGTCTTACAGCTTGATAGGCCCTGTTGAAGTCGCCTTTACGAAAACCTTTTCCTCCGTAAATGCTTACAATTTCTTTTGTCGCATTATCGATGACGGCTGCTCCCGCCTGCAAGTCCTTCATTTGCAATAGGGAAGACAGGGATGTCTCATCGTGCTTTTGCTTCGCAGGATCAAGGGCCGTTTCAATCTGTATTCCTCCCGCGATGACTTCAGCAGTCCTTTTTTTCAGTGCCTCCACATGCGTTTGTATTTCACTTGGAGTTGCTGCGGATTCAATTGACGCCGAGAATCCTTCAGAATGACCGATCAAATCCTCAAGCTCTGCTAATACGTACGAGCTATACATGTTGTATTCGTTCGCTTTCAATTTTACGTTCAATTTAATATCTTCCTGCTTCCACATCTCCGCTTCTTCCTCCGTTATCACTTCGTTTACTGAAAGGACGGATAAGAGAAGCTCCTGCCTCTTTTTCGTATTGTCGAAATGACGCAATGGGTTGTACTTGGAAGGATTGTTCGGGATTGCGGCAATGAATGCCATTTCGGCTGGACTTAATTCGTCAAGGGGCCGATTGAAATAATAAGTTGCGGCCGCCCCAATTCCATATACTTGATTGCCGAAAAACATTTCATTGAAATACATTTCAAGAATATCGTCTTTTGTCGACTGTTTTTCAAGTTCCGCAGCGTAAAGCAACTCCTTGAATTTACGTTCATACGTCTTTTCAGTTGTCAGAAACCGCATCCTAACGACTTGCTGGGTGATGGTGGAAGCTCCCTGGCTCATGTCGTCGCTCACCGCATTGACGGCGAAGGCACGGGCGATGGCCGCGACATCATACCCTTTATGCTCAAAAAATCCTTGATCCTCACTTACTAGGAAGAGTTGCTGTAAAAAGACGGGGATGGATTCCAACGGTAATGGTTGTCTCCATTCCACATATTCCTCTGCAAAAACCTTCCCATTCCTGTCAGTCATCGAAATTGGAATGCTGATCGGCGGTTCTGTAAGTTCAATCGTTTCGCCGATGCTCTCCTTCAAGACTTGCGCCTCCGACCACTCATTGGCAACAGCCTTTTGAATGACAAAAAGCAGGGGAATCATCAATAGTATTAATAAAAAGCTTGTAAACTTTTTCAAAAAGTCCCCTCCCTATGAAAAAATAATAGCACATTTCCGATTTGGAAATGTGCTAAATTTAATCCTTTGTTTGTCTGCTTTCCTCTGCCAGAAAA
This sequence comes from Sporosarcina koreensis, assembly GCF_042655825.1. Classification (NCBI taxonomy): domain Bacteria; kingdom Bacillati; phylum Bacillota; class Bacilli; order Caryophanales; family Caryophanaceae; genus Sporosarcina; species Sporosarcina koreensis. Next base: position 2,558 of record NZ_JBHSNP010000021.1, on the reverse strand, counting down.
TCTTCGAAATCTTGTACGGGCTTTCTCTTCGCATAATAGAGGAATCCGAAACCTAATAGGAATAGGGCGCCTGTCAAGATGAACACCGACGAAATGCCGATGAAGCCACTGACGATCCCGCCGAACATCGGTCCGATAATATTGCCGAGGAAGCGGAAACTTGTATTGTAACCCATCACTTCCCCTTGAATATTCACCGGTGCTTCCCTTCTAACGAGGGCTGTCGTGATCGGAATCATCCCGCCAATTGCAATCCCGAACAGTAGCCTGCAGATCATCAATTGCCAGATGGATGTAACAAATGCTTGCGGAACGATGAAAATGAAGGACAGTATGAGTAAAGCTCCGAGCACTTTTTCATAACCGATATCATCCCCCAATTTTCCCCATTTTCGGGCGAACAAGAGATTGCCGACCCCTGCGGCACTGAACGTCAGTCCCGCCAAAAATGCGACATTTTGCGATTCCGTTAAACCTGCCACGTAAAGTGATAAGAGCGGCTGGATGCTGAAGTTCCCAATTTGGATCAATGCTGTAACGATCATGACATTCAACATCAACCGATGATGAAGCAATCCGCCGAGGATCGTTTTCCGTGAATAGTGGATCGCCTTCTCATTTTTCACTTTCTTTTGTTCCTTGATTCCGAACAATACGATCAGAGCGGCTACAACAACTGAGAATGCGGTGATGATGAATGTATATTGGAATCCGAACGCATCCGCCATCAAACCGCCTAACACTGGTCCGAAAAGCGTTCCCGTCACACTGCCCATTTGCAACGTGCCAAGCTTCTTACCCGCTTCCTCCCTTGCTGTTTGGGATGAAACGAATGCGAGCGATGTCGGAATAAACCCTGTGACGACTCCGTTGAAAAGGCGGAGGATGAAAAATGCTTCGACCGAATGGACAAATCCCATCAAGAAGACAGATGTTGCAATGCCGAAGCCGTTGATAAGCAATATCGGCTTGAATCCGTATTTATCGGCGATGCGTCCCCAAATCGGGGACATGATCAATGCCGTGATGAACGTCGCTCCAAATATCAATCCGGCCCATTTTTGTACATATGCATCTGAATGATCGCCGAACGTCTCGATATATAATGATAGGAATGGCATGATCATCGTCATCGTTCCGGCGACGAGGAAGTTTGCAAACCAGATGATGATGAAATTCCGTTTTTGTACATTCATGTTAGTGACCCGCTTTCATGTGACCCGCCGCTACTCATATGCGGCGCTGTTTTAATTGAAAAACGCATATCAGACTTGGGATTCCCGTTGCTTGACTCAAATAAACGTATGTATGATTTATCAAGTATAAAACAATTCGAGTACCGAAGGAAATTACATGCTTATCAATCGAAAAAAAGATAGGGGTATGGTAAACTATTTCAGGGTGAATGATTATGAAAAAGATGTCGCTAACTTTGCTGTCGGTCTTTTTACTATTGCTGCTTGCCGCTTGCGGTCAAAGCGAACAAAAGGGGCAGGGAACAGCAACAAACGGATCGTCAACTACGCAAAGCGAAGACGAAGCACAAGACCAACAAACTGATGAGACATCATCAGATGAAGCGACCAATGAGGAGGCCACGACGATGTATCCACAATTATCGAATGAAGTAGCAGCGAACGAAGCTCTTGTCGTTATGAATACGACAATGGGTCCGATTAAAATTAAACTATTCCCTGAAAAAGCGCCAAAAACAGTGGAGAACTTCTTGACACATGCAGAGAACGGCTATTATGACGGAATCATCTTCCACCGTGTCATCAAGGATTTCATGATCCAAGGCGGAGACCCGACTGGAACAGGTATGGGCGGGGAAAGCATTTACGGTGATTCATTCGAGGATGAATTCACGATGGATCTTTTCAATATTCGAGGAGCATTATCGATGGCGAATGCAGGCCCGAACACGAACGGCAGCCAGTTTTTCATCGTACAAGCCTCAAATCCACCAGCATCCGCAGCTCAATTGAAACAAGGCGGCTGGCCTGAAGAAATCGCTGAAGCATACGAGGAAAGAGGCGGAACTCCTCACCTCGATCAAAAGCACACTGTTTTCGGACAAGTGATCGAAGGCATGGATATCGTAGATAAAATCGCATCTGCCAAGACAGATCGATCAGACAAGCCTGTTGAAGAAATCTCAATCGAATCGATTGAAATCATCCAGAAATAATAGAAGGAAGTGTACGTAAATGAACGTTTTGCTAATGCCGTTCCTTTACTTTCCAGAAGATAAATCAGAGTATATTCCAGCAGCGATTTCCTTTTTCTTTTTCATGATTCTCCTCGCAATCACGTTTAACTGGATCAGACGGAATTCAAAAAAGCAAGAAGAGGAAACGCGCGAATTGGAAGAACGAATCTTGCGCGAACGCCGTGAAGCAAGAGAAAAACAAGAACATTAATAAAAAATGCATGATCCGATAAAATGGATCTGGGCTAACCTAAATTTTTGAGACAATATAAAACACCTTCGGAGTGGTACACTTGTAAAAAGTACTAACATCGGAGGTGTTTTTGCGTGGGCAAAAACGTTTATT
>NZ_JBHSNP010000020.1:0-1237 GCF_042655825.1 Sporosarcina koreensis | reverse complement strand
CAAGGGTAAAAAAATGACCTCAGCCTTAGAGCCGTATAGTCTGAATCGACTTTTTAAGGGTGGACACAAAAAAAGCACTATGATAAGGTTTAAATGTCTAGTAAAAACCAAAATCAGAGCGCTTTTTATGCTCACAAGAATGTGAGGTCTTTTTTTAATGAAACAATACCCGAATGATAACATAAATATTCTTAAAGATACAAGAGCAGATGGTAAAGAGCGTGATTGGAGAGGAAAAAAGAAACGATCTCTTCTGATGGCAAAGCATCATGCAGCAGTTGAAAAACTGGAGAAAAAAGCAGAGCGCATGTATGACTGCGGGAATTATTTAGTTTTCAAAATGAAAGATGGGACGCTTAAACTTTATCAAGCGTATTTTTGCAAAGCGAGGTTGTGTCCGATGTGTAATTGGCGAAGGTCACTTAAGATTGCTTTTCAAAACAAGAAGATTATTCAAGCTGTTAATGAGCGAGAAAAAGTACAGTGGGTTTTTCTAACTTTAACCGTTCGAAATGTCGAAGGTGATGAATTGAAACCTACGATGGATCAAATGACAAAGGCGTGGAATCGATTTGCTGGTTACGCTAAATTCAAAAAGTCGGTTAAAGGGTATTTCCGAGCGATGGAAGTTACTCGTAATTGGGATAAAGAAAGTGAGTGGTATGGAACATATCATCCTCATTTCCACGTGTTACTGTGCGTTCCTAATGGTTATTTCAAGAAAAAAGATTTGTATGTTAAGCAAGACGAATGGACAAGTATGTGGCAAAAAGCGATGCAGATTGATTACAAACCAATCGTTCATGTCGCGAAGGTAAAACCTAAAAAAGAGTCAGCGGATTTTGTGGAAGTGGAGCAAGAAATGCGAAAAACGATTCTCGAACAAAATGCTATTTTTGAAGTTTCTAAGTATCCAGTAAAAGATACAGATGTGATACGAGGGGATGAAGTGACGCCTGAAAATATTCAGACCGTTAAAGATTTAGATAAAGCTTTGGCTTACAAACGGTTAATTTCCTACGGTGGATTGTTGAAAGAAATTCATAAGGAATTGCAATTAGATGATTCAGAAGACGGGGATCTGATTCACGTCGATGAGGATGCAGATGAAGTTGCAAATGGTGCGGTTGATGTGATGGCTTATTGGCATGTTGGATTAAATAATTATGTGATTATGAACAAAGACGTTTGAGAAAAAATCCAAATTAATTAAGAGTAGCTTCGGCTACTTTTTTTT
>NZ_JBHSNP010000019.1:0-1116 GCF_042655825.1 Sporosarcina koreensis | reverse complement strand
TGCCCAGCCCCTACAAGGTGACTTGAGGGTGAAGATATAGTCTATTCCATGTTCGAAAGGCATGGCGGCAAAGCAAGCCAACCAACAACCGCAAGGTGTACTTCAACTTTTACGATAAAATTTAAAAGCACGGCCATTATAATGGTTGTGCTTTTGTAATTTTGGAGTTAACAAACATAAAATTAAACCGATAATAGAATTGCATGCAACAGTATTATGTTCGGCCGACTCATACTTTGCAAGCAATATAAAATGGTTCACATGGACGCGAACCATACAATCTCAAGGAGGAAAATATTTATGAGAATTAACCACAACATCGCGGCTCTTAACACTCATCGTCAATTAGGTGCAAACAATGTACAAGCATCTAAAAACCTGGAGAAGCTTTCTTCGGGTCTTAAAATCAACCGTGCAGGTGACGATGCAGCAGGTCTAGCAATCTCCGAAAAAATGCGTGGTCAGATTCGTGGTTTGGATATGGCACAAAAAAATGCACAAGACGGTATTTCTTTGATTCAAACTGCCGAAGGCGCATTAAATGAAACTCATGCAATTCTTCAACGTATGCGTGAACTCGCTGTACAATCTTCGAACGACACCAATACTAGTACTGACCGTGATGAACTACAAAAAGAAGTTGACCAACTAGCATCTGAAATTACACGTATTGCTAACAACACAGAATTTAACTCGAAAAAGTTGATGGATGGCTCTTTTGATAAAACTAGCGGGGCTGAATTAACATTCCATATCGGAGCAAATAGTGGACAGAATGTAAAATTAAACATTGGTGCTATGGATGCGGTAACGTTAGGAGTCGCTGTTTCAGGTTCTGGAACAAACGCGAAACCTGTCTTTACATCGGGATCAGTAAGCGCTCAGGCTATTACCGATAAAGGAATCGATATTTCAACTCAATCCGGAGCAGATAAAGCTATTACTACTATTAACAGTGCTATTGAAACAGTTTCATCAGAACGTTCTAAATTAGGTGCTATGCAAAACCGCTTAGAACACACAATCAATAACCTTGGTACATCTTCTGAAAACTTAACTGCAGCTGAGTCGCGTATCAGAGATGTTGATATGGCGAAAGAAATGATGGAGTTCACG
>NZ_JBHSNP010000017.1:0-886 GCF_042655825.1 Sporosarcina koreensis | reverse complement strand
GTTGTTTCTATATGTATCAAGATAAGAAAAAACCGTTTTTTCGCTCCGCTCAAAACCACAAAACCACAATGCCACAATGCCACAATGCCACAATTCCGCAATGCCACATTTCTACAAAATCACAACCATCCAAAACCTTTTAAAAGCACGTTCTTCCACTCCATGAACCATTCCATGTGGCCTTGACACGCAAGAACCTTTTCCGTGAGTTTCGCGAGCCAGAGCCACCTTGTAAAAAATGAAGGCGGCTCGCTAGTAGAAAGTTTATCACGGAAAATTGCATGTCAAGGCAGACCTGCAAGCAGGCACATTCCATGGATCATTCCGTTTGTTGTGTTCTTCAAACGGTCCATTCCTTTTCACATCGTTTTAAAACCCTTTTAAAGCCCCTTGATTGCGTTTCAGCCTTTTCCTTAACTTAAATACCTTTAAAATATTTAAAAGCCCTTAAAAGACCTGTAAAAGTCCTTTAAAAGCTTTTAATTTTAATTCTCATATTCATTTTGCTTCAAAGACCAAATGAAACGTTGTCTGCTGCGTCTCCAATCTGGTGACTTAATCCAGGGATGTTTTTCTTCGTACGTTTCAATATCACTTTCCAAATACAAAGCAGTTCGTCCATTTCCAACAAACTGAATCGGCTCCGGAAAATCATTACCGTCCTTTTTCTCATGGATACTTTGTCTTGGCATTTCCCATCGAGTAGACAAATCAGCAATTGTTAAAACCTTTGGAAACTGCATAACTCAACTCTCCTTTCTGTTAACTAGGATCACTCTGAAAAGGGCGAGTGCCCATCTATACACTGACAGTTGTCAGGTGCTCCGAAGGGCGTACTCCGTCCGTAAATAATGCTTCACATTGTACCCGCAGGGGATAAAAAAAA
>NZ_JBHSNP010000016.1:0-596 GCF_042655825.1 Sporosarcina koreensis | reverse complement strand
CAGCCCTGCTATTGCCAGCCGTCACGCTAACAACGTTATTTGATGCCTGGCAGTGTCCTACTCTCGCATGGGGAGACCCCACACTACCATCGGCGCTACGGCGTTTCACTTCTGAGTTCGGCATGGGGTCAGGTGGGACCACCGCGCTATTGCCGCCAGGCAAATTCTGTTTTATTTCAGCCGTTGTGTACTTTCACACAACCACCAAAACCAATCTGCAAACAAGCCAAAAATCTCTGTCACGTCTCTAAAACACCTTCGGTGTTGTAAGGTTAAGCCTCACGGTTCATTAGTACTGGTTAGCTCAATGCATCGCTGCACTTACACACCCAGCCTATCAACGTCTTCGTCTTAAACGTTCCTTTAGCGGACTTAAAGTCCAAGGGAAGACTCATCTCGAGGCAAGTTTCGCGCTTAGATGCTTTCAGCGCTTATCTCTTCCGCACTTAGCTACCGGGCAATGCCATTGGCATGACAACCCGAACACCAGTGGTGCGTTCACTCCGGTCCTCTCGTACTAGGAGCAACCCCTCTCAATCTTCCAACGCCCACGGCAGATAGGGACCGAACTGTCTCACGACGTTCTGAACCCAGCT
>NZ_JBHSNP010000015.1:0-550 GCF_042655825.1 Sporosarcina koreensis | reverse complement strand
TGAAGTACACCTTGCGGTTGTTGGTTGGCTTGCTTTGCCGCCATGCCTTTCGAACATGGAATAGACTATATCTTCACCCTCAAGTCACCTTGTAGGGGCTGGGCACTTCGAACGTCATCGGACGCCCTACGGATTTCATCATCATAATCGAGGATCTTAGACGGTATATCCTAGTCGTTGGACCTTCTCCAGGGTTTCCCCACAGGAGCTTGGCTGCTGATTGTCCAATTCCACTTTTTTTCAACCGTTCACGTATGCCGTTTCCAGCTGCGTTGTCGGAAAGTGAACTTCAGGAGGTTCCAGCAATTCACCCAGTGATGCTCTAACCTGTTACCAAGCTAGACGCCCGTTCACAACATTACCGAAGAAGTTGTAATACTCCTTGCGGTGATTGTTGTGCTTGAGCTAACATTGCTTGTGCTGCCTGAGTTAAGATGTTGTTCTTCGTGAACTCCATCATTTCTTTCGCCATATCAACATCTCTGATACGCGACTCAGCTGCAGTTAAGTTTTCAGAAGATGTACCAAGGTTATTGATTGTGTGTTCTAA
>NZ_JBHSNP010000014.1:0-526 GCF_042655825.1 Sporosarcina koreensis | reverse complement strand
GTACAAGCAGTGGGAGCCTTGATTTATCAGGGTGACTGCGTACCTTTTGTATAATGGGTCAGCGACTTATATTTTGTAGCAAGGTTAACCGTATAGGGGAGCCGTAGGGAAACCGAGTCTTAACTGGGCGTCAAGTTGCAAGGTATAGACCCGAAACCCGGTGATCTAGCCATGGGCAGGTTGAAGGTTGGGTAACACTAACTGGAGGACCGAACCGACTAATGTTGAAAAATTAGCGGATGACTTGTGGCTGGGGGTGAAAGGCCAATCAAACCGGGAGATAGCTGGTTCTCCCCGAAAGCTATTTAGGTAGCGCCTCGTGAACTCATCTTCGGGGGTAGAGCACTGTTTCGGCTAGGGGGCCACCCCGGCTTACCAAACCGATGCAAACTGCGAATACCGAAGAATGTTATCACGGGAGACACACGGCGGGTGCTAACGTCCGTCGTGAAGAGGGAAACAACCCAGACCGCCAGCTAAGGTCCCAAAGTCATGGTTAAGTGGGAAACGATGTGGGAAGGCATAG
>NZ_JBHSNP010000013.1:0-518 GCF_042655825.1 Sporosarcina koreensis | reverse complement strand
GACCTATCCACCTCATCTTCTCTGAGGGATCTTACTTACAAATGTAATGGGAAATCTCATCTTGAGGGGGGCTTCATGCTTAGATGCTTTCAGCATTTATCCCGTCCACACATAGCTACCCAGCGATGCCTTTGGCAAGACAACTGGTACACCAGCGGTGTGTCCATCCCGGTCCTCTCGTACTAAGGACAGCTCCTCTCAAATTTCCTGCGCCCGCGACGGATAGGGACCGAACTGTCTCACGACGTTCTGAACCCAGCTCGCGTACCGCTTTAATGGGCGAACAGCCCAACCCTTGGGACCGACTACAGCCCCAGGATGCGATGAGCCGACATCGAGGTGCCAAACCTCCCCGTCGATGTGGACTCTTGGGGGAGATAAGCCTGTTATCCCCGGGGTAGCTTTTATCCGTTGAGCGATGGCCCTTCCATGCGGAACCACCGGATCACTAAGCCCGTCTTTCGACCCTGCTCGACTTGTAGGTCTCGCAGTCAAGCTCCCTTATGCCTTTGCACTCT
>NZ_JBHSNP010000012.1:0-512 GCF_042655825.1 Sporosarcina koreensis | reverse complement strand
CCGCCCCAGTCAAACTGCCCACCTGACACTGTCTCCTGCCCGGATCACGGGCAAGGGTTAGAAGTCCAATACAGCCAGGGTAGTATCCCACCATTGCCTCCTCCGAAGCTGGCGCTCCGGATTCCAAGGCTCCTACCTATCCTGTACAGGCTGCACCGGAATTCAATATCAGGCTACAGTAAAGCTCCACGGGGTCTTTCCGTCCTGTCGCGGGTAATGCGCATCTTCACGCATATTATAATTTCACCGAGTCTCTCGTTGAGACAGTGCCCAGATCGTTACGCCTTTCGTGCGGGTCGGAACTTACCCGACAAGGAATTTCGCTACCTTAGGACCGTTATAGTTACGGCCGCCGTTTACTGGGGCTTCAATTCGAAGCTTCGCTTGCGCTGACCTCTCCTCTTAACCTTCCAGCACCGGGCAGGCGTCAGCCCCTATACGTCACCTTACGGTTTTGCAGAGACCTGTGTTTTTGCTAAACAGTCGCCTGGGCCTATTCACTGCGGCTCTCT